>NZ_JBFPKG010000090.1:0-12144 GCF_040948665.1 Paraburkholderia sp. BR14320
GTATCTGCTCGCCTCGTCGCTGCTCGGCGTGCTCGCGCAGCGGCTGGTGCGGCGCCTGTGTCCGGTCTGCCGCGAGGAGCGCACCGAGGAAGACGGCAGCAAGCGCTGGCATCCGGTCGGCTGCGACCGTTGTGGCCAGTCGGGTTACGCGGGACGCCGCGGCGTCTACGAGCTGTTGCTGATCGACGAAACGATCCGCTCGCTGATCCACCGCAACGCGGCCGATGCCGAAATTCTCGAAGCGGGCCGCGCCCAGGGCATGCGCACGCTGCGCGAGGATTCGGAGCGCTGGCTCGCGTCGGGACTGACGTCGCTCGAGGAAGTGATTCGCGTGACGGGCGGAGCATAAGCGCATGCGGCATTCCGTGGAGAATGACATGAGATTCTCTTTTTCTGATGCGCGCCGTGCGGCTTCTGCGTTGCCTGCGGGACGAAGCTCCCGCCGGAAAGTGCAGCTACGGCAGCGCGGCGCCGCCATCATCAGCGCGTTGCTGGTGGTGACGCTATCGGCAATTCTCGTCTCCAGCATTTTGTGGCGCCAGCAGGTGCAGATCCGCCGCATCGAGAATCAGCGGCTGCTGTCGCAGGCGCAATGGGTCGCGCGCGGCGCGCTGGACTGGACCCGGCTGATCCTGCGTTCCGAAGGCGATACGTCGGCGGGCATCACCTATCTGGGTGGCGTGTGGGGCGAGCCGATCGCGAAAACGCGGCTGTCTGATTTTCTCGGCCAGACCGGCGAGGTGCGCGCTGAGCAAGGCGCGGCCACGTACCTGTCGGGCTCGATCGAGGACGCGCAGTCCAGATTCAATCTGCGCAATCTGGTCGCGAGTCCGGCGCCCGGCGTGACGCAAATCAGCGCCGAGCAGATGGCCGCGTATCAGCGCCTGCTGGTGTCGCTCGGCCTGAGCGGGCAGCTGGCCAAAGTGACCGCGCTGCACGTGCGCGCGGGGCTGTCACAATCGGCGACGCGCTTTCAGACCGGCACGTCCATCAGCAGCTCGCCGCAGGTCGGCGGCGGCGGGATGACGGGTGGCAACTTCACGAAGCAGCCCGGCATCGAGGACGGCGAGGACAACGTGGCGGTCGCGCCGCTCTTGATGACGGGCGTCGATTCGCTGCTCGACATTCCGGGCTACACACCGGAGATCGTCGCAAAGCTGCGGCCGTTCGTCACCGTGCTGCCGACCGTCACTGCGGTCAACATGAACACCGCGTCGGCCGAAGTGATCGCGGCGGTGGTGCCGGGCATGACCGTGTCGCAGGGGCAGGCGTTGGTCGCGCGGCGCCAGACCGTGTTTTTCCGCAACGCCGGCGACGTGCAGCTCGCGCTGACCGCCGCCGGCGTGCAATCGGCGTCGATCGATCCGAATCAGTTCGACGTCAATTCGAGCTACTTTTTAGTCCACGGCAGTGTGCAGCACGAGCGCGCCGAAGTGGATCGCACGACGCTCGTCTATCGCGATCCGCTGACTCACACTACGCGTATCGTGCGGGTACAAGACCAACTATG
The DNA here is from genome assembly GCF_040948665.1 of Paraburkholderia sp. BR14320. NCBI lineage: Bacteria > Pseudomonadati > Pseudomonadota > Betaproteobacteria > Burkholderiales > Burkholderiaceae > Paraburkholderia > Paraburkholderia sp. BR14320. The sequence continues at coordinate 1,511 of NZ_JBFPKG010000090.1, forward strand.
AATAACGCAATCCACAGAGAGAGAGAGTGGCCTTTGAGCACGCTGATCGTCCTATTGCCGCTGCGTGATCCGGCGGTGCCCTCGCAGGAGTGGCAACTGCCCGAGCTACCGTTCGTGCTGCTCGATAAGGCCGGGCGCACGCAGCGCGCCGGCCGCTCGGCGCTCGCGCTGCTGCCGCGCGCGAACACGACGGTGCTGACCCGGTGGTCGTCCGCAAACTGACCTCAATGAAGGTCGGACGCCACCAAAGTCAACGACTCTACAACTAACCTTGGCAAATCTGCCACGTTTGGGCTGAAAATTGTCATCACCGTCGAGCGCAATCGGCACGGCGGGAGAATCAGGTCGCGAACGGCCGGCGAACGACGCTTGGTTCGACGCAAGAATTGAACAGAATCAACTCGAACGCCGCCCCACCATCAGCATTGCCGCTGTGCCCCCGATCGCCCGTCCGCTGGGGTCCAGACGCGCGCGCAACCCGGACGCATAGGTGTGTGCGAAGAGAATCGTGAAGCCCAGCAACGCTCCCGACGCGGAATAGACCGAGAAGTCCACCGTATCCGTGATGTCAATTTCGAATACCGCCAGCAATAGAGGCATGACGGATATGACGGTGGTCGCGCTAACCTTCCATTCGAGCAGCGCCGCGATCGGCGACGGAAACAGCGTGACGATACCGTACAGCACCAGAACACACGTCCAGCTTTGGCCGTGACGGAGGCCGCGCGCCACACAGATACGCTGATAGAAGCTGAAGGTATCTCCCTTTGTCATGGCCTCACCGCGATCGCTGCCCGGACGCGAAAAGAAAGGTATTGCGCCACCAGCGTCCCGACCCAGAGGCAATGCGATCAGGACCAGCATGTCCGCATAGTGCGCCATCATCAAACTCAGCCATGCCGCGCACGCTCTCGATCCCGGGGTATCCGTCCTTTTCGGGTGGCGTCAAACTCGCCTCATAGCGCTTTGTCACCTTGGCGCCGTGACCTGTCTTTGATTTCAGTTTGAATGACGGTTGGAAGAAGTTGATATACAGCCGCGACACTTGATAAAGTGAGGCAAGTGTTTTCTGTGGCTTCGAGACCTTGTAGCCTGCCGTCCCCCACCAGATGACGTACAGACGGCGCCATTCTTTTGCGCGACCCGCGCCTGATCGTTTTTCTTGCAGGCACGCCAACGCACCATCTCGATACCCGTTGCCTTGAAATCAAAGACGGCCGGGTTCATGAACGCGCAATCGTTATCGCAGTCCAGACCAAGGCCATCCAGATCGCGCGAGCGTCAGCGGGATCGTAATGGGATGGTCCTCGCCACCTGACAGTGGGTTACGCTGTATCGGCTCGTTCAACCGGAGGCAATGCCATGCAAGACGTAACAGTCATTGGAATCGATCTCGGCAAACGTTCGTTTCACCTACACTGCCAGGACAAGTCTGGTAAGGCTGTGTTCCGCAAGAAGGTATCGCGACAGCAGCTGATCGAATTTCTAAGTAACTTTCACGCTTGCACGGTAGTTATGGAAGCCTGCGCCGGCGCCCACTTCATGGCACGCAAACTTGCAACCTTCGGGCACCAGATCAAGCTCATCTCACCGCAGTTCGTTCGCCCATTCGTAAAATCAAACAAGAACGATTTTGTTGACGCCGAGGCAATCTGCGAAACTGCCTCACGGCCGGCCATGCGATTTGTCACTCCGAGGACGGAATCGCAGCAAACGCTGTCCGCACTACACCGGGTACGGGATTCACTGATTCGCGATCGCGTATGCACAACGAACCAGTTACATGCCTTCCTGCTTGAGTTCGGCATCAGCCTGCCGATTGGCAACGCGGTCGTCAGGCGACTCCCGGCCCTGCTCGCTGAACACTCATTGCCACCGCGTCTGGTTACCATTCTCGAACGCTTACATACCCACTACAAGTATCTTGCGCAACAGATCGCGGAGCTCGACAGGGAAATTGCACAGCAACTCGCCGACGACGACCTCGGCCGGCGTCTGTTGACGATCCCTGGGGTCGGCCCGATCACCGCTAGCGTCCTTACAGCAGAGATGGGCGATGGCAAACAATACGCCCGCAGCCGTGATTTCGCGGCCTCGATAGGTCTGGTTCCGCGTCAATACAGTACAGGAGGCCGAGCGAACCTTCTGGGCATCAGTAAAAGAGGCGACAAGAATCTCCGCCGGCTGCTGGTTCAATGCGCGAGAGTGTTCATGCAGAGAATTGACAAGAATTCAGGCCCATTGGTCACGTGGACGCGGCAAATGCTCGCGCGACGACACTCCAATGTTGTGGCCTGCGCATTGGCCAACAAATTCGCGCGAATCGCATGGGCGATCGCAGCGCGCAAGACGAGTTTTAACGCTGGGGCTGCAGCCATGCCCGCATAGCGAGTTTCACACAGCACCAAACAAGTTACCCAACTGGTTTTGCGACCGCTGACACCTGATGACGTGAACGGCACAGTGGCCCGACGAGGAACCCGAAACAAGAATGGGCTCATATGAAGCCGCCATCGTTCTGAGGTTCGTCGGGCGCGACTCTCATCGTGGCGCGGGGAGTGATCCCCTTCAAGACGCCGAATAGATTCACGCAAGCCAACCACAAAATCGGAATCAGCGTTGCAAAAACGGGGAGGACCATAGATTCTTGTTGCCGATATCGCATGGCTGGACGAGCTTCGCCGGCATTCGCTTGACCTGATCTCCCATTTCAATCAATCAGCCCTAAAGGAAGATCATTGAGATCCTCACACGCAAACCGGAGGGGAACCAAACGAACTATACGACGGTCGGGTGGCGCCGCGGAAACGCTTCCGACTTGTCGCCGTTTGATCCGCTCGTCAGCAACGGCAGCACACAACGTCGTCAAATCTCGCGAGCTAACCCGAACCCCTGCTGATCAAACAACCGACGGTAAGTACTATCATCGAGCTGAACGAGCCGGTCGTGGCTTCCTTCCTCGACTAGGCGGCCGTGATCAAACACCAGCAGCCGGTCGAGCGCACGAACCGTGGACAGGCGGTGTGCAGCCACGAGTGTCGTACGCCCAACCATCAACCGCTCCATCGCCTGCTGAATCAGCACTTCACTTTCGCCGTCAAGGTTCGAGGTCGCTTCATCGAGAATAATGATTGGCGCGTCTGCCAAGAAAGCACGAGCGATAGCCACTCGCTGACGTTCACCGCCCGAAAGCTTCACCCCGCGATCGCCCACCAGCGTGGCATATCCGTTCGGTAACGCGGCAATGAACTCGTGCGCGTTCGCTAGCGCGGAAGCTTGCTCGATCTCGGCCTGCGTCGCGTCCGGCTTACCATATGCGATGTTCTCCGCGAGCGAACGGTGAAACAACAACGGCTCTTGTTGCACGATAGCGATCTGCCGTCGCAGCGAAGTCTGCTCAACTTGGGAAATGTCTTGCCCGTCAATCCTTATGCGACCATCGCTGAGATCGTAGAGCCGCTGGATTAGTTTTATGAACGTAGTCTTTCCTGCCCCTGAACGGCCCACCAGCCCAACGCGCTCACCGGGCGCAATGGTTACTGAGAAATCCTTGTACAAAGGCTCCCGGACTTTGTCGTATTGGAAAGTCACCCGGTCGAAGCAAATCTCCCCTCGTCGAATCTCGATAGGACGCGCACCTGGCCGGTCCTCGATGCCAGATCTCTCTCGCTCAAGCAGAACTAGTTGCTGCATTTCATTCACAGAGCGTTGCAGGTTGCGTACGTGCATCCCAACTTCGCGTAGATAGCCTTGCAAGACATAGAACATTGTTAGCGCAAACGCGATGTCACCGACGCTTGCTTCATCGCGCACGCGGAACCATAGTGCGGTACTGAGCATCGCGGTTTGCATCAGCACGAGCATGCCGCTCTGGACTCCACCATTGGTCGTGCTGCGCGCCCACATGCGAGCCGCATGCTTACGCCACTTGCTGACTATGCGGGCAAACCTAGCTTCTTCCCGGCTCTCGGCGCCAAACGCTTTCACGAGCGAGTTACAGGCTATCGCGTCGGCAAGCCTACCTCCCATGCGGGTGTCCCACAGATTGCTGATGTGCGCGGCGGGCGCTACATAGCCGAGCGATAGCGACACTGCGACCGTAATGTACAGCAGCGAGCCTGCGCCAACCAAGACACCCATCAGCGGCCAGCGGACACCAAGCAGTATCGTCGCGCCACCCAGCATCAGCAGCGAAGGCAGCAACGCGAGAAGCAGCGTGTCGTTCATCAGTTCTAGTGCCCACATACCGCGCGTGATCCTATGTACTGTCGAACCGGCGAAACTATTCGCATGCCAATCGGTGGAGAGACGTTGCACTCGGCAAAATGCGTTCGACGCGACATCGCTTATCATGTTCAACGTCAGCACCATGATGGTGTGAAGCGTGAAATGTCTCGCCAAGGTCGTGCCAACTCCCAATGCAATCAGCAAACCAAAAGTACTTGCTGCATGGTGCCACGCAGCGGACTTCAAACCCATATCACCGCCACCAGCTGTCAGCGCATCCACCAGTCGCCCAGAAAAGAATGGCGTCACCACCTCGGCAAGGGTGGCCAGTAATGCGAGCGTCGCGATCGCGGAAATTCTCACAGGCTGTTTGCGCCAGTATCGTACAGTAAAGACTAGTACGCACTTAAACGCCCGCATGTCAAACCAAGGTTTCCTTTTCGCCATCATTTATATACCGACGTATCTCACTTCGTGGAATGAAAGAATTAAGCTTCATCAATCATAGGTCGTATTGAAACCAAACATTTGGCTCGACATAAACGATGCAATTTTGCTCCATTGAAACGAGCACCGGCACCAATGCCCCATCGACCTCAGCACTTCCCGAATGTTCGAATATTTGCCCTGTCCATTGTGACCATTCCGAAATCGTTCCAACGATGGTCATGGAATAAGGGGCAATTTTCATGAGCCTTCCTCCAGCACCGAGGTGGGTTCGCAACCAAGAATCCATCGGCAAACCGTCGGGGCGTTGTAGTCGCGTATACTCGAGCATCGGCATCCCGGGCACATGGTGTTTCTGGCTTGGCCGAACGGGGACCGAAAGTTTTGAGAATCCCGCCATTTTGGCACATTGCTTCAACGCATTCAGCAGTGCCAGCGCATTACCGAAACCTCTCGCCTTTGGCAGTAGGGTAATTTCGAGTGCGCTTATCGTCGTTGGTTCACGGCCTAGCAGACTGTCTTCGTGAGCCCAGCGGATAACCTCATCCCAACCGCCGTCCGGCAATTCCACGCGGCCCTCGACGTTTGAGGCAAATGGAGCGCCGAAAGCGCGCCCAACGACCTCCTCGCCGACAAGCCCGGCATACGCGAAGCCTAGGTATCTTGACAAGACTCCCGCGCCAAAATAGAGCTTTGCGGTTCGATCATGGCGCATAAAGTCCGGCCACATGCTATCTAACTCGCTCGAAAAAACAAGAGGAATAAGTTCCGGCCTCTCTCGCAAAGAAAATATTTTCAAATTCATCTCCGAACTCCGACGGGAATCATTAAATTGCATCGCTCATATTCTTTCTTACAGCCCCCCGAATGGATAGGATCATCAATGATCTTGAGAACGTTAGGCACTTTCTGCCGTGCTTTGTATCCTGACGGGACAAAAGAACACAGGCCATAGCCAACCGATATATCGGATGAAGATTGATACTTCGCCACTGCGTATCTGACGTTGATGAACAAAGACACGCCGCGTCGCTGCAATGAATTGCGCGAGATGTTCAATGCACTGCGCTGGATCGTGCGCGCGGCTATGCCGTGGCGTTTGTTGCCCAATGACTTTCCGCCGTGCGGCAGTAATGTCGATATGGCGGTCGATATCTTCGAGCGGTTGCTTGCCGCGCATGTGATGCCGGCCAACGAACAGGAGCATGCTCTGGTCGGAGAATTGGCGCGCCAGATTCAGCACGCCAAAGGCCAGACGGTCAAGGTAGCGTTCGCCGATCAGGGATATACCTGCGAAGAGCCCGCACAGGCCGCACTCGACGAAGAGATCGAGCTTCAGATAATCAAGCGGATTGAGGCGAAAAATGGCTTCGTGCCGTTGCCGCGCCGCTGGGCGGTCGATCGCGGCTTCGGCTGGCTCAACCGCTTCGACCGACTGGCAGGAGACCAAGGGCAATTCCCCGAGATCATGGCCGGCCTTTCTGTCGTACCCCCGTGTTTATGCCTATACACTTTGTATTCCTTAACAAAATTGCCTTCTAACACCACAAGCGCGTCCCTGTTGAGCACAAGCTCAATCCAAGTTCCCTGTTGATATATGCAATGCACGCGCGGCGTGAGATAGTGGAGAACTGTGGCTCGACAACCGGTCATGTTGGATCAAATTCCCTCATTGATGAAAGACGCGTCCACAGGCCTCATTCTCTGACCGGGAATGGATATCCACGCCGTACTATTGAGTTGCGCTCGCCGCGGGTCGACCCGCTTCACGTCACCGCTAGCACTGCAAAGTGATCGTTTCTATTTGCTCGTGATGGCAGTGCCATTTTCTCGTTGCAGGTTGGCTGACAGCCTTGAATCGGAGTCATTGTGCCACTGGTTCGAGTTTGAAAATCATTACCATATTCGAGCAACGCCAAAGCAAATCTCGCGCTCTCTCGACTATTGCGATCGCCGCCCGCCAGTAGGCCCGGCGCTCGACCAAGATTGCTTTAAGTCAGGATACAAGCACCCTGTTCTTAGCGAGAAGAGATACCTTTTCCAACACAGAAATGGCACGTTCTACTAGATATTCAGCGCTGTTATGTTTCTCGCAAACGGCCTCCACAATTAAGCGCGCGCTAAGACTCATCCGCAGCGCAGAAACAGGAACCCCATCGATCTCGCCACATAAAACGGGTTGGCCCAATTCGCAACGCGCGGACAATATTTTTCGTCTTACTCCGCGCGCATTCCCACCAAGGTCTGCTTTCATTCGATTGAAGATTTTGGTGGTCTCCTCCGCGCGCAGCGGCCTTCTTCGGTTATTAAACTCGAACAAGATGAAAGGAAAAATCGTTGGTATCTGATCCCACGTCGACTGATTTTCCGTTGGACTGCGCTGCAAGGCGGGTTGTTCCAGGAGACTAAGCTGTTGCGAGTTACTCATCCATGACGTAATAGCGTTATAGAAGTTCTCCACGACCTTTCTGACACCTGCCGCGGGGATGCTGTGAAAATCCCGCAGTTCAGTGAGGGCAGCCTCCCACCGCAAAAGCAATCCAAAGTTGCTTGCATTGTGAAGCGACATGATGCCATTCCAATGTGGCGGCCACTCTGCGCGCGCGCTATTGACGCGAAGTGCCGGATCGACCGGCCGCTTCATCAATCTGCATGCTGCGTCTGCCGGAACCAGCAACATTGCGGAAAATGGAGGGCCGCTAAAAAACTTTGATCCAGTAATGATGACAATACTATCCGCACGGAGGTAACTAACTAACGTGCTCGATGCCAGCCTGAATTGAGAGGCATCGATGACAGTCTCGATGATGTTTGGCCAGCGCCGCTTGAGTTCGAGGACACGATCCGGACTGGGGCCCAACACGCCGGTCTTGGAGACGTCGGTTAATACGATCAAAATGCGCTCATACTGCTTTACAGCACTCAATACCGTTGCTTCAAGCTCGTCATCAACCTCAGCAATGGATCGGAGACTGCCGTCCTCTGAGCGAATTGCTATCGACTCGACGTGATTGACATCGCCGAAATCTCCCACATTCTCATCGTTCATCGCGGGGGGGTAGCGATGATATAAGGCGCCCGCCAAAGCACGCGCGACACCGCTCCCCGTCTCTTCCGGTTGAACCATGATCGCCAACGTTGTGCGAGAGCTGGTCCCGGCCACCAGTCTTGCGACAAGCATGTGAGCATCTGTGCCGGAAGCGGATACAATAGCCTCCAAGCCAGATAGTTCTCCTAAGCCACACAGGTCGATAAATTCACTACGCAGCCTCGACATCTCCTCCAAATAAACATCCGCCGGATTTCTCTCCCGTAAGCTACTCAAGAGATGGGAGCGTAGTTGTTGCGCAGCAGAGTGGCCAGATAGGGAGATAGTAGATGCCGTGGCGGAGCCAAATGCTAACAGTCCTGTATCTGGTATCGGTCGCCCCCCATATTTGTTGATCATTGCGGCGGTGTCGAGTTCGATCCGCGGGTCCCCTCCTTGCGTTAGGGCTTCGAAAGTCGACGGGAGGTAACTGTCGAGATTGTGCGAGCGCGTTGTCATAGCGTCAGGGCCCTATTGTTCGCGGGTGTGGTGTGCTGCTTAAGCATAAGGAAAGCGCGCGTGCAAGAATCCGACGGTTTTCCGGCACGGCCATCATTGTCACGTGATCGCCGGGAATCGGTATGGCGTGAATGGCCTCGGGATTTAGAACTCGGTCCCAGCCATGCATGGGTGCAATCTTCTTAGCCTCCGTTGCATCCGGAGTGCACCCAGCCCGGAAATTCTCGGGAAGCTCAGATGCATAGAACTGGTGAATTTCGACTTGCAGGGATGGAACCTGATAGTTCAGTAACGCGTGCTGAAAATGGATATACGTTTCGACGGTTTCGTAGAAATCCGCTTCTACAACTATCGCCCCAATTTCCTGTGCCTTTTGGAGTAGTTGCGGAACAGAACTGTTCCTAGCGCAGCGCTGTAGCAGTTCGAATCGTTCATCGTCCAAAGACTCCAGAGGTTCAAATACCATTTCGAGTATTATTTCGGCATCAGATTTTTTCGGAGAATTTGCTGGCAGCGGGGCATCGATAAGACCCAGAAAAGAAACCGTTTCATCGAAGCGCAGCAACTGCTGAGTAATCGCGTAAGCGAGGATCGCACCGGACGAATATCCGGCAATCCGGTAGGGAGCTCGTGGCTGAATCTTCTTCATCGTCAACAGTGTATGTGTTGCGATCTCCTCAAGAGTCAGTGAACGATCTTTGAAGGAGGGCCATGGTAGAGCGTAGATGGGACTATCCACTTCCATTTCTTTTGCTAAAGTGGAGACATACGAAAAATCTCCATAGCCTGTCGGAACAAAGAAAACGGGAGGCTGAGTTCCCGCCAAACGGACCGGCAACACTCCAGACACATGAGGATCCATGTCCATCTCGACCCTGGAGGCAAGATCCTTCAGGACGGGGGCTTCGAATAGATCGATAGCGCTTAATTTCATTCCCCCATCCAGTGCTCGGCTGAGCAGCCGCACGGCCAGCAGCGAATGACCGCCCAGCTCGAAGAAGTGGTCATGCCGGCCGACCCGCTCCAGACCCAGCAGCTCCGCCCACAGCTGCGCCAGCACCGTCTCGAGCTCCCCGCGCGGCGCCTCGTAGCCCCGCCGCGCATACGCATCGTCAGCCGGCGCGGGCAGTGCCTTGCGGTCGAGCTTGCCGTTCACCGTCAGCGGCAGCGCCGCCAGCGGCACGAACGCCGCCGGCACCATGTAGTCCGGCAGCTGCCCCACCAGATGCGCGCGCAGCGTCGCCGCAAGCTGCGCTTCCTGCGCCTCCTCTGCGGCCACCACATAGGCCACCAGCTGCGGCTCGCCGGCCCGCCCCTCGCGCGCCACCACCACCGCCTCGCGTACCCATCCATGTGCGCACAGGTGCGCGGCCACCTCGCCCGGCTCGATGCGAAAGCCCCGGACCTTGACCTGCTCGTCGGTGCGCCCCAGAAACTCCAGATTGCCATCCGGCAGGTACCGCGCCAGGTCCCCCGTGCGATACAGCCGATCGCCCTCCACAAAGGGACTGGCGATGAACCGCTCGGCTGTCAGCTCGGGGCGGTTCAGATAGCCGCGCGCGACCCCCGCCCCGCCAATGTAAAGCTCGCCCACCACCCCGAACGGCACCGGCTCGCCATGACCGTCCAGCACGTACACCCGCGTGTTCGCAATCGGACGGCCGATCGGTACACCTTGATGTGGCACGCCGAATGGCGTGTCAATAGGAAAAAAGGATGACCAGATGGTTGTTTCGGTTGGCCCGTAGAAATTCTTTACAGAGTTCACCGCTTCATTTAGGCGAAGTGACAGAGTTGCAGGTAACGCTTCTCCCCCACATACCGCATTCAGCGCTGGTGTTCCTTGCCAGCCTCCATTTAAGAGCAGGCGCCACATTGCCGGAGTCGCCTGCATGAAAGAAATGTTGTGATGTGCTATGTAATGGCGTAAGGCCCTGGCGTCGATTGCATCCTTACGGCTTGCAAGGGCGACTGCGGCCCCAGTGCTCAAAGGCAGGAACAGTTCGAGCCCCGCAATATCGAACGAGATGGTGGTCAAAGCCAAAAAAGTATCGCGGTCAGAAATTGAAGATATCTCTGAAAACGCAGATAGAAAGTTCACCACCCCCCGGTGCTCGACCATCACGCCCTTGGGCGTGCCGGTGGAGCCCGACGTGTAGATCACATAGGCCAGATGGTGCGGACCCAGGCCCAGCGCGCGCGCATCCGGATCCGATGACGGCTGCCCGGCCCACGCCGGCGACTGCGCCTCCAGCTCCACCAGCCCCACCCCAGCGAGCGCCTCCCCGCCCAGCGCCGCACGCCCCGCCGCATCGGCCAGCACCAGCCGCGGCGCCGCCTCCCCCAGAATCTGCCGCAGCCGCGCGCCCGGATACGCCGCATCCAGCGGCACATATGCGCCCCCCGCCTTCAG
>NZ_JBFPKG010000091.1:0-11725 GCF_040948665.1 Paraburkholderia sp. BR14320
CGACACCTTCATGCGTGGTCGCGACGCCAAGCCGCGCGGCGCGCGCGAGACCGTCGGAGTTCGGATCGATGCCGACCATCGCCGCCATCTCCAGATGCCGGCCGTTGCGCATGATCTTGATCATCAGATCCGTGCCGATGTTGCCGGAGCCGATGATCGCGACTTTCAGTTTTTCGGAGGCCATATTGAGTCCTGATTCAAGCGGTAAACGTCGCACGCACGCTGCCGAGGCCTTCGATCTGCGCGCAGTAAGTGCCCGGCTCCTTGACGGCGGCCATCGGGCCAAGCGCGCCGGTCAGCACGACGTCGCCGGCGCGCAGCGGCGTGCCCAACTGGACCATGCGATCCGCGAGCCACACGGCGGCGTTCAGCGGATTGCCGAGACACGCCGCGCCGCTGCCGCGCGAGAGCACTTCGCCGTCGCGCGACAGCGTCATCGCGCACGCGGTGAGGTCGATCCGCGACAGCGGCACCGGCCGGCTGCCGAGCACGAACAGCGCGCTCGACGCGTTGTCCGCCACCGTATCGACGAAGCGGATGTCCCAGTTCTCGATGCGGCTGTCCACGACCTCGATCGCGGCCAATGCGTACGCACTGGCGCGCAGGATGTCCACGAACGTGTGCTTGTGGTGCGTGAGGTCGTGTTCGAGCACCAGCGCGATTTCGGCTTCGACCTTCGGCTGGATCAGCTTCGACAGCGGCATCGGTTCACTGTCGCCGTAGGCCATGCCGGCGAACAGCGCGCCGAAGTCCGGCTGATCGACGCCAAGCTGCTTCTGCACGGCGAGCGACGTCAGACCGATCTTGCGGCCGACGATGCGCTCGCCGTTCGCGACGCGCAGATCGACGTTCGCCTGCTGCACTGCGTAAGCGGTAGCGATGTCGTCGACGGGGATATCTCCGCGTACGGGCGAGATGGTCTGGCGCGACGCTTCAGCGTTGCGCAGACGCGAGGCCAGCGCATTGACGACGTTGGCATCATGCATGTTCATGTTTCTCCCTGGGTTGAGGCGTGTCGGGATACGGGTAGGCGGCATTCGTCGCCTACCCGTTCGTCGACCGATGTCACTTAGTGCGGCGTGTCAGGCAGGAACCGCAAGACCGCTGACGTCGGCGCAGGCGACGAAGCGATCGGGGCGCAGCGCGACTGCGCGCGCACCGTACTTGCGCAACCATGGGCGCAGTACGCCGTCGAGGTCGACGAATTCGTCGCAGCCCTTGGTGTGCTGATCCTGCTGGCGCAAAGCGATGTAGCGGGCGCCGAGCTGGTCCCACGCCGCTTTTTCAGCGGGCGAGAGCAGCGTGGCGGGATCGACGTCGTCGCCGAGCAGCACGAAGCCGTCGCCGAGCAGGTCGTCCAGCCGTGCCATCACCCCGCGGTTATCGCCGACGACGGGTTGCGGCACCATGCGGCCCACGATGCTGTCGTTGGCGAGCGGACCGCGCAGCCAGCCGGCTTCCAGCACCGGCGGCGCGATGAGCGGCTGCTCCGGCGCGTCGGGCGGAGGCGGTGCGTTGAGCGCGGCCTGTTCTTCTTCGGAGAGTTCCTGCTTGATGATGCGGCCGAGTTGCACGGCAAGGCCGGTGTAGAACGCCGCATTGGGCCGGCGTTCCGTTTCGTAGGTGTCGAGGAATTGCTCGGGCAGCGTGCCCTTGAGCACACCAGCGAGCTTCCAGCCCAGATCGAACGCGTCGCGCATGCCGGTTTGCATGCCCGCGCCAGCCCAGGGCGGCATCAGATGCGCCGCGTCGCCCGCGAGGAATACGCGCCCGACACGCCACTTGTCGGCCATCCGCGTATGGTGGCGATAGAACGCATACTGGTGGATTTCGACGTCGTCCTCGGTGACGCCGAGTGCTTTCAGCAGCGGCCAGACTTCTTCGTTCGTCGCGAAGTCCGCTTCCGACTCGGTAGGCTTCAGCGGCAATTCCCAGCGATGGTTGCCGCCAGACAGCGCGATGTCCACCACCGGCCGTTCCTTGTCGGACCAGAACGTCAGCAGGTTGCGGTCCGGCCACCAGCGCTTGACGCGGCAGTCGATCACGATCCACTGCACGTCGAGCGTATCGCCGAGCAGCTTGACGCCGAGCTTGCCGCGCGTGGCACTGCTGCCGCCGTCGCAGCCGATCACGTAGCGCACGCGGGTCTGTTTCGTTTCGCCCGTCGAGAGGTCCTTTGCGGTTACCGTGACGCCGGTTTCATCCTGCTCCAACGATACGACTTCGAAGCCGTAGTGGACGTCGATGTACTCGGCGTGCTTCGCCGCGCATTCGCGCAGCGTCGACTCCATCGTCGGCTGATAGATGTTGAAAAAGCGCGGCTTGATGCCGAGCGTCGAAGGCGGGTGCTCGATACGCAAGATCTCGGTGCCGTCATAGCGCATCCAGCGTAGCGCGCGTTGCGGATCGATCTGCTTCAGGACCGGTTCGTCGACGCCGAGGTTCTGGAAGATGCGCATCGTCCAGTCGTTGACGGTGACGGCGCGCGCACGCTGGTAAATGTCTTTGTGTTGCTCGAACGCGATGGTGGAAATGCCGTGTTTCGCGAGGGTCAGCGCGGCGATCACGCCGGTCGGTCCATAGCCGACGATGGCAACCTCGGCGTCGTACTCATTGGTCATATCTTGTCTCCACTAGATATTCTGGATGTTCACGGTGGCAGCGGGATGCGCGTGTTCGCAGCACAAGGGCCCGCGATGACGGCGACCGCCGCCCGTCGCCCGCTTTTTAGTTATTCAGGAAGTCGATGACGAGGCGGTTGAATTCGTCGGCGTGTTCCCACTGAGCCCAGTGGCCGCACTGCGGCAGGATATGGAGTCGCGCATCCTGCAAGGTATTGATCATGCGCAGGCCGTGATCGAGAGGCACGAAGCGGTCGTCGCGGCCCCATGTGATCAGCGTCTTGTGAGCGATTTGCGGAAACCGTGCGGACAGGTCCCATGTCGTCACGGGGCAAAGCTTCGAACTCGCGATGAAGTTCTTCAGGTGATTCAGATTCGACTCGATGTTGTTCCAGCGTCCGCGGCGCAACTCCTCGGTGATTGCGCCAGGCCAGTACACGAACACTTCGAGCATGGCCTCGAAGTTCTCATAGGTGGGTTCCGCATAGAGCTTGAACATGCGTTTGATGCCTTCGCCCGGCTGAGGCTGGAGGATGCTCGGACCCTGAGCGCCCGGTCCCATCAACACCATGCGATCGAGGCGTTCCGGATACTCCAGTGCGAAGCTCAATGCCGAGGCACCGCCCATCGAGTTGCCGACGAGATGCACGTTGGCGATGCCGAGCGCGTCGAGCACCCCTTTGGTCGCGCGCGCGTTCAGCAGGTTGCGCGGCACGTCGCTGACGATCTCGCCTGATTTATTGAAGCCGGGGCTGTCGATGAGCAGCACTCGAAACCCCGCGTTCACCAGCGCGTCGACATTGCGGTAGTAGTTGCTCCAGCCGCTCGCGCCGGGCCCGCCGCCGTGCAGCATGGCGACGGCCGGGCCGTGGCCGGCGTCGTTGAAATGGATTGTGAAGTTCTCGAGACCAGGTTCGTTGATCGTCACGAACTTGCTGGTGTTGGCTTCGGTCAAGGTCATGCTGTGGCTCCAGGAATATGGTCTTGCAGTCAAGCTAGGTGATGAGTCGGGATTCAATGCGCGTTGGGGGCGGGCGCGCCGGGCGGCGGATTCAGTTTGTGTCCCCAGTCGCTGAGTTCGGAGTAGCGCTTGATTTCCCATGTGTCGTCGTCAACCACGATGCCGCCCGCGCCGAATTCGATCGCGAAACCGGACGGCGAGATCATGTAGAACGAGAACATCTGGTCGTTGGGGTGATGGCCCAGTTCCATCAGGATCGGCACGCCGGCCTGCTTGCAGCGGTCGTAGGCGAGGCCGACGTCGTTCGCGTCGGTGCACTCGACCATGATGTGGTGGATACGTTTGGGGACCGGGAACGGAACGTCCGCGACCGCCATCGAGTGATGACGTCCGCTGCGAGCGTGAAAGAACGTCACGTCGAGGTTCACGCCCGGCGCGGCTTCACCGGTGATGGAGTCGCTGAGCTTCAGTCCGAGCACGTCCTGGCAAAACGCCTTGGCGCGCGCACTCTGCTTCGGTACGGTTACGAAGTGGCCAGCACCCAGGCGTCCGGTGCTGAATGCTCCGCGCAGTACCGAGGAGCGGAACGCGTCGCGTGTGTGAGCGCGGTACGCGCAGCTATAGAACTCGTGGCTGATGCCGTCGGGATCGTGGCATACGAACAGGCGGGCTACGCGGCGCTGTTCGGCGATTTCGCGATCCGCTTCGACGACTCCTGCTCCGCGGGCACGCGCCTGATCGACGAACGCGTCGAGCTGCGCATCCGTTTCGAATTCCCAGCCGGCGGCGAGGAAGTCGTCGAGCTCGCTCTTGACCAACAGGAAGCGCTGCTCGTAGTCATCCATACGCAGGCCGAGCGAATCGCCGGCGACGCGCCTGCCCACCTGCAAACCCAGTACGTTGACGGCGAACCCCTCCCATGCTGCCAGGTCGCTTACGCCAAGGACCATATACCCCAGTGTCGACACGCTGTGCATAGCTCTCCCTATGTTCAAGTTCTGATGACGGGCCATTGGCCCGGAAATGTTGCGAAGCACTCTGCGGTGCGTGCCCGTGTCTCGATCGGGCGATGAGGAGCAACGCCCAATCCGGACGATGGTCTGGCTCATTCCCACAGTTGGAATTAGTGTACCGATCGGTCCAATCGCAGACAGCCAGGGCAAACCAGTAATGAACCGATCGGTCCAATACGTGAGAAAAGGGGGCGAAGCGGTATACTTTTGGGATGGAAAACACACAGCAAATTGGCAATCGACGCGGCCAGCGATCGCGCCAGGAAATTCTCGACGCGGCTGCCCGCGTGATGTCGGCCTATGGCTACACCGGCACGTCGATGTCGGCGCTGGTCGAAGCAACCGGAATCCCGAAGAGCGCGATTTATCATCATTTCGGCTCCAAGGCCGGGCTGTTGGCGGAGGTGATGGCCCAAGGCGCGCGGGGCTTCTTCGCCGCGATGCGCGAAGCTCACCAGAATCCGCCCGAAGGCGGCACGTCGCGCGAGCGTCTGGGCTGGTATCTGAAGAAGACGGGGGAGGTGTTTCAGCACCGCGAGAACTTCCTGCGCCTCCTGGTCGTCATGGTGATGAGCAACGAGGCCGCGGAGCCGGAGGCGATTCAGACGGTGGTCGAGGTACGCAACGAAGGCCGCGACTACATGCGGGAAATGATCCGCAGCGCGTTCAGCGCTGAAGGCGACGCCGCCGCGTCAGCGGTCGCCGATGAACTGGCGTATTTCGGCATGCTCGGTTTCGACGGTGCTTTCGTCTCCTTTCAATCTGGCGACAACAGATCGATGGAAACACACATGGCGCAACTCACCGATGCGCTGATTGCGCTAGGCGAAGCGCGTGCCGCGTCGTTCCGGGAAGCGACACGGGCAGCGGGGCGCAAGCGCGAGGCTAAACCGGCGAAGGACTCTGGCAGGCTGGCGGAGAAACGGCCGAAAAGCAAAGCGGTGCAAAAAGGCGGCATCGCTGGCTGACTCGGCCTCGGGGCGTTGGTGTACGGGACGTTGAACGCGTGGAGCGGCGTTGCGCGGACCCCGCGCGCAGCGCCCATCATCGATGCTTACAGGTTCGCGCCCCGCAGATCGACGACGCGTTTCGCTTTGCCGGTTCCGGTCATTGGAATATGTCCGGCAAGCGCGACCGAGACCGTCGTCGACACGCCGACCATCGTCTTGATGCGATGCTGCAGTTCGCTCGCGAGCGCTGTGCGATCGTGGTCGCTCAACGACTCGCCGACTTCCGGCCGCGCTTCGACGCATACGGCCAGAGAATCCAGATGCCCATCGCGTTTGACCGTCAATTGATATTGCGCGCTCAGCTTGGGCATCGCGAGAATCAGCTCTTCGATCTGGCTCGGGAACACGTTGACGCCTCGAATGATCAGCATGTCGTCCGAGCGTCCGGTGATCTTCGCGAGCCGGCGCATCGCGCGGGAAGTCGGCGGCAACAGCGAGGTCAGATCGCGCGTGCGATAGCGGATGACCGGCATGGCTTCCTTCGTCAGCGAAGTAAACACGAGTTCGCCTTCGCTTCCATCCGGCAGCACCTCGCCGGTAACGGGATCGATGATTTCCGGATAGAAGTGGTCTTCCCAGATCACCGGGCCGTCTTTGCTTTCGATGCACTCCGCCGCGACGCCGGGGCCCATCACTTCGGAAAGGCCGTAGATGTCGACCGCGTCGATGCCCGCCCGCGTTTCGATTTCACTGCGCATGGCCTGGGTCCAGGGCTCGCCGCCGAAGACACCGATCTTCAGCGACGATTCGGCCGGATTCATCCCTTGCCGCGTCATCTCGTCGATGAGATTGAGCATGTAGGACGGCGTAACCAGAATGATCGACGGTTCGAAGTCACGGATCAGCTGAACCTGCTTTTCCGTCTGGCCGCCGGACATCGGCACCACCATGCAGCCGAGCCGCTCCGCGCCGTAGTGAATGCCCAACCCGCCCGTGAACAGGCCATAGCCGAACGCGTTGTGCAGCGTGTCGCCGCGACGGCCGCCGGCAGCGCGGATCGAACGCGCGACGATGTCGGCCCAGGTATCGATGTCGCGTGCCGTGTAGCCCACGACCGTCGGCTTGCCCGTGGTCCCGCTCGATGCATGCACACGCACCACCTGGTCGCGCGGCACCGCGAAGAGACCGAAGGGATAGTTGTCGCGCAGGTCCTTCTTCGTCATGGTCGGAAACTTTGCCAGATCGGAGAGTTCCTTCAGATCGTCCGGATGCACGCCAGCGGCATCGAACGCCTTGCGGTAATGCGCCACGTTGTCGTAGGCATGGCGGACGGACCATTTGAGGCGCGTCAGTTGCAGAGCCTGCAGCTCGTCGCGGCTGGCGCGTTCGATCGATTCGAGTTCGTCGGATTGGGGGATGCGTCGGACCATGGGAGTCTCCGGAATACTGGAATTGGGTTGATTCGAGTCAGGCTGCGCTGTCGATGGCAGGGCGGGCGTGCCATGACGCACGCGACCACGACAGTGCGGCTAGTAGCGGTGAAACGCGGTACCGGTCTTCACCGTAATGGGTGCAGAGATTGCTCAGCACCGTAGAGAACACAGCGACGCCCGCGTTATCCGCCCACTGCAGCGGGCCCAACGGATAGTTGACGCCTTTTTCCATCGCCAGGTCGAGATCCGCGGCCGTGCACACGCCCTGGTTGACTGCATCGGCCGCTTCGTTCACCAGCATCGCGACGGTCCGCATCACGATCATGCCGGCCACATCGGCCATCGGCACGACCGCGTAGCCCGCCGCCTGCATCGCGCCGACGACAGCCGCATAGGCCGAATCGCTGCATTGCCGCGCACGGGTGAGCGCGACCGTGCTGCAGCCGGCGTAGTCGAGCGCCAGGTCGACGAGCACCACGTTGTCGTGATTCATGTCGTGGGCGCATTGAGTCGCGGTGCGCCCGTCGGTCAGTCGCAGCAGCGCGTCGTCGATCTGGGCGACCACACCGTCGACGCGTTCCGTTTCGGGCATCGTCGCTGTAACGAGCCCGGCATCCAGCAGCCTTTGTTGAAGCCGCGCGATCACGCCGGACTGCGGGAACAGTTTGACGACCCGCGGAGAATCCGTGGGCGGCGCGAGCCGCGGGCTCGGGCGTGTGGCGTTCGGACCATATTCGTAGAAGCCACGTCCCGATTTGCGGCCCAGAAAGCCCGCGTTGACCAGTTCCTGCTGGATCAACGACGGCGTGAAGCGCGGATCGTTGAAATACGCGCGAAACACCGATTCGGTGACCGCGAAATTGACGTCGTGTCCGATCAGGTCCATCAGTTCGAACGGTCCCATCCGGAAGCCGCCTGCCTCGCGGATCACCTCATCGATCGACTCCGCACTCGCTGCCTGCTCGTTCAGAAGCCGCAGACCTTCGGCGTAAAACGGACGGGCCACGCGGTTCACGATGAAGCCGGGTGTCGAGCGTGCGTAGACGGGCGTCTTGCCCCACGCGGCGGCCGTCTCGTACACGCAGGTCGCGACGTCCTGCGATGTTGCGAGGCCACTGACCACTTCGACCAGCGCCATCACGGGCGCGGGATTGAAGAAGTGCATACCCACGAGGCGCGAAGCAATCTTCAGCGTCGCACCGATCGCCGTGACCGAAATCGACGAAGTGTTGGTCGCGAGAATGCAGGCGTCGTCCACGTGCTCTTCGAGCTCGGCAAAAATCTTGCGCTTCACTTCCAGCCGTTCGGCGACGGCTTCAATGACGAGCCCCGCATCGCGCATCGCGGCGAGCTGGTCGACCGCAAACAGCCTTCCGTTCGCTTGAGCGGCAGCCGTCGCGTCGAGGCGGCCCTTGTCGACGAGCCTCGCGAGATTCGAGGCGATGCCCTTAATGGCCTTGGCGACCGTAGCGGCATCGAGATCGAACAGCGCGACCCGGTGTCCGGCGAGCGCGGCCACCTGGGCGATGCCCGCACCCATCGCGCCCGCGCCGACGATGCCGACGATCGTGGAAGTCTTCAATGCGTTCGACATGCTAGTGGCTCCGCTCAAACGCGCTCGATTGCAATCGCGATGCCCTGGCCAACGCCGATGCACATCGTGCAAAGCGCGAAGCGTGCATTGCGGCGTTCGAGTTCGTAGGTCGCCGTGGTGACCAGCCGGGCACCCGAAGCGCCGAGCGGATGGCCCAACGCGATCGCACCGCCGTTCGGATTGACGCGGGGATCGTCTTGCGCGACGCCGAGCCGGCGCAGCACCGCGATACCCTGCGACGCGAACGCTTCGTTCAGTTCGATCACGTCGAACTGGTCGAGCGTCATGCCGAGGCGCGCAAGCAGCTTCTCGGTTGCCGGTGCGGGTCCGATGCCCATGATGCGCGGCTCGACGCCCGCCGTAGCCATACCGAGGATGCGGGCGCGCGGCGTCAGATGATTGCGCTTCGCTGCCTCTTCACCTGCGATGAGCAGCGCGCAAGCGCCGTCGTTGACACCGGAAGCGTTCCCCGCCGTCACCGTTCCGTTGGGGCGCACGACGCCTTTGAGTTTTGCCAGCGCCTCGAGCGACGTCTCACGCGGATGTTCGTCGCGATCGACCACGAGGGGCTCGCCCTTCTTTTGGGGAATGCGCACTGCGGTGATTTCCTGAGCCAGCGTGCCGTCGGCCTGAGCGCGTGCAGCGCGTTGCTGGCTGAGCAGCGCAAAGCGGTCTTGCGAGTCGCGGTCCACGCCGAAGTCGTCGGCCACGTTCTCCGCGGTTTCGGGCATCGAGTCGACGCCGTACTGGCTGCGCATCAGCGAATTGACGAAGCGCCAGCCGATCGTCGTGTCATGGATTTCGGCCGAGCGCGAGAACGCCGTCGCCGACTTGCCGACCACGAAAGGTGCGCGCGTCATGCTTTCGACGCCGCCCGCAATGTAAAGATCGCCATCGCCCGCGCGGATCGCGCGCGCGGCGCTGCCCACCGCGTCCATCCCCGAGCCGCACAGGCGGTTGATCGTGGAGCCGGGGACGTCGATCGGCAAGCCCGCGAGCAAGGCGGACATGCGTGCGACGTTGCGATTGTCCTCGCCGGCCTGGTTCGCGCATCCGTAGAGGACGTCCGCGACCTGCTGCCAGTCCACCGACGGATTGCGCTGCATCAGCGCGTGAATCGGCACGGCGCCGAGGTCGTCCGCGCGAACGTCCTTCAGTACGCCTGCATAACGTCCGAACGGAGTGCGAATGGCATCACAGATAAAGGCTTCGGTCATGGTGTTTTCCGGTAGAGATATTGAACGATTCAGGCTTTGCATCCGCAACAGGGTTGCGTGATGCGATCAGACATGGGCGGGTTCGCTCGGCGGCACGTGGCGCCGGACCTGGACCACGCGGAACCGGTTGGCGACGAAAGCCGCGTCGGTGAGCGATGCGTTGGCAGCCGGATTGCCGCCGGTGCCATGAAAATCGGAGAAGGCCGCGGACTGGTTCACGAACACGCCGCCCGTCAGATTCACGGAAAGCGCAACGCCACCGCGCAGTGCTGCCTCGTAGGCGGCGTCGACCACTTCCTCATTGGTGCTGTAGACCGACAACGTCAGTGCGCCGCGGGTCCTGGCAATCCGGCCGGCGAGTTCGACCGACTGGGCGGTCGAGTCCGTCGCGACGACGAACGCTATCGGGCCGAACCATTCCGCCGCGTACGTGGCTTCGTCTTTGCGGGCGTCCAGGCGCGCAAGCAGCGGCGTGCGCACTTCGGCATCCGGCCACTCGGAGTGGGCGAGGGTGCGGCTGTCGAGCAGCAAGGTGCCGACTTTGCGCGCGCGCTCGATGCGCGCCAGCACACCGGCGTTCTGGATCGCTCCGGTCACTTCGACTGCCTTGGCGGCATCCGCTGTCAGCTTGTTGACCGACTCGACGAGCGCTGCCGCAACGGCGTCGAACGACATGACGCCGTGCGCCGTCTTGATGCCGTCGCGCGGCACGTAGATGTTCTGGGGCGCGGTGCACATCTGCCCCGAGTACAGCGCGAGCGAAAACGCGATGTTGCGAACGGCGGGCCCGATGTCGTCCACCGAATCGATGATGATCTGGTTGACCCCGGCCTTTTCCGTATAGACGGAGGCTTGCCGCGCATGATGTTCCAGCCAATAGCCGTTGGCCGAACTGCCGGTAAAGTCGATCAGACGAACTTCCGGACGGGTGGCCAGCGCCTGAACGGTCAGTCCATCGTCGGGGTCGGTGGCGAAGAGCGTGACGACGTTCGGATCGAAGCCGGCTTCGGCAAGCACTTCGCGTGCTATCCGGACCGTGATCGCAAGCGGCAGGATCGCAGCGGGATGAGGCTTGACGACCACGGCGTTGCCGGTGGCGAGACTGGCGAACATCCCCGGGTAGCTATTCCACGTCGGAAAGGTGCAGCAGCCGATCACGAGGCCGATGCCGCGCGGCACGACCGTATAGTGCTTTGCCATCATCAGCGGCGGGTTCTTGCCTTGCGGCTTCTCCCAGTACGCTTCATCGGGAATACGGCGCAGTTCGTTCCACGCGTAGGCGATCGCTTCCAGCGCGCGGTCCTGCGCATGCGGCCCACCCGCCTGGAAGGCCATCATGAACGCCTGCCCGGTGGTATGCATCACGCTGTGCGCGATCTCGAAGCTTGCCTTGTTGAGTCGCGCGAGGATCTCGAGGCTGACCCCGATCCACGCCTTCGGTTCTGCCTTTCGCCATTCGGCTTGTGCCGTTTCGACAGCGGCGAACAGGGTGTCGGCGTCGGGCTTCGGATACCGCACGTTCAACTGCAAGCCAAACGGCGATTTTTCCTTGCCGGCCGTGCCGTTGTTGCTCGGCTGGTCGAGTTCGAAGTGCTGACCGAGATGACGTCTGAAGGCGGCTTCGCCGTCGGCCGCGGCGGTTTCGCCGTATGCCCTGGGACTCGGCATTTCGCTGAACGGACTCCAGTAGCCGCGAGTGTGGATCGCGGCCACCGCTTCGTTGAGAGTCTTCTGGTGCTTACTGAACAGTGAATGAGACATGAGATGGAACTCTGATCGAAAACAGGGGTGTCACGCGCTTGCGCTTATCGTTCGTCGTAACTGACGACGACCTTGTCGCTCACCGGATGACACTGACACGTCAGCACGAACCCGTCGCGGACCTCGTGTTCTTCGAGCGTGTAGTTCTTTTCCATCTTCACTTCGCCCTCGAGCA
>NZ_JBFPKG010000092.1:0-10918 GCF_040948665.1 Paraburkholderia sp. BR14320
AAACAGACTCTCGGTGAATGTGTCGGCGCCGCGCATAATCTCCATCGGGTTGTTGGGCTCCTTCTATCAACGCTTCACGAACGCAGCGCGATGACGCGTTTCAGCGGTACTTCCGCAGGCTGCTAGAGCACGTGTTCGTTAAAGCGACGGACCGGGTAAACAACCGCGCCGAGTACAGCCATCAACCGACGCGTGAACGCGAGCGGCGCACGCGCGGCTTTCGTGAGCCGAAATCCAACGATGACTTTGCAGCTTGCGTTTGAGACTCTCAATGAAGTGTCGGTAATTCAGTGCGTGGCGGTTGTCGCCGCCACGCGAGCCTCGCGAGGTGATATGCACCAGCGCACCGACAGATAGCAATCGAGCCGGTCACCGTACACGCGCACCTTCAGGCGATGACCGATCAGGCGCGATGGTTGGGCAGGATCGTGACCGCCTGAAGTTGCGGCCGCTCCAGCGACGCAATATCTTCGCTGATCCAGAATCGATTGCTGTGTTTCGCTTTTGACGGCGACAAACCGCGCCTCCGGCTGTTGGGCCGCAGTCCAGATACCGCGCGTGTCGGCCGCATCGGATTTGTTGCGCAAGACGAACGCTCTCACCGAATGCGCTGCAATGAGCCTCACTTCATGACCAAGCTTCTGCAGTTGCCGGGCCCAGTGATGAGCACCACCGCAGGCTTCAATCGCCACAAGTGAGCGCTCCTCTTTGCAAAGAAATCCGCTACCTCACCTCGCTTGAGTTTCACGCGCTCGACCTTCCCGGTGGCAACGTCGACCCCATGCAACTGGAAGACATGCTTGGCGATATCCATGCCAATAACGGGCATCTTCATTTGAAAACCCCCTGCGTGAGCTGTGGGGTTCGACGCATCCCTGTACAGCTGGCTGCAGATGCTCTCTCCCACTGAGCTTCCGCTTGCCCGTTGCCGGGGGGAGGCGTCTATACCATCTAACACAAGTCATCAAGTGCGACGCGTGTCGCCGCCCGCCGGACGTAAATCGGCAATGTAGTGGATGGCAAAGCTCTTCTCTGCCTTGTCACATTCAACAACCTGAATATGGGAATTTGAAGCCGTGACCTGCTGTTACCCGGACGCGCGCGATTGGTAACGGTCGGGTGCGAAGCTCCGGGGACAACGTACCCTCCGTTATGGCGGTTCACCCGGGCAACCGGGAAGGAATCGACACTGCCAGCTGAGCTTCCCCTGAAATTTCGCCTTCCAGCAGGTCGTGTGTAAACTCGACCCAAAGGAAGGAAAGAAGAGATGTTCAAGGTACCAAAACAGGCGTACACGCCGGAGTTCCGGGCGGCGGCCGTGCAACGAGTCAAGGACGGGCAAGGCGTAGGCGCAGTGGCCCGCGAGTTGGGCGTGTCGGAGCAGACGCTGCGCAACTGGGTGAAGGCCGAGCAGGCCGGCAAACTGAACGGTCCCGGAGCGAAGGTGGTCACGCCCGAGCAGATGGAGCTCTCGCGGTTACGCGCCGAGAACAAGCGCCTGCAAATGGAGCTTGAAATCGCAAAAAAGGCGGCGGCGTACTTCGCGAAGGACCTTCTGTGAAGTACGCCTGGATTGCCGGGGAGTGCCGGCACTATCCGCTGTCAACGCTGTGCGAGGTCCTTCGGTGAGCGTGAACGGCGATCGTGCCTGGAAGCGCGGCGGCACGCCCGAGCGGAAACGGTTGACCGACACGCAACTGCTTACGCTGATTCGGTCGATTCATGCCGAGGTCAAGGGCGCCTACGGCTCGCCACGCATGACCGAGGAGATTCGCGCACGCGGGTTTCCGGCCAGCAAGGCACGCGTGGAGCGTTTGATGAGCAAGAACGGTATCCGGGCACGCCACAAACGCCGCTACCGCGTCACGACTGATTCCCGGCACAAGCTGCCCGTCGCGCCGAACCTGTTGAACCGCGAGTTCGCGCCGGCTGCGCCGAATCAGGTGTTCAGTTCGGACATCACGTATATCTGGACCGACGAGGGCTGGCTGTATCTGGCGGTCGTGCTGGACCTGTTCAATCGAGAAGTCGTGGGTTGGTCCATCAAGCCGCGCATGACGGCCGACATTGTGACCGACGCGCTGACGATGGCATGGTTTCGCCGGAAGCCCGCGCCCGGCGCGCTGCACCACTCGGACCGTGGCAGTCAGGGCGGATTCAACCGGTCGTCGCAACACTCGATTATTGAGCAGACCTCAGGTATTCGTCCAGTGCTTCGGCAGGTGTCTTCCAACCAAGTGTTTTCCGGGGTCTGGTATTCAGTGCATTGGCAACGGCCTGGATTTCTCGATCGCTCCACCGGGACAGGTCTGTACCCTTTGGGAAGTATTGTCGCAAGAGACCGTTCGCGTTCTCGTTCGTGCCGCGCTGCTATGGACTGTGCGGGTCGGCGAAGAATACCTGTACCCCGGACTCGACCGTGAAACGGGCGTGATCGGATAGTTCTTTGCCACGATCCCAGGTCAATGACCGCCACAACTGGGCAGGCAGGTCAGTCACGGTCTTCTTGAGCGCGTTGGCCATCGTGACAGCTCCGTAGCCAGCCAGCGCAGGACCATTCTTCGCTCTGGGAATCAGCCCGTAGCCCTCCTCGCGAGGCAGATGGACGAGCATGGTGAACCGGCTCGACCGCTCAACCAGCGTTCCGATCGCGGACCGGTTCAGGCCGATGATCAGGTCACCGTCCCAATGCCCTGGCACAGCACGATCTTGCGCTTCAGCAGGCCGGCTGGAGATCATCACCGCCTCGCTAACGTGCGCCCAGGCCTTGGCCTGTGCCCGGGCCCTCGGCACGCGCAACGCCCGCCCAGTGCGCAAGCAGCTGACCAGCTCGCGCTTGAGAGCACCTCGGTCCTGGATATAAAGAGCCTGGTAAATGGCTTCGTGAGAGATGCGCATGGATTCGTCATCCGGGAAGTCGATCTGCAGCCGGTTGGAAATCTGTTCGGGCGACCAGCCATTGACCCATTTGCGATCACCGCGATGCGGTTTGTTTCTCCCTTTGAATGGTGCTTGCCGTGGCCCAGAAATCTCACGACCATCAGCGTCGCGAACCTTGCCCTCCAGACGGTCTTGCACGTAGTGGCGCAGCCGCGAGGCCCGGGGTTATGCAGCTACATCCGTTGCCTGCTGAGCCACGAGCCAGTCTCGCATGAACTGGGCCGGCGACACAAAGCCGAGTGACGAATGACGACGACTGCGGTTGTAAAACACTTCGATGTATTCGAACAAGTCCGCTGCGGCTTCGCGATGCGTGCGATAGCGCGCTGCATGAACCCGTTCATTTTTCAGGCTTGCGCACGACCTCGGCGGTGTTGTTGCGAAGCGTCGCGCAGCACCCGCTAAAAGCTCGATTCCGACGCCAGGCACACACCGCGGTCTGCCAAGCTCGGCACGATTTGACTAGGCGGCAAGCTCGCAAATTCGGCACTATTGGCCACCTCGAGAATCTGCCGCCGCTCGGCTTCGCTCAGCTTGTTACGCGGCTCTGGCCGATTTGGCGTACGCGGCCATCGGCGTACAGCGTCGCCGTCATCCACCCAGCGCTGGAACGTGCGTGCCGCTCAGTCCCAACTCTTCACAGCCTTCTGCAGGCGGCAGCCCGAGCCCACCGCCTCTCGGATCAACGATATGCATAACAGGCGATCAGGGACATTGGTCAGTCATCCTCTTGTTCTCCCCAGATCGCCTGGGCTTTTTTCGAAGTACGAGCAGCGCCGCAGCTTCTGCCTGTGCCCTTCTCTTTGCGCTTCAACTCCTTTTCCAGTTGTTTGATGCGCTGCTTGTCTTCTTTGGGCTGCTGACGTTGCTCGCGCGCCTGTTCGGCAGCATTCCGTTGGCGGCACTGAATGAACGCCGTCGCCGCGCGGTGAAGATGCGCATCGAAGGCGTAGCGTTGAAAGAGGTGGCGCTGCGTTGCGAGATGTCGCCCACGACGGTGATTGCGGCCTGCAAGGCGTACGAGGCGGGGCGGCTGGCGTGCCGTGGATGTCGGGCCTCGCGGTCGTCCGCCGGGTACCGGACGCAGCCTGAGCGCAGATCAGGAGCGGGTCGTGCAGAAAATCATCCGGGACCGCACACCTGACCAGTTGAAAATGCCTTATGCCCTGTGGACCCGTCAGAGCGTGGCCGAAGTGATCGAACAACGGTTCGGCATCCGTGTGCCGGTTCGTACGATGGGGCAGTATCTGTGGCGCTGGGGCTTCACCCCGCAAAAGCCATTGAAGAAGCTTATGAGCAATCGCCGGCGGCGATCAGGAAGTGGCTCGATGAACACTATCCTGCCATTGCGCAGCGGGCCCAGGCTGAAGGAGCCGAAGTCCACTGGGGTGATGAAACCGGACTGCGCTCCGACGATGTTCGGGGCCGCGGTTACGCGCCCACGGGAAAGACACCGGTGCTCAAGGTCAACGCGAAGCGTGCCGGCCTGTCGGTCATCTCCACCGTGACGAATAAAGGACAGATGCGCTGGAAGATCTTCGACGGTGCGCTGAACACCGGCATCCTGATCGCCTTCATGCGACGGCTGATCACCGGGGCGAAGAAAAAGATCTTCCTGATCCTGGACAATCTGCGTGTCCATCACGGCAAGGCCGTGAAGGCCTGGCTGGGCAGACACCGCGACCGGATCGAGGTGTTCTATCTGCCCAGCTACAGCCCTGAGCTCAATCCCAACGAGATGGCCAACGCCGACCTCAAGCAAAGCGTCACACGGCGGGCGCCAACGCGTACCAGGCTGCAACTGGTCAAGGCCACCGCGTACCATTACAGGGTTGTGCAGAAGCAACCCGAACGCATCCGGCGATACTTCCAGCATGATCCTGTCCGTTATGCGGCTTGATTTCAACATTTTATTGCCGGATCAATACAACGGCAAACTTGTCTTCCGAAGACCATCCTTCGGCGTTCTTCCCGTCTCCCGGCACGGCCAATCCCTTTCGCCTCGCGGCGCCACACGTACAACGTGTGTTCCGTGATTCCTGTTTCTCTCGCCAGCGCCGACACCGGCACATCTTCCGGCGGCATCATACGACGCACCACGGCTTCTTTTCGTTCTGCTGAGTAGGCTTTCATTTACGCCGATCCTACCGCCCCCGGACCTCGTCTAAGAATCAAACGACACGACAACTATTCTGACGCCGGGGGCCCACGCCGATTAAGGCCCGACAGACCAACACCGATGCTGCTCTAGCTCCACACCCAAAGCTCATTGCCCAGCGCCTTTTGCACCAAGACTGTTGCATTCGCGACAATCAGTGTTTGCATTGTAAGTCCCGTCCGTTGTTGTTCGACAAAGGATTTCGATTAGACCGATACCTTGGCTGTTGGCACGATTTTCTCTAGCTTCGTCTGCGATCATCTTCAACAGCAGCAGCCGAATTTAAAAGGAGAGAATCATGTTTCGATTTTAGAAATCCAGCCCCCCGATGAAGGGTCCTGAAAAATGGTTCGCAATTCCAAAAACTTGATATGGAAAATCAATCGTGAAGCTGCAGCGCTGCCTGCGACGTTTTAGCGCAAGCAGCGCGGTGGCCAATGGGAATCGTTTTCCGGTCCTCTTGCGATGGCCCATGTCCTTGTCGAAACGCACTGATTTTTTGCCTGAGTGAATGGATCAACGTTCCGTTTATCACCGTGCCGCTTCGCTCGCAAACCAGCTTCCTCGAGCTGCTCAGCGGGTGCATGGTTTCGCCCGAAGGATGGGTGAGCCGCGCGATTTCGGCCATTGGGTGTACGCGCCGCTGGATGGCGTATTGCAAGCTTCTGGAGCGTGGCACCTAGCGTACGGGGCCACTCGCGCGAGCGCTGCTGAGACTGTTGCTTGCTGTCTTGCCCATCGGCACGCTCACCATGGTCCTGGACGATACGCTGATCATGCGGTGCTCGAAGAAGGCACCGGGCGTCGGGTGGCGACGCCAGCAAAGCGGCAAGACCAACCGGCCCAAACACGTCTGGGCGCAATGCATCGCGACTCTGTGTGTGAGCGTGCTGGGCAACGAGGGCGTCGGCATGGTGTTGCCGATCCTCTCGCGACTGGTTCCGGAACCGGGCAACATCAACAAGCTCAGGATTGTGCTGGCGCTTGTGCGTGCAGTCTCGGGTGTGACCGAGCGGCCCATACGTGTGCTGTTCGACTCGTGGTTCATGCGCGCGCGTTTGGTCCTGCCATCGCTGCGTCGGAACATGCACGTCATCGGCCACGCGACTATCGATACCGTGCTGTTTCGGCCGGCCGTTCGGTCCGGTGGGCCCCGGCGTGGACGGCCGCGCATCTATGGCAAGCGCCTGAGTGCCGAGGCCATCGAAGCGCTGTGCGCAACCGGATTGACGATGAAGCTCTATGGCAAGGAACAGCGCGTGCGCCTGCGTTCGACCGTCGTCGTGGCCCGCTTCCCGAAGGGTGCGCCCGTGCGCGCTGTCTGGTGCCAGTTCTACAACGACAAGCGGCAGGAATGGAAAAAGCGACGTCTGATCCTGGCCTCCGAAGTGGATCTGGAGGCACAAACCATCGTTCAGCTTTACGCGCGCCGCTGGGGCATAGAACCGCTGTTTCACAATCTCAGGCGTTGGTGGGGATTCAACAATCTCTGGCAGCAGACGCGCACCCTACTCGAACTCTGGATGCAGATTCGTTCGTGCGCATGGACTCTCACGCAGTCGCTCAGCCTGGCGATTGCCGAGGACTTCCCCATGCACGAAATTGCGCCGTTGAGAATCGGTCAGCCCGTCACCGCTGGCCTGGCCGCCCAATGGCTGCGTCGGGAATTTACCGGACTTGCCTCCCACACTCCCATGCAGTGGAAGTCTGGAAAACTCCAGAGGCCCGAAGCGCGTCACGCCCCTTGAGTTACCAGTCGATGCCGCTTCTACGGCCCCGCCTGTTCACTTCACGCAATCTCAGTCTCGTTCGCCGTCTGATCGCCAACGGACGGCGACAGCGTTCGAGTGTCTAAAGCTCAGTCTAATCAATAAGGTGTTTTATGGCTCGAAATCTAAAAAAACGATTGATGATATGCGCGCTCGGGATCATCGCGGCGAGCGGAGTTAGAGCCGCATCTACCGAAGCCACCATGGTAGTGCCGGAGATCGCCTACACTCGAACGATGCTCCCCAACGGCCTCACCCTCGTGGTGCACGAGGACCACAAGGCCCCGGTGGTGGCGGTGAGCGTTTGGTATCACGTCGGCTCTGGCGACGAGCCCAAGGGCAAGAGCGGCTTGGCGCACCTGTTCGAGCACTTAATGTTCTCCGGCTCGGAGCACCATAAGGGCTCCTTTTTTGCTCCGTTCGAGCTGGCCGGCGCGACCGGCATGAATGGCACCACTGGGTTTGACAGAACCAACTATTTCGGGACGGTGCCGACCACCGCGCTCGACATGGCTTTATGGATGGAGTCGGACCGCATGGGCCACCTGCTCGGTGCAATCGGCCAGAAAGAGCTCGATACGCAGCGCGGCGTGGTTCAAAACGAGAAGCGCCAAGGAGAGAACGCTCCTACGGCCGCGTATACCAGAACATCCTGTCCAACATCTATCCGGCAAACCATCCATACCAGCATGACATCATCGGCTCCATGCAAGATCTAAACGGCGCCTCGCTGGCTGACGTGAAGCAGTGGTTCCGCGATCGCTATAGTGCTGCCAACGCGGTGATCGTGCTGGCCGGCGATATCACACCCGCGCAAGCCAAGGAGAAAGTCGTCAAGTACTTCGGTGACATCCCGGCCGGTCCGCCGGTGCCGCGCCAGCAGCCGTGGATCACCCCGCTGGCGAAGTCCACGCGCGGCGTACAGCACGACCACGTGTCGCAGAGACGCATCTACCGCACCTGGGTTGTGCCGCAGTTGGGCACGGATGACCTGATTTCGCTGCGCCTTGCCGCTACCGTGCTCGGTGGGGGTAGGACCTCGCGGCTCTACCAGCGCCTAGTCTATCAGGACAAGTTAGCCGACAATGTGTCCGCGGGCGTGTCACCGCTCGCTTTGACCGGTCAGTTCCAGATTAATGCTAACGTGCGCAAGGGCGTGGATGCGGCCAAGGTCGAGTCGGTCATCGCCGACGAACTGAATAAATTCCTCATCGAAGGCCCAACTCAGGATGAGCTGGATCGTGCCAAGGTCGTTTATCGCGCTTCTCTCGTGCGTCGCCTGGAGAAAGTCGGCGACAAGGCCCAGATGTTGGCCTCGGGGCAACTGTATCTCGGCGATCCAGGTGCCTACAAGAAGGACCAACAGCGCGTCGACGCCGCCACCGTTGGCAGTGTAAAAGCCTCGGCGGACAGGTGGCTCACCAAGGGAGACTACCTGCTCACCGTGCTGCCGGGCAGCAACGACTTTGACCCGCAGGCGGAGGACGCGAAGGTCGTGCCGTTGCCCGACGCGCAGGGTCGACCCGAGCCCAAACTGCCGGCTCCACAGCAATACGTCGTGAGCGAGAGCGAGGTCGACCGTGCCAAAGGCGTGCCGCAGGTCACTCACTTCCCCGAACTACGTTTTCCGAAGCTCGAGCGGGCAAACTGAAGAACGGCATCGAGGTGGTGCTGGCGCAACACTACACTGTCCCAGTCACCCAGATCTACCTGCAGTTCGATGGCGGCTACGCCGCCGACGAAGGACGCAAGCTTGGTACCGCCAGCTTCGCCGCCTCCCTGATGGGCGAGAGCACCAAGTCGCTTGACGCGCTGGAGGTAGCCAAGCGCACGCAGCGCTTGGGCGCCATCATGGGTGTTAGCTGCGGGCTGGATACCTGTAGCGCGTTGCTTAACACACTCGATGACCAACTCAAGCCTTCGCTCGCGCTGTTCGCGGACATCGTGCGCAACCCGGCCTTCAAGGCCGACGACATCGAACGTGTGCGTGCTCAGCGACTAGCCGACATCGCACAAGAAAAGGTCGACCCGGGGTCCCTCGCCAGGCGCATGTTGCCGCCTCTGCTGTACGGCCACGACCATGCCTACAGGATTCCGTTCACTGGCACCGGCACCGAGGCGTCGATCAAATCACTTACGGCAGACGACCTAGAGGCGTTCCGGCGCGACTGGCTGCGGCCCGACAACGTGAAGATCCTGGTCGTCGGCGACACCACGCTGAAGGAGATCACTCCACAACTCGACGCCGTGTTCGGCGACTGGAGGGCGCCGTCCGCGCCATTGCCGAAAAAGAACATCGCCAAGGTCGCCGACCAAGCCACGCCACGGGTGTTTCTGATCGACCGGCCCAAAGCGCCACAGTCGCTGATCCTCGCCGGTCTGCTCGCGCCGTCGAGCAAGGCGATCAACGCCATAGACATCGATATCGCCAACCGCGCGTTCGGCGGCACCTTTACGTCGCGCCTGAACATAAACCTGCGCGAGGAAAAGCGCTGGAGCTACGGTGCCGGCAGCGGCCTTGTTGGCGCGCTGCGCCAGCGGCCGTGCCAGATGTACGCGTCCGTTCAGGCCGACAAGACTACCGAATCCGCGCTCGAGATGGAAAAGGAGGCGGTGGCCATCGTCGGTGCCAAGCCGCTGACTGCACAGGAAGTGGACAAGGTTAGGTCGTCCATATTGCGCGGTCTGCCGGGCAGTTTCGAGACCACCGGGTCGGTGATCGGCGCCGTCGACAATATCGTGAAGTACGGCCGTCCGGACGACTACGTACAGACGCTCGAGCAGCGCATCGAGGCGGTGAGTGTATCAAGCGCGCAGGCGGCGATCGACGAAATTGTCAAACCACAAGCAATGACCTGGGTGATCGTGGGCGATCTGAAAAAGATCGAGCAGCCGGTGCGCGAGCTCGGTCTAGGTAAGGTGCACGTGCTCGATGCCGAAGGCCGGCTCGTTCGTTAGAGGCTGGTTCGGAGTCTCTGCGATTTTGCCCCTGCCTTGAATTCACAATAAGAGTTCAGTTCAAAAAGACCCCCGAGGGGCTGGCGGCCTAGATTCGTGAATATCTGAAGGTTCAGATATTCACGATTGCCCACTCCGGCAAATTCGGCGAAGAGACCATGTAGACGACGGCGGCACCGCCGTGTTCAGGCGGGATCGCGGGCGCTGAGTTGTGTGGCAATGGTTCGCATAATGTCCTGAAATTTTCCTACCGACCATGGTGGTCGGCAAGGAGAAAATCATGGTGCAGTCTGAACTGGTGCGCTGCAGGGAATGCCCGGCAACGCTTTTGCCATCATTTACGGCCGCAGCTCAGTCCTCAGCGAGTTGCACCGGCCGGAAGTATGGCTGGTTTGTCAAGGCTTCCTGGACGGAGCAACTTTTGGCGGGATAGGCGCTCTTATGCGATTCTGATCCCCCGATTATCATTCTCCCCGGTCACGCCGGATTGCGTCGGGGCGTCGTTGACCTTCCAGAAGATGTAGAGATACTTACGGTCTCCAGGGGAAGGATCGCCATACTGATTACCGGCGACAAACACGCGCGTGCCGTTTGCGTATTGCTGTCGAACCTGATCGGTGACGTCAATGGTGTTGTTCCAGACACCATAACCCGCATTGCTAATCACTGTACTCATAGTCGTTTCTCCAGAATGTCAAGTTTCACGACCGCCACTCCGATGGGAGTAATTCGGTCGGCTACCTTTACGCGAAATCTATACCAACAAGTTAAGGAAGCTCTGCAGAAGTCGTTTTCGTAGCGGCGATTTTCCACACGCATCGCAGTCTGAACGGCGACGACATTCCTTGTGCGGAGATCGCCCGGTACAGTCACCAGTCGGAGGCTGTACCGGTGAAACATATGCCCGCACCGGCTCCATCTTAAGCGTTTCGCAAAGCTCTGCGCGCCATCCACAAATTGCTCAAAGTGAACCGCCCCGGGATTTCCGGAGGCTCCACTTCTTGAGAAAATGGAGCTATGGAAAACACGAAGAAGAAGTGCCCAAGGTACTCGCCTGAAGTTCGTGAGCGGGCTGTGCGAATGGTTCTGGAAC
>NZ_JBFPKG010000093.1:0-10575 GCF_040948665.1 Paraburkholderia sp. BR14320
CGCAGGCTTCGGCATCGATGCTGGCGCAGGCAACGGCAGCAGCGCTACCTGCTCAAGTGCCAGCATCGCAGCCGGACGCTCGCGCGTGGTGGCGTGCACGCGCACGTTGGCGACTTCTGCGAGCCACCGGCCGATACGCGCATTGGCGGCTTCGACGTCCAGCTTTAGCCCCGATTGCTTGAGCGTGGCCGCGAGCGGCACCACGAAGCTCTCCTTCAGGTAACGGTTGAAGCGTTCCACTTCCCCTTGGTCTTGGCCCGATAGGGTTGGCAGACCTTGGGCGTGAAGCCGTAGGTTTCGGCCAGAGAAAGCAGTTGGGTGTTCCATCGATGCTCGCCGTCGCCGAACGCATCTCGCTCGATAATCACCGACTTCGCGTTATCAAATAGCACCTGCTCGGGCGTGCCGCCGAAGTAGACGAACGCTTCGCGCAGGCACTCGCACAACGTCGCAGCGTCCTCCCCGGCGGTGAAGCGCACGAAGCTCGCACGGCTGTATCCGAGCGTCGCGACCAGCGCCAGCAGCGGCGCGCGGCCGCGACGGATGACCGTGAAGTCGGCTTGCATCTGCTTGCCCGGCGGCGTCTCGAACCGCACCACCGGCTCGGGCTCAGCACGCTTGTACGGTGCCAGGAACGTCTTGAGCTGGCTGATACCGCCTTCATAGCCGGCTTCCTGCAACTCCCGCAGCAGGACCGTTGCCGGAATCCAGTGCGGTCGTGCAGCGGCCACACGCTCAAGGAGATAGGCCGACACCTCAGCTTACCCATCAAAGGCCTGCTTTCCACAAATCTCCGTGCGTGTTCATGACCGCGCTGAACCTGGCACCAACCTACCCCGGAGGAGGCGAACTACAGATGCGCTGGTCGCGATATTAGGATCGTACGCAGGACTTTCCATCATGCTTCCCAGATCCAGCAGCACTTTTGCTCGACCTAGACTTAGAGCAAATTCCGAACACTACGAATACCAGGGCCACCCGCTCGCAGAAGGCTTCTTCAACAGACTGAAGAGCGAAACGAGTACGCATTTCACCATGCCGGCCTCCGAGATCGAAGCACCTCATGGTCCGAACGATACTAGTCCTACTGTGTCACTTAATCCATTTGCGACGAGCTGATACTGGCAGAATTGGATAGACAAGCTTCAGGCGCTTGCGATGAGGGAAGACATCGACGAACTTGACGCGCATTGGAATCGTCTGCGCCAGAGCCATAGCACGCCGATTGTCACGCCGCCATAACGGGTTACTGTTCGGGGGTCAGTGTTGCCCCTGTCGCGCAGAGCGTCGAGCCGATGGCCACGCGCATTAACCCACGCGCGAGTGCGAAGCACCCGTCACTCCACCAAAGTAATTCCGGATCAGGTAAAGATGCCACAGCAGACACACGCGCTTCTCCTCGACGCAGTCGCTCCTACGACGCTCGTGTGGTACGCGGCACTGATGCGTGATTAGATCCGGGCACCGGAACTGGGCTAGGCTAAAAATGGGCGCTACAAGGCCAGAACAGCCTGGCATTGACATGATTGGCGCGCTGCGACGTCTTGTGACTAGTCAAATGGATCAATTCAGATGGCGTTCGCTCGCGACCTCCAACGCTATAGACAGGGCTTTGACATGACCATCAAAAATATTGCCTCCGGCATAAATAGTCTTTATTTGATGTGGTCGCCGCTATTGCGGTATAAACCCGAGTGCTAAATTTTATTCGCGAAGAATTTCAGATCATCGAAAGTGGCAATTGACTATCCCTTACACGCAATCACTTTCACATCAAGATCTATTATAAAATTCATTATTTCATGCATAAGTGATTTATGGATGCCCCCCTACAACATAGAGGATTCGAGGCAATGAAGAAGAGCCTTTTCGTTCTTACGCTTGCGCTCGGCGCATCTTATCACGTGTCTGCTGCAACGTTCGAAGGCTGCCCGATGCGCGGCGAGATCAAGATGGCAGGGAGTGTGTACACCGCAACAGCCAGCGATAACGAGGGTATATGGCTAGGTATTGTGAAAGGGCCGGACGAAGGTAGTATCAAGGAATTTTCCTCGGCCACGTTTTATCCAGCGCAGCTTGATAATGCTGGCACCGGTCAATCAGCGTTAGTCAAGTGCTCCTACGAACTTTCCAGGGGGGGCTATGTGAATCTACAGTACATACCTAGGTCCCCGCTACCGGCTTTGGATTTGCGCGATCTGAATCAATGGCGCAGAAAAAATGGCCCGTACAACCCTGACTACTACGAGTGCACTGATCCGGCCGCTTGGCGTTGCAGGTTCGTTGTCGTTCGACCGTCTTGAGCAATCGGTGAAAGCTTGAGGAGCTTCCAGTGGAAGACGTGTTGGTGCAATCGCAGAAGCCGTGACGTCTAGCGTATCTCGCAGCACTGTCAACTTGTCGGCAGTAGCGTGGACTGCGCCGAAGAGTCAATCGCTAACAAGACAGTCAACGGATTTTGAGCCATGTCGGCGAATTCCCGCCACGCAGCGAATCGGGATGCGAGTTGTTTGCGATCCAGATTCATCCAACTCATTCAGCAACGTGACAATATCGTTAGAAATATTTAGGGAAGGTCTGCAAAAGTCCTGGCGTTGACGTCTCGGTGGACTATCCTGGGAGAATGCAGGTTTAAGGGGTACCTCGATGACGCAGCCTGGTCTTGGTCTGGATCTTTCAACGAAACGCACGCGCAAGCGGAAACTTCTCGATGAGATGAGGCGCGTTGTCCCATGGTCGAGGTCGATTGCGTTGATCGAACCGCACCATCCAAGGGGTAAGACTGGAAGGCCGCCGTTTCCTATTGCGACGATGGTGCAGATCCACTTCATGCAGCAGTGGTTTGGTCTGTCAGACCCGGTGATGGAAGAGGCGCTTTATCACGTGCCGCTGTATCGTGAATTTGCTGGGCTGGACGAGGGTATGACGCGTTTGCCGGACGAGAGCACGATTCTCCGGTTCCGTCACCCTCTCGAAACGCACGGCCTGGCTGCGCAGATGCTCACGCTGGTCAATGAGATCCTGAGCGAGAAAGGCTTGATGCTGAAGGTGGGGTCGGCGGTCGACGCTACCTTGATTTCCGAACCCACTTCGACGAAGAACGGCTCTGGTACACGGGACCCGGAAATGCACCAGACGAAGAAGGGAAATCAATGATACTTCGGGATGAAAGCGCACGTCGGCGTGGACGCAGAGTCGGGCCTGGTCCACACGGTCATCGGCACAGCCGCCAACGTTCATGACCTCAATGCGGCCGAAGCGCTGTTGCACGACCAGGAAATGGATGTGTACGCTGACGCCGGATATCAGGGTATCGCAAAGCGCTGCCAGGTAAGCGCGGTTCGCTGGCATGTCGCGATGCGACCAGGCAGGCGCAGACAACTGGACCTAACCGATCGGCTGGACGCGATATTCGATCAGATTGAACGCCTGAAGGCCGGCATCCGCGCCAAGGTTGAACATCCGTTCCGCGTCCTCAAACAGCAGTTTGGCTATACAAAGAGCCGGTACCGAGGGTTGATGAAGAACACCGCCCAGATCACGACACTATTTGCTCTGGGCAACCTGTGGATGGCACGCAAGGCTTTGTGGAACCCTTGAAACGCTCGCAGATTCAGGCCGCGAATCTCGGCAAACAGTGGTCGTCACGCTTCAAAAGCTAGACGACCAACCTGCCAGCAGACTCTCATGGCTGATACGACGCAAGTGGCAAACGGCCAACTCTCTGAAAACGAGTTGTGCAGACCTTCCTTAGATTAGCAGACCGTTGTGCAATATAAAGTATTTAACCGATGAAGAAAGGTATTTTTGTTTTTACGCTCGCGCTTGGCGCATCGTGTCATGTGTTGGCTGACACGGCCGAAAGCTGCCCGAGTGTCACCGCAATCGAAAAAAACGGGGACACGTACATGGCAATGACTAGCGATGGTGAGGGTACATGGTTGGGCATTGGGCTGGACGATGACGGTGGCATCACTATATTTAGCTCTGCCAAATTCCATCCAGCGATGGATAGTGGATCGCGAGCGGCAGTGAGCTGCTCATACGAGCTTGGTGACGGCGACTACGCAGATTTAGAATTCTTGCCGAGGCGTCCAGAACCGGACTTATCGGTGGACGTAAGCACGTGGCGTCAGAAACATGATCCTTACGGTCCTAGCTACTATGAATGCACTGCGCAGTCCGCGTTGGATTGTAGCTTCGATGTTATCCGACGGCCGTGAACAATCTGTGGAATCTGAAGGAAGGCTTCCGAGTGAGGCCTGTTGGCAGATTGCAGAGACTTCGACGCGTGAATCGCGGAAACCTGGCGCCCGCGCCGGCGGGGGGGGCAGATGACTGTTTTTAGTGCGGTTGTTCACTTCTGCCGACTCTTTGACGAATACATGCTTTACGCCAGCGAGTTCCGGCACTTCCGCTTTCGCCGTCGAATAATTTCACACCGAGTTCCTACGGCGTAGACGCCTTGCCTGTTCGCCAGATATTCGACCTCCGGTGCGGGCAGCGCTTAGAAGCCAAGGTTCCCACGGCGCATCAGCGTACTCAAGAATGCCTTGCGTCTTGAGCGCTTGCAGAAAAGTCTCGAGGAGCATGGAGTTCATATGGGCGTGCACCGAACAAAACGGTTGCGCACCTTTTCACTGACCAAACGAAGGTCTCGATACAACCTCACCTATCTGTCATGATTGAACCATGTCGAGGACTGGTTGCCCGCATCCAGCGCGACTCATCACGCGCGCGGTGTCACCAGCCCCCTGGACCTCGATAACGATTGTTTCGCCTCTCCGCTCTCGATCGGTCGCGGAGCTCGGTCCGGGGCATACTGGTAGTCGGCGATGCGTACCTCGCTATGAGGGGATCGGCATACCCATGCGCAAGCACTAGCAAACCCTGCAATCCCATCATAAACCGCGATATCAGTTTTATTGAATCCGATTTGCTTGCGTCGTAGCAGAAGCTCCGGCGACAATCGCATGCGCGTCGCACTTGGAAATGATCCGCCCACATTAGAAGCGTCCGGCAGGTATCCGGCTTATTTGCTCGCGACCGGTGGGATCAACACCATAGTGACGGACTCTTATACGGAGATATATCGTACCAAGGCTCAGCGATCTCTTCCGGGGCCGCGCATATTTTGCGGCAAATTCACTTTGAGGAATCATGGCAAAGCTCGTAAGCATTAACGCAATACCCCGAATGTCGTCCAAATTTGGGATTCCATACTCCATGCAACGTTACAGACGTCGCCGCGATCTCTTAAAGAGATCGCGGTCGAGTTAAGCGTTGACGGCAACATCGTCCCGCAACCGCCGTCTGTCCACGCCGCAGTCAAGCCCTTGCGCATTGCCTGACGAGGGGCCACGTGTCTAGGCCGCGCGCCAGCTTCGTTGAATTTTCGTAGGTCACAATGCAAACAATTCATTTAGGCAATCGCAAATTCCCAAGAGCCTTTGAATTGGCGGCCCTTTCCCTTGGCGTAGCGGTCACGATGATCCCGCTGTCCGCCCGAGCGGAGACCGACTGGGTCTCGACCCGCACCCAAGCGTTCCTCCTGTCGAACGCGCCGGCGCCGGCCGGAACTTATGCCCCGCAGAGCTACTCGCTGAACAGCCTCGGCAATCCGGCGCTGACCGATACGAATGTGACGCCGCTCGAACTGAGTCAGCCGCTGCACATTGCCATGGCCCTGAGGCACCGCAACGAGGAAACGCTCGACAGGTTCCTTCGCGACCTCAATCAGCCGGGTAGCCCCAGTTACCACAGGTACCTCACGCCGGCCGAGTTCAAGGCGCGTTTCTCGCCGACCGACGCTCAGGTCACGGCCGTAATCGCTCATCTGAAGGCGAACGGCTTCCTCAACGTCTCCGTGTCGGAGAACAACATGCTAATCTCCGCCGACGGCAACGCAAACAACGTGCAAAGCGCCTTCCAGACGAGCATCAAGCGCTTCAACTATAAAGGCAAGCCGGCCTATGGGAACGATTTGTCAGCCCGTGTCCCGTCATCGCTCGCCTCGAGCGTTGATTCGGTACTCGGCCTGCAGAATGCGGTCGTGCCGCACAGCATGCTCCAACGCTTCGCGCCGGAAGCGGTCATCGAACCGGACTCCATTGAGAAGAACACGACAGACGCGTCGAAGCTGGTTGGCCACGAGCCAACCGATTTCGCGAAGATCTATGACGCGAGCAGTCTGCCCGCCGCGACCAACACGACGGTGGGCATCATCGCCTGGGGCGACATGACTCAGACCATTGCCGACCTGAACACCTTCACGCAAAACGCACACCTGCCGAAGGTCAACACGGCGGTCGTCGAGGATGGATCGGGCATCCCGGTCCCCGACGCCGATATCGAGTTTGCTCTCGACAGCCAAGTCATCATCGGCACATCCGGAGGCGTCAAGGAGCTAATCTTCTATCCGGCCATGAGCGGTCCCGGCACCGACCGTGCCACCGACACAACGGTGAACGCTGCTTACAACAAAGCGGTGACTGATGATAAGGCGACCATCATCAATGTGTCCCTCGGGAACGACGAATATACGTCCTATAAAACCGGCGCGCTCGCCGCCGCCGATGCCGTGTTCAAGCAGGCTGTTGCGCAAGGACAGACCTTCTCAGTCGCTTCAGGCGATGCGGGCGTCTATGTTGGATCGTATTCGCCGCACGGAAACCAAGGGTACATCGGCACGTCCGACGGCGCCTCGATCACCACGATAAACGATCTGTCCAAATACAGCGTGCAGTATCCCGCGAGTTCGCTGTATGTCGTCGCAGTGGGCGGCACGATGCTCTCCACGACCCGCACCATGACGTGGGCCGGCGAAACCGTATGGAATGACGGCGCCGCGTACGCGGACTTAGACGGAACTGCGAAGCGGGTCGACAACGCGGTGCGCATCTGGGCGACGGGAGGGGGCAAGAGCGTGTACGAAGCCGCGCCCAGTTGGCAAACCGCGGCGCTCGGCAGTTCGGTGACGAAGCGTGTCCTGCCGGACGTAGCGTTCGATGCTGCGCGATCGACTGGCGCCTACATCATCTTCAACGGGCAGAAGATGAAGTCGCCAAGCGGCGGCACGAGCCTCGCGTCACCGATCCTCGTGGGCGGCTGGGCGCGGCTCGAATCGGCCACGAACAACAGCCTCAGCCTGCCAACGCCGGCGTTCTATGAGAATCTCCCGGGCAATACGGCGCTGCACCACGACGTGACAGCAGGCAACAACGGCTACCATGGCTACGGCTTCACTGCGACGTCAGGCTGGGACATGGCCACGGGCTTCGGCAGCTTGGACTTCGCGAAGATCAGCGCGGCAATCCCAAGTTGGCGCGCGCAGTAAGGTTCCGTCGCGTCAGCGGGGTCGAGCAAAGTCTTTCGAATCCCAATGTGTGACCTGCATGACGCCAAACACGAAGACACCGCGCACGAGGCAGTCCGCCGGTATTGGCAAGGTGTTTAAAGCGGCCGCGTTATGCGTTGGACGTGATTCTGATGTGCGCGCTGGTGCGTTGCGTACCAGCTGAGTTTACGTAATCTGGATTTGAAATGATGGACGAACGGAGTATTCAGGTCGATCCTCACGCGTGCACCACTGGATGCAAGCTCGTACGGTTGCTTCAAAAAAGAGTTTCGCGAATGCAAACACTCGATGGGCGGGAGCCGGCGCATGGACGAAACCTATGTGAAGGTCAAGGGCACAATGGATGTGCCTGCTCTTCGTCATCGGTAAGGCTGCTAACACGGTCGATTTCCTGTTGCGTGCCCATCGCTACAGGGTCGCCGTTCGACGTTGCTTCGAGAATGCGATTGCACGGAAAGGTGCGCCCGAAACGGCTGCCGTTAACAGAGGCGGCAGTCGATCTGGGTGCGCTCAAAGTGCTCAACGCCGGGCGGCCCACACCGATCAATGTCCGTCAGAACAGGGACCTGACAAAATCATCGAGCAGGAAGGACCATCGCGCCATCAGGCGCATCGTCGCACTGATGATTCGATCGAGTATTTCCGGTGCGTGCGCATCATCCGCTCCGGTCTCCACAACATGCACATGATCCGAAAAGGGCAAATCAGAGTTCGTTTGCGGGTGGCCATTGTGGCCGGAACTTTCTCTTCTACGAGCAGATACGCGCGACGGACTTCATTCGGGTCGAACAACACGGCGGCAACCAAATTCCATCAGCTTTGGCATTTGCGCATCAGGTAGGTCACGCGCCATGCCACCACGATAGCAAGGTCGGCGCGCTCAATCCGGCCGACGGCAGCCAGTTGAAGGTTTGACTCTGCAGCCGTCATTGGCAATGCCCAATTCTCCCTGATCCGGGAGCGCCCGAAAGGTGCGCTTCGCTGTTTTCTGGCCGTCCTTCCATCAAAATTATGCAAGGGCAAACCTGCCGTTTCTTCGCACCCACATTGAATTCTAACCAGAATCAAAAACATTTCGGATAACAAATCGTATGGCTTTATCTCGCGTCTTAACCGCATTGCTGCTGGCTGGACTGATCACGGGGACGACCGCACACGCACAGGTGACACTCAACTTCGTGAACGCCGATATCGACCAGGTCGCGAAGGCGATCGGCGCGGCCACCGGCAAGACGATCATTGTCGACCCACGCGTCACAGGTCAGTTGAACCTAGTATCGGAAAACGCAGTGCCTGAGGATCAAGCGCTGAAGACGTTGCAATCGGCGCTTCGCATGCAGGGCTTCGCACTCGTGCAGGATCATGGCGTGCTGAAAGTGGTGCCCGAGGCCGACGCCAAGCTGCAAGGCGTGCCGACCCACGTCGGCAAGGCGCCGACCGCGCGCGGCGACCAGGTCGTCACGCAGGTCTTCACGCTCAGGAACGAATCGGCTAATAACCTGCTGCCGGTGCTCC
Source organism: Paraburkholderia sp. BR14320 (assembly GCF_040948665.1). Lineage (NCBI taxonomy): Bacteria > Pseudomonadati > Pseudomonadota > Betaproteobacteria > Burkholderiales > Burkholderiaceae > Paraburkholderia > Paraburkholderia sp. BR14320. The sequence goes on from NZ_JBFPKG010000093.1 coordinate 8,873, forward strand.
GTCCGCTGATCTCCCCGAACAACACGGTCGCGGCCTACCCCGCCAACAACACGATCGTCGTCACCGACTACGCCGACAACGTGCGGCGCATCGCCCAGATCATCGCGGGTGTCGATAGCGCGGCCGGCCAGGCGGTCGCAGTCGTGCCGCTGAAGAACGCGAACGCGATCGACATCGAGCAGCAGATGAACAAGATGCTCGATCCGGGCTCGATCGGCAGCACGGACGCGACGCTCAAGGTGTCGATCTCGTCCGATCCGCGCACCAATTCGCTGCTGATGCGCGCGTCGAACAACGCGCACCTCGCGGCGGCCAGGGAACTCGCGAAGCAGCTCGACACGCCGACCACGATGCCGGGCAACATCCACGTCGTGCCGCTGCGCAACGCCGACGCGACGAAACTCGCGCGCACGTTGCGCAGCATGCTTGGCAAGGGCGGCGAAGGCTCGTCGGGCGGCTCGAACGAGGCGAACTCGTTCAACCAGAACAGCAGCAGCGGTGGCGGTGGTCTGAACGCCAGCAATTCGGCGATCGTGCCGGGCACGCCGCCGCTGCCGTCGGGCGGCCTCGGCGGCGGCTCGATGAACTCGCCGATGGGCGGCGGCGCTTCGGGCTCGAGCAGTAATACCGGCGGCTTTCTCGGCGGCGACAAGGAAAAGAGCGAGGACCAGGGCGGCGGCATGATCACCGGCGATCCCGCGACCAACTCGCTGATCATTACCGCGCCCGAGCCGACGTACCGCAACTTGCGCGCGGTGATCGACCAGCTCGATGCGCGTCGCGCGCAGGTGTATATCGAGGCACTGATCGTCGAGCTCAACTCGGATACGAGCGGCAATCTCGGCATTCAGTGGCAGGTCGCGAACGGCAACCTGTTTGCCGGTACTAACCTCGCGGCGGGCACGGGCAACAGCATCATCAACCTGACGCCGGCCGCGGCCGCTGGCGCCGGAAAGGGTCTCGCCACGGCTCCCGCCTCGAACGCAGCGCCTGTCCAGCAAGGTCTGAACATCGGCTGGCTTCACAACATTTTCGGCGCGCAGGGTCTCGGCGCGCTGCTGCAAGCGCTGTCGCAGACCGCCGACGCGAACGTGCTGTCCACGCCGAACCTCATCACGCTCGACAACGAAGAAGCGGACATAATCGTCGGTACCAACGTGCCGGTCCAGACTGGTTCCTTCTCGAACCTGACGAGCGGCACTACGAGCACGGCGTTCAACACGATCAATCGCATCGACATCGGTCTGACGCTGCAGGTGAAGCCGCAGATCACCGACGGTGGCATCCTGAAGCTGCAGCTCCATACCGAAGTTTCGTCAATCCTAGACGGCACCAACAACGCGTCGACGAATCCGGCGGGGCCGGACTACAAGAAACGTTCGATTGACTCGACCGTGCTATGCGATAACGGCGAGATCATCGTGCTCGGCGGCCTGATGCAGGACAAATACCAGGTCAGCAACAGCAAGGTGCCGCTGCTTGGCGACATTCCGTGGCTGGGCCAGCTGTTCCGCTCCGAGCAGAAGACGCGCGGCAAGACTAACCTGATGGTGTTCCTGCGCCCGGTGATCCTGAGCGACCGCGACACCACGCAGGCCGTCACGGCGAACCGCTACGACTACATCCAGGGTGTGCAGGGCGCGTACCGTCAGGACAACAACATCATGAGGGATCGCGACGATCCGGTCGTGCCGCCGATGCCG
>NZ_JBFPKG010000094.1:0-10540 GCF_040948665.1 Paraburkholderia sp. BR14320
GCCGTTGAAATGGCGACGCTCGAATGGGTGGACTGGTTCAACAATCGTCGGCTCTTCGGCCCCATCGGCAATATTCCACCTGCCGAGGCAGAAGCCGCTTACTATGCAAATCTCGCTGAGTCTGTCACTGTGGCATGACGCAAGCAAAACGGTCTCCGGAAAACCCGGGGCGGCTCACTTGGCCCGGCAGTAACTGGCTAGCGAGGAAAGCCGCCGCTGCAGGACATGAGGTCCGCATTGTTCCTGCACAGTTCGTCAAGCCATTCGTCAAGTCGAACAAGATTGATCTAGTCGACGCAGAAGCCATTGCTGAAGCGATTTCGCGTCCCACCATGCGATTCGCGCTGCTAAAGACCGACCCACAGCTCGACTTACAGGCGCTGGACCGGGTGCGGCAACGGCTCGTCTACAACAAGACCTCCGTCATCAATCAGACGCGTACGTTTCTCCTCGAATACGGCCTTACGCTTCCCGCTGGAGCGGCTTACTTTATCCGCGACATGCCGTCGGATCTCTCAGACGACCAGAATGGACTGACGCCAGCAATGCACAGTTTGCTCGAACAAGTTGTGGCAGGAATACCGTGCCATTCAGGCGCGCCTGCTTCTGATTCGGCGCCAGATCGAATCTATTGCGAGCGCCGACGATGCAGCCACCCGATGGACACTTGCGCCTGGCATCGGCCAGTTGACAGCGACGGCAATTACCGCGTTTGCGGGCACCGGAACGCAATTCAAGTCCGGTCGCCATCTCGCGGCATGGCTGGGGCTCGTGCCCGGGAATTCTCCACAGGCGGCAAACAGCGCCTATTTGGTATCAGCAACGTGGAAACTCATATTTGCGCAAGCTGCTGCTGCATGGTGCTCGCACGTGCGTTCTGCATCTGGATCGAACCAAAGATCATCTCGGTGTCTGGCTGAATCAGATGGAGGCGAAAGGAATACACCGCAACAAGCTTATCGTGGCGCTGGCCAACAAACTTGCGCGCATTGCGTGGGCTGTCCTCACACGACACGGCTCTCTGAATTTGCGACAACCGCAACAGCAATAGGAGACTTTGCGCCCCCTTCCAAGTTTGCTTGCCTGCACCTGATGACGAAACAGCGCAACGGCGCTCGGTAAACCCAGCTCAAAAAAACCGGCCTTTGAGGCCGACGAAGCTTGTTGGGAACCGGGCGTGCATATCCCATCATGGCCTTGCCGTCAAAAGCGGCTGACTCGCGAGAGGCCGGATACATTTACGCAAACTGCTTCGTTTGAAAGTGCCTGCTCGCAAAGCCGGGGCGGACCATACATCTTTTCGGTACGCCACCTCCGCGCGCAGATACACGAGCTCCTTGAGTAGTTCTTCGCGTGATCGCGCATCGGTAGGTTTCTCTTCAACAGGCAGGTCAGGCCGGGTCTCGGGCATTTTTTTGGACGCCCTCGTCGGCGGGGCATCAGAGCATCTATACCGCCCTCATCATACAGGCGGGCCCATTACGAGACCCTGGCGGGATCGCGGATATCGTACAGAGCAGTGACTTCGCGCAGGGAAAGCCCGTCACGCGACATGCGCCTGAGCACCTTCAGCCTGAAGTGAACGCCGTATTGGCTGCGCTTAGGGCAAAGAGCTACGTAGCCGTGCAAACGATAGGCATCAACCCAGCGGCGAAGCATCGAGTAGTCGATCCCGTGGCGGGCTGCCAGTACTGGCAGCCCAATTCCCCCGCGCAAATACGTTTTAATTAACGTCAGTTTGAACCGCTTATGGTGCTTCGCCATGAAAAACACCCAAAAGGTTGGATCCGTGTCCAACTTTTGGGGTGCAGTTCAGGGTGCGGGCCTCCATCTGTAACTGTTGTGCACGCGCCAGTCGATTAAGAGTCGCTAAAGCAACTTGGACATCAAGCCATGGACACCAGATCTTGGCGATCATTCCTCGAGATTGCGCAGGCCAAACGAATAAACCACATACCAGCGTACGCACAGCAGGATCGTCCAGCGGATAGTGCAGTCGCTTGAGAACCTTGCCGATGCCCGGCGGCAAGGCCTTGCGCGGTGTTTTCGTCCCATGCCGTTCGTCATTCACGATCGAAAACCAATCTTACTCCGATCGCGTTAGTGCGACAAATCCTCGACAGAGCCTCATTTCGCCACCAGGCAGTGAACAGCAGGTTGATGTCGCTTAATATTGTTCGATGTACGACAAGGTTGAGACATTTGCGACAGGCGATTCCACCGATTAGTCGTATTACCTCGCTTTCCGTCTGGCGCGGCTATTGCTCGTCAGTTGCAGACGTCCAACTCACCGGGGGTTGAGGATGCGAGTATGCAGTTTTTCGATTTGAGAATTGTTGCTCTGCTCTCAAATTCCAGCGCCATAAGACGGACGTGGGACGACGTTTTGCGCGTGCCAATGTAAGGGGCTGGGGGTGTTTCGGTTCGTCGTGATGTTTCAATGTTTTCTTAGACTTCCAGGAGCAGACGAATGGGTGAACAGGGCGTGGTATTACCCCTCAATGAAGATCAAGTCTGGCAGATTCACTCGATGACCGGACAGCACGTGGCTTCTATGAGAGTTGTCGCTGATTTTCAGGGAGTGCAGCGTAGTCAGGGACTGCACGGCGTGCAGAGACCGCAGGGGTTCCAACGTGTGCAGGGCTTCGGGCACCAGGGCTTCCGGGGTGCGCACTGAGCGAGCGCTAAAACGTTGATTAATTTAGCGACACGCAGTCGGCGGCAAGGTCGCTACGTGTGGAGTACTCTGCACAATGGGAAGTGCAAATGCCGCCCAACCAGGAAATGTTCATTCGACCATGAGGAAATGAGAATGAGTAATGATATGGCTATTAGCATCGATGGAATGCAAGGCAACGATTCCTCGTCTGAGTCCGCGCAAGCAAAACAAGCGAAGGCGTTTCTGGCTCAGCACGGCGTCCAGATCACCGACAAAGTCGCTGCCCCCCTTCGTAGTAAGCCGTTTGGAGGCGGTGGCAAGCTGCGGCAGTCCGTGCTCATTCATATCGATGTCTGAGTGAAAATCGATACTGCGTTTCAATCTCACGCGCAGCGTCTTTCCATCGGTACGCGCATTCGATCGCCTGCGAACTCGAACCGGTAAAGCGCAGGCAAAACCATGAGGAATGAAAAAATGAGCAATGACGTGATCGTCGATCTCGAAAAGGCCCAACTGGCAGCCAAATCGTTAAAAGCGAATCCGCCGTCCGCTTCTGCGATTTCGGTCGACCCCAAGGCCTATCTGGCGCAATGTGGAATCCAAATCAGCGACAAGGTCGAAGCAATGATTCGTTCGAAACCCGTCGCGGTCGCGAGCAAGCCGCGGCACGCCGCGATTATCCATATCGACGTCTAATCGAATAGCAGGAGCGGTACGGGGCAGTTTTCGAGCGCCGCTTGTTAGTCGAGGCTCTCGCCGATTCGCAACGAACTCGTCCATTGAACCAATGAAATTGCACCGGTCTAAAGTTGCATGCGCAAAATCAAATTCAGTGAAGGCGAGCGCGAAGAGCTGATGTTGATGCAGCGCAGCCTCACGATGGCCCTCGGCCTGGTGAGGCGTGCGCGGTTGATCTCGCCTGCGCGACGTGATTGTGCGTGGTTTATTCGATGGTACTAAGGAGTCTCGACAGAAAAGCTCATGAGATACACCCGTCAATACACCAAGCGGGTGATCCCGTTGAAATGGAAGTATTGTAATCCATCGCGGCGAATCCGAGTCAATTCGGCTGGTTCAGTGGACTGTTTCGTATATCCGCGAGAACGCCGATGAAGAACGATCCAGTCGCCCTTGTCATCAATGTCACATTGCGCTGTCCATTGAACTGCGCTCACTGCTGCTACTCGTCGGATATGGCAAAAAGAGGGCACTTGTCGCTCGATGATGTCAAAGCCGCGATTTCACAGGCTGCGGCCGCATACATTTTCGACGCGGTTCATTTCGTCGGCGGCGATCCGCTCCTGCATCCGGAGCTCGTTCGTGAGGCAATCGAGCACGCGGCCGGGCTAGGCCTGCGCACGGGCATCACCACGAGCGCGTTTTGGGCCAAATCCCGTGAGCGCGCGCAGGATGTGGTGTCAACGCTCAAGGCGGTGGGCCTCTCGGAGGTAACGCTCTCGTACGACGATGCCCATGCGCAATTCCTGAAGATCTCACACATCGCTAACGCCGTCTCGGCAGCGATCGACACAGGGGTGAAAGCGAGAATTGCCGTGGTGATTGAGCCCGATTCAAAGATGACAGCCGAGTCGTTGCGCACTGCCCTAGCGCTTGACGATAGCGTTCAAATCTACGAAACGGCGATCAATTCGACGGGACGCGCCGCCGACATCGAGGCCGACCGGGCCGAACTGCGCAAGCGCTGGGAGTATGCCTATCGTGGACCGTGCACGTCGGTTCTCCGCAATTTTCAGGTCAACCCCGAAGGAAACGTGTATCCGTGCTGCGGTGTACTGCCTCATAGCGAAAGCATGGTCGTAGGGCACATTCGAGAGGGCGGCCTGAATCGCGCGATATGGCAAGCCGATGACGATGCGCTCCTTCAATGGATCGGCAGCGAGGGCCCCGTGGAAGTGCTCGTCCAGACAACCGCGGACGATCCGGTCCCGCTCGAACGGGAAGACTTCGACGGCGTATGCACGGCATGCGACCGCCTGTACTCGTCGATCCATTTGCTCTCGCAAGCCCGAGCGTTCGCCGAGCGGCGAGACAAACCGGTCAAACTCACGACGCGGCGTCGTCGAATAGCCACGGCGCGGGGATAACAATGGACGTCTTGCTATTATCGGCGCCGGTCGTGTCGGTAGTGCGCCCCTCCGCTGCGCTGGGCTTGCTGCAGGCGACTCTGAGACGCGCGGGCCTGAGTGCGTCGTCGCTCTACCTGAACCTCACATTCGCGCAGTGGATAGGACTCGATTTGAATGAGTGTCTTGCCGGCGGATTACCCAGTCACTTGCTGATCGGCGATTGGTTCTTCGCCGAAGCGCTCCGTACGGACCGGATTCGCCCTGTGGATCAAACGTACGAGCGTGAACGCCATAGTGCGCTCGACAAAGCAGGTATCGGCGATCTCGACGCACTGCGTGGCCAATACGCGCAGGCCTTCGTGCGTTTCGCGGCAGAGAAAATCATGGCGTCTCGGCCGCGCGTAGTGGGATTCACAACGATGTTCGAGCAGACGGCCGCTTCGCTCGCGATCGCCGCTGCCGTCAAGGCTTCGAGTCCGGACACCGTCGTCTGCTTCGGCGGAGCGAATTGTCATGGTCCAATGGGCACCGTGCTCCGCGAGCATTTCCCGCAAATCGACTACGTTTTCACCGGCGAGGCCGATCAAACGTTCGCACCGTTTGTCAAGGAACTTCTGCAACGAAACGCCGCTCGGCACGGCGCCGAATTTTCGCTCGCGCCGCGCAATGGCGTCGTCGCCACCAGTCCGACTCGGGATTTAGACGAACTGCCCGTTCCGGATTACAGCGATTACTTTGCCCAACTATCCGAGTTGGAGGAGCACTATAGGGTGCGCCCATCCATCCCGTTCGAATCGTCGAGAGGTTGCTGGTGGGGGCAAAAGCATCATTGCACCTTTTGCGGGTTGAACGGCGAGGGCATGACTTTCCGCGAGAAATCACCGAGCCGCTTACTCGACGAACTCGAAACGCTCGTTGTGCGGCATGCGATAGCGCGCATGGCAGCAACCGACAATATATTAAGCCCCAAGCATGTTGCGAACGTCCTCGAACCGATGGTAGGGGAGCATCGCGGGCTCAACTTGTTTTACGAGATTAAGTCCAACTTCGACGAAGAGAAGCTGAGGACCTTGGCACGCTCTGGAGTGACGTGGGTTCAACCGGGCATCGAGAACCTCTCGGATCCGATTCTCCGGCTGATGAGAAAAGGCGTGGATCGTTTGCTGAATGTCCGCTTGCTCAGAAATTGCCGCGAACTCGGCTTGGGCGTGATCTGGTCGATTCTGTACGGATTTCCGGAGGAGCCTTCCGAGGAATACGATGCCGCAGCCGAAATCGTACCGTTGCTCGAGCACTTGCAGCCCCCGGTCGCGTGCGGCCGCATCCGTCTCGATCGATTCAGCCCGAACTATGAACAAGCGGAGATGATCGGTTTTCGTTCGGTCCGTCCGTTCAGGTCCTATGCTGAGATCTATCAGATCCCTGATGAAGCGCTTTCGAACCTCGCTTATTTCTTCGACGGCGAGGCCCCCTCGTCTGCCACCGAACTGGATTTGGAAAAGCTGCGCACGGCTGTCAAGCGTTGGCGTGCGCGCTGGTTCGACGAGCCCGAGCCGCCTGTGTTGCGTGCGTTCCCGATAGACAGTGGCTACTTGATCGAAGATTCCCGCAGCGTAGCCTGCGAACCGTTTTATTTTGCCAACGAAGCTGAAGTAGCCGTGCTCGATTTATGCCGCTCGCCTCGCGTCGACAAAGACCTCGAAAAATTGGCGGCTCGTCTGTCGGACGGCGCGGTCGAGTCCGCGTTGGCATCGCTGCGTTCCCGAGGATACTTGCTGCAGCATGGGCGGCGCTCGCTGTCTCTACCCGCGATGGCCGGAAAGGAACAAGTCGATGAGCAAGCACGCGCGGATTTTCCGTTCGGCTATCTCGCGTAGTGTTGCTTAGCGCCTGTCCATAGGAGGCCGACAATGACCGTGGAAGTAAGACCGCTGGGCGACAAATGCAACATCCAATGCAAGTACTGCTATCAGCAGGCCGCTCGCGAGAGCCAAACACGCAAACCTCAGTATGACGTCGACGCCGTCATCGGCAAGCTCGAAGAAATCGGCGTGCCGTTCAGTCTTTTCGGCGGTGAGGTCATGCTGACCAAGCGCTCCGATCTGCGACGCCTGCTCGAGTTCGGCTACGATCGTCACGGAACCGTCGGCATGCAGACGAACGGCACCTTGGTACGAGAAGCCGATCTCGCGCTTTTTTCCTCCTACTCGGTAAACGTCGGAGTATCGATCGACGGCCCCGGAGAAATGAACGATGAGCGCTGGGCCGGCACGTTGATCTCGACGCGGCGGGCGACGGCGATGACGGAGGCCGTCATTGAGCGGCTCTGCCGCGATGGTACGCCCCCGAGGGTCATCGTTACCTTGCATCGGCTCAACGCGGTGGGCGAACGGCTGACGCGGCTTTGCAAGTGGCTGCAGTTTCTTGATCGGCTGGGGGGCGAACGCGTGCGATTGCATTTGCTCGAACGAGACAACGCGGAACAGACCGCACACTTGCAAATGACTGTCGAAGAACAGTTGATTGCCATGCGGACGCTACGTGAACTGGAAGCATCGCTCGCGTCGATTCGTTTCGATGTCTTCAAGGAAATCGAGGCAATGTTGAGAGGCCACGATTCGGCCGCGGCGTGCGTATTCCATGCTTGCGACGCCTACTCGACGCGCGCGGTCATTGGTGTGGAAGGCGACGGCACACCTTCCAATTGTGGACGAACGAACAAGGAAGGGATCGCCTATCTGCCGGCACGGCGTCGAGGCTTCGAACGGCAATTGGCGCTGTATGAAACGGCTCGATCGGACGGCGGCTGCGCAGGCTGCCGCTTCTTCTTGATGTGCAAAGGCAATTGTCCCGGCACCGCGATCGATGGGGACTGGCGCTTGCGATCGAGCGACTGCGCCGTCTGGTACGGACTGTTCGAAGATGCCGAGCGCGGGTTGGCGGCCGGCGGGAGGCCACCCCTGAGCGTTTCAGCGAGTCGAATACGCCTCGAATCAATGATGATCGACGCATGGTCCGTCGGGGAGGAGCCTTTGCTCGAAGATTTGCTGGACGATGTGCGCGACGAGGCGCCTCGATCATGAATGCATCCGCGATATCGCTGAACTGGCCGAGGCTGCTTGTTCCGCAAACGGAAATGGCTATGGATACGCATAGGCACCTGTCGGCCCACGCGCGGGCGCGTGTCAATTTCACAAGCCAAGAGGCGCAAGCCCGATGGGACGCCAGTTTCCAACGCTCCGCGCAAGCGACGCTGTCGACCGAGCTCGAAGCCGTTCGGCGCGGGATCGTGGGGGCGACGCTCGTTTGGGCGCCATTTGCGTCGCTGCAGGCGGTACTCGACCATGCGAAGCACGCGGACTTATTGGTATCGGTGCGCGAAACCGCACCGGACGCTCTACTGCACGTCCCGGTGATGCAGGACGGCACAGAATGCGACGCTCGCGAATTCGCTGTTTACTGTCTCCTGATCGAAGCAAATCGGAAAGATGGCCCACAGGAAACATCGCTCGATTCCATGTCTCCTTCACTATTGCTCGACCGGGGATTCCCAGCCTGTTGCGCGCAAGCGTGGTCGCAGGCACTGAACGCCGGCTGGCGCGATGCGATCGCGAAGACACTGGCGGAAAATGGACCGATATCCCCGCTGGCAGCACTGGCCGCGCTAGGAATAGGACCACTGCGTCACGTGCCTTGCAGCCCCACCTGTACTGCGTCGAGCCACGCCGTATCGCACTTCTCCGATTTGGCAAAGGAAATCGGATTTGCGGGAGAGGCTTCGCTTTGGGAAACATGGAGCGACATGCCAACGCGCGCTACCGTCCGCTCGGGCATCGTCGAAGTCACGACACCCGAATGGCGCTTCGCTTACCGCGCACCGGGGCGAGTTGCACGGCAGGCGGTGGCCTTGGCCGGCCCCCGTAGGCGGTGGTATGCCTCGCCCGCGATCGCACAGTCCATACAGGAATGCTGCGACGGGCAATTCGCCGATGAATTTGCAAGGAGATCTCGTTGGAGCACGGTGGTTTGGGAACAATCATCGTTGCTTGCGCGAACCTCCGGCCCCGTTGTCCACCTCGATTGCGGAGAGGGTTTACTCCTTGAACTCGCCGCACTTATGCGGCCCTCGCGTGAGATAGCGGGAATCGACCCATGGCCCGCCCTCGTGTCGAACGCGCGCGAGCGACTGGGCAACAGCGCGGCGCTCGCGATAGGGGACTGGATCACGAAACACGGCGCGCTGGTGCAATTTCGGGCACGGGCAGGGATGGTTCTGCTGGACCCTGAACGCCTGGCCGATACTTCGATCGAAAACCGGCAAGAGCTTTTTACAGGGTTAGCCGCCATGCGAGCGGATGCCATCGTTATAGTCGCAACGGATCGCGCGCTCGCTCGTTTTTGCGATATCGACCACCTTGCTGCGGCCGCGGGACTCCGGGTCGATGCCGGGCATGCTCGGCGGGTCTCAGCAAGGGTCGTGGGATTCATATAGGCGGTAGCCGCTCCTCAGGCGGTGAGCGCTATGGGCGTTGAATGATCACCGCGGCAATTTCTGCTCTCCCTTTCGCGCGCGAGGCTTTCCGCGATCCCTGGCAACTGATCGGCGATCCGAAGCATATCGCCACGCTTCCAGGCGTTCATTGTCTTCGTCAGAATCGCAACTAACCGTCCATGCTCGCAACATGTTTCTCCATGAGCTCTTTCTTCATGCCTTCAGACGAGCACCGAGGCATCAAAGCACAGAAATATGAATGGCGCGCTCCCTTGAGTTTTGCCTTGGCGTGCACGATGCGCGATCGCCGCAGAAATCGTCGGGCTCCAAAGAGTCGCCATAAATGCGCAGGCATGTCACGCGGATTGTTGAATGCGTCAATATTGGAAACATCGACCGGCCGATGGCGCCGGGAGGCCTTCGGTTTTTGGTGGCAAGCAGCGCGCGGTACAGCGGGCGCGACTACCTGAGCGGATCTAGAAATAGATGCACGGGGAAAATTTCAAGGTGGGTAGCGCGAGTTTCCGCCCGTGGATTGCATGCTTTTCCTGTAGTCGACGAAACGGCAAACTACCATGGAATTGCGGCGAGACGATACGACGCCTTGACGCCGACGAAAACGGTGCGAATTGAACTCACGCCCTGGGTGCTCTAACTCGAGCGGCTCCTCGATGGCCGGCGCCAACCGCGTCTGAGGCGTTGCTCTTGCCGACACATAAGCTACGAATCGTCGGTTTTGGATGGCGCGGCGAGGCCGTTTCGGGCTGCGTTTTTCTCTGCACGCACCCTCGGAGCACTGACAAAACTGACAGAAGGGAGGGGTGCCGGGTTTGCGGCGCGCGAGGGCTAATGTATCGCTGCAGAGCGATGCGTTTATGTGTGTCGCTCGTTCGATGTGGGTCCGCTTTAGCCATCTGGGAACTGCGCAGATCCCTCCAAACAGGTTTCCTACGCATTCCGAGGAAACATAGTCGCTCGTTAGTCTCATGCAGTGCAACTGGGTGGTCATGCCGCATCAAAGGGTGCATCACTTTGATCATCCGCTTTGCAATGTGGCATCAACCGAATAGGCCGCGGCGTCGAGAGCATCCGATCCGATAGTGCGCGCGGTCGACGACGGCGCTGTTCGAAATAATCTTTCATCAGCCTGCAAGGGGGGTGCGTTTCACGACCCCTAGCAGGATGCGGAAATACCCCCGCCCGGAATCGACCTTCCACGATTTGAGCGCCCACCGTCGCTAAATCTTTCGCATTGTGCAATTTCAACGCGCATCAACCTTTTTAAAGCACTGTGAGGCCGAC
>NZ_JBFPKG010000095.1:0-9736 GCF_040948665.1 Paraburkholderia sp. BR14320
GGCCTCAAAACGCTTAAAGGGACGGTGAATTCGCATTGAATCTGCACAATGCGAAAAATCTTGCGACGAGAGTCGCGTAATTGGAGCGGGGCCTCTTCAACTCGGGTGTACTTCAGCAGCCTGTTAGAGAATTCAGTCTGCGGTGTGGTTTCGCTCTCGAGCGAGAAGGTACCCTCCAGGACGTGGAAGATCTCGTTTCGGTTTGATGGATAGACGAACTTCCAGGCGCCAACCTCTGCCTCCCAGAAACCGACACCCGAACGTGATGGTTCAAAGTCCACTAAAGGACGGCTGATTCTCTTCGGCTTACCAGTGATTAGCATTTCGTCAGCGGGATAGCTCATATTCTCCTGCAGCCGAGTCGGGTCGATCTTACAAACCCGTTCGAAATCCAACTGTTCCATAGCTTCTCCAAATAAAAAACGCTGTTACGTTGCTCGTGTCATAGGGCAACGCGTAAGAGACGGCGCATGCGGGCCCTTCGGGTACCTTCGTGCTTAGCTGCTGACACCTGGTCTGCACGCCGCCGCACGCCAGCTCCCATGGCCCGACGAGCCCGCACGCATGGTTGAAAATGGCGCTTCTAAAACAGTTATGTTCCGTCGACAAAACGTCCTTCCGCCGCCATGTCGACCAGTGGTCGACGGTCACTCGGCACCTCCTCTGCTCGGAGAAAATGCTGAAGTAGCGCAGCATCCCCAGCCCGGCCCACTGCTACGCAGGCTTCGATTGAAAAATCGTCTGGAATGCTCAGTTCGCTACGGATGTGGTCGCTGTTGATCCCTGCAAGAGCATGAGCGCTCCACCCTATAAGGCTAGCTTGCAACGCAAGAAACGCCCAGGCAGCTCCGGCGTCAAATGAATGCGTAGGCAACGATAGTTCCTCATATTTTCCAGGTATCCGAAATGTCCGCTTTGACATAACCACAACGATCGCCGCGGCACGGACTGCCCACGAGCGGTTGAAGTCATTCAAAAATGAAAGAAACGAGTCCCAGTGATCCGTGTCCCAACGGGCGTAAACAAACCGCCAGGGCTGAGAGTTATAAGAGGAAGGAGCCCAACGAGCAGCTTCGAGAATAGTGAGAACGGTACGCTCATCGATAGGATCCAATGTGAAGGCGCGAGGTGACCAGCGCTCGACGAACTGCGCATCGATTGGATAACTAGGTGTGCGAAGCGTTGGAATAGCCATAGCCAAAGCTCGATAACGATCTATTCGAAACCAAAATAGACGCAACATTTGAGACGGATGTCTCAAAAGTCACGCCCGAGACTTAACCTATTCAGGAAATCAATCGACACCGCCGGTGCCACCCCGCGGTTAGAAGAGTCTCTGCGGAGTCATACGGGAGGTCTGCAAGCTCCGGCCACCTCAGCGAACCATCGGTCACGACACTCCTTCATAAACGAAACAAATGTTCGCCCTACTTTCGACAACGGGCGACACCTTGGGTATAGCAGTCCAACCCTGAAGGTAATGCAAGGGTCTACGAGGCGAACATCGACCCGATCAAGGTATCCGTGAACACTGAATGGATCGATAAAACCGACACCCATTCCCAGTGCGGCCAACTCGCATGTTGAGTGGGAGAACGAGGTATCGATGCGCATGACACGGTGTACGTCTCGCGATTCGAAAAAGCGATCAACATGCGGCCGGGCTTGATAGTGCGCCGTGGTGGAAATAAACGTACGCCCTTCGAAATCCGTCGGTGAAAGCATCGACTTGTCCGCGAGCTGGTCCCCCTTCTTCATGACGGCGTAGTAGGGAACATTACAGAATTCGTCTACTGAAAGGTCCTCGCGGTCGTAAGGGACTTCTGCAAGACCAAGATCGATTCTTTCCGTCGCAATCCAGTCCTCCACCTTCGTGGAGCTTTGAACATCCAATGAGATATCAACGTCTGGATGAGCTTCACAAAACCGGGCTATGACCGCCGGCAAAAAAGTTATTCCTAGGGCCGGCATGCATGCGATCGAGACGCTGCCTACGCGAAGTTTCCTCACATCAGCGGCAAGCTCCCCGATCCTTCGGTACGCACGGAATGTGTTCTCTACTTGCTCGTGGATCATCCTTCCTTCAGGCGTCGGCACCAGCCTGCCAGCAGCGCGGTTGAACAATGTCACGCCGAGCTCCTTTTCGAGCTCGGTGATCAAGCGACTCACCGATGGCTGAGACAGCCGCAGTAAGTCCGCAGCACCGTTTACAGTGCCGACCATCATAGTCGTGCGGAATGCTTCAAGTTGCCGGATGTTCATAGTTTTCCAGTTGATAGCCCACTTTCAACAGCCATCATCTATGTTTCGGACCAGCATCGCAAGGATGTACCGACCATGGTGTTCGGACGGTCGGGCCTTCCTGGTGCTTCGCGGCTGGCACTACTCAATAAAGATTCGGTCACGATGAGCGATTACACTGGCCGACAATCCGTTCGACTTGAAGCACCGGCGTCCGCAGTCAAATAGTCAGAGGTGCGCTCCGCGCAAAGCCGCGTTCGTGCCACAGAAGGCATCCCGCATCAGCGGTCTCATTAAATGCAATCTCTCTGATCACTCCAACGATGATGGAGTGGGTGAATCCGTCATGCTGATCACTGATTTCACAGTCCAATGCAACCGTTGCATCAGCCAGGACCGGTGCACCGGTCACGAGAGATGCCCATTTGTTGGCAGTGAAGCGGGCTTGCCCTTTAGTCTTGCGAAATGTGTCAACGACCCCGCAGTGCGCTGTCGAGAGCAGATTTACGGCAAAACCACCCGCTCGCAGGATCGCGTCGTGGGACGAAGCGCTCTTGTTCACGCAGACGATGACCGACGGCGGGTCGTCGGATAGACTGCATACCGATGTAGCGATGAGGCCGACCGGCTTTGCGTCGTGCATTGCGGTAATAACTGTAACGCCGGCAGCGAACAACGACATCGCCTGCTGGAAGTTAGCTCTGGAATCAATGGTTTTCATTTGATCACCTGCCTGGACTATGACGGATCACGCAACCTTGAAGATGCTGGGTTTGAGGCCAAGGTTCTCGCGCAGAGTTCGTCCTTCATAGCGATCCCTGAACAATCCGCGGCGACGCAGTTCCGGGACGAGGAGATCACTAATGTCATCCATGCCGCCCGGAAGGATGGCCGGGCAAAAATTGAAGCCGTCGGCGCCATCATTCTTGAACCACTCTTCCATCTCATCAACGATGTCGCTCGCAGTTCCAATCGCGAGGCGTACCCAGAAAGTCGATGCGACGCGTTGGTAGAGTTGCCGAATTGAGAGTTTCTCGGCACGAGCCATCTCCAACAGGTTTGATGCGATGCTCCTGAGTTTCTGATCACCGATGTCCGGCACCGGCCCGTCAAGCGGATACCCAGACAGGTCGCCCAGGGCGTTATAGAGCGAGGCCAGACCGCTCAGCGGGTGGATAAGCTCCTGAAGCTGGTCGAACTTGTCTTGCGCCTCTTGCCTGGTCTTACCTACGAACGGTGTAATGCCCGGCATGATTAACAACTCTTCCCGCTCGCGACCATACTTCGCAAGCCGCGCCTTAAGATCGCCGTAGTAATCTTGCGCATGCTTCAGGTCGTGCGAGTTACTGTAAACCACATCCGCGCATCTAGCAGCAAGTTCACGTCCGGCCTCGGAAGCTCCGGCCTGCACGATGATCGGTTCTCCCTGTGGTGTGCGCGCCGAATTCAGTGGACCCCGCACCTGGAAGTGCTTGCCGTTATGATCAGGAACGTGCAACTTGTCTTCGTGGTAGAAAAGTCCGCTTTCCTTGTCTCGAACGAACGCGTCATCCTCCCAGCTTCGCCAAAGGGATTTGACGACGTCGACGAACTCGTCGGCTCGTTCGTACCGCTCCTCATAAGCAAGGTTCTCATTCCTGTTGAAGTTTTGAGCTTCCTCATCTGACCATGATGTGACGACATTCCATCCGGCGCGGCCACCGCTGATGTGATCGATCGAAGCGTATTTACGCGCGATGTGGAATGGTTCGTTGTACGTGGTCGAGGCGGTTGCCACCAGGCCGATATTTGACGTCGTCGCGCCCAGTGCGGCGAGGAGGGTGATCGGTTCCAACTCAGCATTCCGCATGTCACGCGCAAGAGATCCTTTCGGATTGTCATTGGCGCGGATCCCAAGACCGTCAGCAAAGAAAACCATGTCGAGATGCGCTGCTTCCGCCTTGCGGGCCGTGCTCAGGAAGTACTCGAAACTGAGCGCGCCGTCCGCAGGCACGTCCGGGTGCCTCCAGGCGGCCACGTGATAGCCGAGATATCTCATCGAGAGGCCGAGCCTCATTTTACCGTCTTTGGTCATTGCAAGCGCTCCCATTCGTGGACTGTTCCGCCCGAAACATGGCGGTATGGGTGAATATTCGCGCTTCACCGTCCGATAAACAATGTCGCCAAAAGCGGCCGACTATTTGAAAAGTGGATAAGGGTATTCCCTTACTTTGAGTGCAAGGGCGGACTGGCTGCGGTGTGCTGCCGCTGAACGCGGCCTTGTATTTCCGGCGGTCCGGGTCCATAGCCGCGCTTCTCGACCCCGAATTGGAGATCGACGGTGGCGGGAATGCTCGATGGGCGAGTCAATGAGGTGCCGAGTCAAGTCTGTATGTATCAGGGGAAACCCTCTATACGAATTTCAAATACCGGACCTTTTTTGACGGCATTGTGTCGTTCACGTGGACGGCCCACCATCCTAATCATGCCGCTCATGCATGGCCGGCGGCGCAACGAATAAGGCCGCAACTGAAAGACATCGATTCCGGCAGCAGATGTCAAGAAGCGAATGTCTCTCCCTGCCGCTGCTGTCGCGACGACGCGCGGCGATACACCCGTTGGGCTGGTCGCCAGCACCGACTGCAAAGGAAACAAGATGCCTAACAGAGCCAACACCCTTGACCCCATTATCTGCACGAAAACCATAACCAGCAGGATGCGCGATGTCATTGCCGCGAACTTCGGCACTTTCTTCGAATGGTTCGATCTGCTCGTGTACGCAATGTTCGCGATTACTGTGTCAAAGCTATTTTTTCCGACCGGTGACGAACAATCGGCGCTGTTGCTCAGTCTCCTAACCTTCGCAAGCTCATTCCTCATCCGTCCGGTCGGTGCGATTATTCTAGGCGTCGTCGCGGACAAACATGGCCGGCGTTTCACGTTAAGCCTCACGGCGTTCCTGATGTTGTGCGGCACCGCCTCGATCACCCTTGTGCCCACGTATGACAAGATCGGCGTATTCGCGCCGGTAATTCTAGTCACGGGACGCCTGCTGCAAGGCTTTTCGGCAGGGGGCGAATTTGGAGCAGCCAATTCATTTCTGACCGAGCAGGATTCAAAGCGGAGGGGGTTTTTCGGGAGCCTGCAATGGTCGACGTCGGGCCTCGCCGTACTGGCGGCCTCGCTCTTCGCCTACGGCGTGAATCGCTATCTGTCGCCGCAACAGATCGATTCCTGGGGCTGGCGTCTGCCATTCGCCTTTGGCTGTCTGATCGGACCGATTGGCCTCTACATCCGCAGGAAAGTGAACGAGACGGCCGCGTTCGAGCAAGCGAGCGACGTGGTACCACACAAGCCGCTGCGCGAAACGGCGCAATCACATATGTCAAGCGTGCTCATGGGCGCGATCATTTCCGGCGCGGGCGGCCTCGCAAGCTTTATGAACATCTACATGCCGACGTTCGCAATTCACAATCTGGGAGTCAGCAAGGACGCAGCCTTTTTGTCATCGATTCTGAGCGGCCTCGTATCCGTCGTGTTCCCGATAATCGGTGGCATCGCAGCGGACCGGCTCGGCACCGTCAAGGTGATGCGTGCCGCACTACTGTGCGGCATGATGCTGATCCTGCCGCTCTTTTACATGCTCACGCGTGCACCGAGCACCGCAACATTGATCGCATTCCAGTGCACTCTTTCACTGGTGTTCTACAGCTTCTACTACGCGCCGGTCAGCTCGTTGCTCTCACAACTGTTTCCTACGTCCTGCCGTACCACCGGCTCGTCGCTCGCCTACGTAATCGCGATGACGCTGTTCGGCGGACTCACGCCTGTCGTGACCAACCTTCTCGTGAAATTGACGGGCAGCATCATGTCGCCGGCCTATTACCTGATAGTGATTTCGACTCTCGCGCTCGTGGCCCTGATCGCCAGCCGAAAGCGCGTCAACTGACATATCTCCGAGCTAACATGCTGCCCATTCAAGAAATCACATTGAAACCCGACTTGCCCAAGCAGGTCTCTGTCGCAATTATTGGCGGCGGAATTATTGGCATCAGTTGCGCGCTCGCGCTGGCGCGCAAGGGTGTCGACGTCGCGGTGTTCGAAAAAGGCACGATCGGTTGCGAACAGTCTTCGCGCAATTGGGGCTGGGTACGCTCCATCGGACGCGACATTAAGGAACTGCAACTGTCTGTCCTCGCTAACGAATTGTGGCAGTCAATCCAGTCGCAAATCGACGTGGGCTACCGGATGACGGGACTCGCATATCTTGCGAAGGACGAGTCGGAGATGGCTCTGCATCACAAATGGATCGATGCGTCCGGCGCCAGCGGTGTCCGCGTCAGGCTTCTCGGCAGAGCCGAACTCGCCAGGTTTCTCCCGCAGTCGAGTCGCACATGGGAGGGGGCGCTGTATAGCGCGATCGACGGTGTCGCCGAACCCACCATGGCCACACGGGGCATCGCCGAACTCGCTCGCGCGACCGGTGCATCGATCTTCGAGCACTGTGCGGTGCGCGGCATTGATATGTCCGCCGGTCGCGTGTCAGCTGTCGTGACCGAGCACGGCGTCGTGAAATGCGCCGACGTGGTTTTGGCAGGCGGTGCGTGGTCGCGGCTGTTCTGCGGCAATCATGCAATTGACTTTCCGCAACTCAAGGTTCATGCGTCCGTGCTGCAAACCGCGCCTATCGACGCTAAACTGGACGTCGCGATCAACGGGGGCGACTTCACATGCCGCAAGCGCTGCGACGGCGGATACACAGTGTCGAAACTCGGCGCCTCGGTCGCCGATCTCACCCCCGACAGCATTCGCCTCAGCACGAAATTCCTGCGTGCCTGGCTCAAAGAGCGCAAGTATCTGCGGCTCCGTTTCGGACGCCCCTTTTTTGATGAACTGAAGATTCCGCGCCGCTTCAGCATTGACGGGCCGACGCCGTTCGAATCGTACCGCGTGCTCAATCCTGAGGCTAACAACGGCATGCTCAACGACGCAATGAATTGCCTGAAGCAGACCTTTCCATCGTTCGCCAATGCGACGATTGCACGTACGTGGGCAGGTATGATTGACGTCACGCCCGATGCGCTGCCGGTTATCTCGAAGATCGAGCGGATACCGGGTTTCTATCTCGGTTCCGGCTTTTCAGGCCATGGCTTCGGCATTGGACCGGCCGCAGGAGCTGTGCTCGCCGATCTGGTAACAGGCGATCGCACGCAGGTCGGGATCGAAGACTTCGCCCTGAGCCGCTTTTGCTCGTAGGGATGGAGGTTCCTCCTTTGACACCGGGACGCATGCTAGCACGACTATATGCATCCGCTACCGCGACGCCTTCGAGCCCAATGGAGCTCGGTGTACGCTCAGCGGAGCTGCGGAAATGCTTGAGTGCGGGTTCGAGACCCGACGCAAACGCACGCGACGCAACGAGTTTCTTGACACGATGAACACGATCGTTCCGTGGGCCGAATTGTGTGCGCGGTAGTCGAACTGTATTACCGGAAACGCGGGGTCGTCCGCCGATTCGTTCGGAGCCGATGCTGTGGATTCTCTTCGTGCAGCGCTGCTTCAATCTGGCCGAGCTCGCTTGCAAAGAGGCCCTGTATGACACCACCAGCCTGCGTCACTTTGTGGGCATTGACCTGCGCTGGGAAGCCGTACCGGATGTGACAACGCCGTCAAGTCCGACGCCTGCTTAAAGCACCAACTCTGCGAACGACTCTTCGCCGAGGTCCGGGGAGTGTATCGACGCCACTGCCGTTGTCCGCGCGGTGCCGTCACGGCAGGACGGGCCGGGCCACCCGCGTACGTGCACACGGCCAACACCAATGACACGTCATATATCGCGCGGCGTGCAGCAACTACCTTCCGGAAGATTGCGTCGGACTCGGGCGGTCGAGTCGGAGACAGCCGGAGATCGTAAAAAGCAGCGTCGCCCCGGGTTCACCCTCTAGGGTGCTGCGATTCCCGTCAACCCTTCAGCGCCTTCGAGACGGGTAGCTCACACAGGCGTCACAGCCTCATATCGCGCGCCGCACGCAAAAACGTATCGAGCAGCGGCGCGCAGTCGAGCAACTCGTGGCCGCCTGCGCGGTGGATCTCCGGGTGCCACTGCACGCCGACGACGAACGCCGCGCGCCGATAGCGGATTCCTTCGATGATCCCGTCGTCGGACGACACGTCCTCGATGTTAAGATCGCGACCGAGCTCGAGGATCGCCTGATGGTGGATCGAGTTCGCGATCACTTCCCTGCGCCCCGGCAACATGCTCGCCAGCGTCGAGCCTTCCGGAAAGCGGATCGCTTACCGGTGCTGGCCGTAGCGCTCACTCACGTGCGCGTTCGCGGTCGGCACGTCGGCGCGATGTCCTGATACAGCGATCCGCCGAATGCGACGTTGATCAGTTGACAACCGCGGCACACACCGAGCACCGGCTTGCCCGACTCTACGAACTCGTGCAGCACTCGAGCTCGTACATGTCGCGCGCGCGATCGCCCGGCCATTCCGGCCGTGCGTCCGATGCGGCGTAGGTTTGCGGCGACCCGTCCGCGCCGCCTTGCAGCAGCCCATTGAGATGCTGCCCGTAGTCGCGCTGCCGGATGTTGCTCTGATGCAGCATCCCTTGGTGCCCGACGGTCGGGATCATGAACACGAGGACGTCGCGCGACATCAGACAGCACGCAATCGATTCCTCCAGATACTGCAGAGTCTTGCCACGCAACCCCAGCACGCCGGGTTCCGGATGCAAGATCCGTGCGGACACGCCGGTCCGCAGCGTGTGCTGCGTAATTCGCAGGCCAGCACGATCGAACACGCGCCGAACGCGCGCCGCAATGATCCGGCCGAGCGCCGACCATGGCCTGTCGCTACGACGCAGGGACGTGCTGGTGCCGGCGACGCCGCGCCGGCCGGCGGTGGCCACAATGATTCGAAATCCGGTTGCGCGCCCCGAAGCCCGGCGGCAAGCTCGCCTTGGCCGCGGCGGCGGTCCCCGATCTGGCGAATAGCGCGGCGGCGGGTGATCCGGCGTTGGGCGGCGAAGCAGCGAACCAGCCGAATCGGTAGTTGAACCGGCCGACGAAGCATCGGGGGCAGTAGCCAATGAATCTTCGGCGTCGGGTGCAACCGGCGCGGCAAAGTCGCCACCTGTCGCACACCGGCGTCAGTGGCATCGTGCGCGGGTGCGCGGGCATGGTCTGGACCGGTGATGCGCTCCGCGCGCCCCCCGGAGCGAAACTCCGTGGCGCCGTGCTGCTGAAATGGGAGGACGACGGAGACGGCGAACCGGAGGCACCGGCGGACAAAGGCGTGTTATCGCTCATGACGAGGTCTTGCCCGTCCTTCATGCGAATAAAGAGACGATAGATATATCTTTCAAAAGTACGGCGGGTGGACCAGAGAGGTGGCGCCGGAATTTCGGACAAGGTCGGTAAGTGGAACGGTCGGGGCCTGAGCTGGTCATAGGGACCAGCAAAAGGAACCCAAAGATGGCAAAAAGAAGCCGCCGGTCGCATAGCCCGGCATT
>NZ_JBFPKG010000096.1:0-9543 GCF_040948665.1 Paraburkholderia sp. BR14320
TTTCGAATCTGGCCAGGTCGGCAGGCGTCATCTGCGCGCCTTCGCGGGCGATCTTGAGCAGACGGTTCCGGTGAACCATCCGGTCGAGGCCTGCGGGCAGGTCAATGGCGTGGAGGATTTTGAGGCGATCGATATGCTTGAGCATCTGGCGTGAACTCGCCTTCCCCGGCGGCAGTCGCAGCCATGCGAGCCATGTCATGCGGCCGTCATCACGGCGCGTCAATAGCTGGTCGAGTCTTGTCCGGTGCTCATCCGACAGTGATAACGTAAGAACATCGTAGATGCGGCGGGTCGCGCGGGTGACGGCCTCCGCGCAGATCCGCTCAATCACGTTCGCGCCGGGCAGCAGGATTGCCTGCTGGCGCGGGTATCCGACCAGCGCCTGCGCGAGCACCAGGCCCTTGTCGGTCTGCATCG
The DNA here is from genome assembly GCF_040948665.1 of Paraburkholderia sp. BR14320. Lineage (NCBI taxonomy): Bacteria > Pseudomonadati > Pseudomonadota > Betaproteobacteria > Burkholderiales > Burkholderiaceae > Paraburkholderia > Paraburkholderia sp. BR14320. The sequence continues at coordinate 418 of NZ_JBFPKG010000096.1, forward strand.
CCAGATCAACAAGGGCCTGCACGGCCGGACGGTAGTCACGCACAGTGAGCAATCGCAACTGCAGCGCGGCCTGCAGTTCGAGCAGATGTTCTGCGACGCGTCTGGTCCCGCTTTGCATACTCTTTCCCGAGCATCGGTTCTATGCTGAGCTGCCCGGCAACGTACTCCAGCAGCGCAGGCGGCGGTTCGACGCCTGCGCCCAGGATAATCCCCGGATAGCGCATGCAGCAGAGCTGGACGGCGAAACCCAGACGGTTGGCCGCGCCCCGGTGCTGGCCAATCAGCGACAGTTCCGCTTCGTTGAATGTGTAGTGGCGGATGATCTCATCATGGCTCTCCGGAAACGAGAAGAGACTGTCGCGCTCGGCAGGCGAGAGAATGGAACGTCATGGCATGGTTGGCTCGGCAAGGGGTGGGGATGGCGCCGACAGGGTTTGCGGCACTGATTCCACCGGATTGACGGTTCAGGAAAGCGCAGTGTAATCCGTTCTATCGTCATAATCCTTCTTATGGCGATAGCAATTTTTATTCTACAAACTGGCAAACATGAAAACACGTCAGTCCCAGCCCACCTCGCACTCCATGCCTACCGAACCGTCGGCGTTCCCGGATGCTGACCGACTCGCCGCACTGCGCGGCTGGTATGCCGGCCTGTCGTCGCGGGCCGCCGTGGACCGCTACCTGCCTCACGTCCGGGCGCAGGGTGAATCTGCGCGTGGCATCATCGGCGCCATCCGCCGTCAGCTTGCCAACCTTGCCCTGAAACGCCAGCGCGCCGATCTGGCCGATCTGTTCCAGCACCCTGCCAGTGAACGGATCGAGCGGGCCGGTGCGATCGCGCACGCGATCGACATCCTGCGTACGTTGGCCGCACCGCAACCGAAAATCGCCGATGACATCGGCCTCTGGCTCGCACCCCGCGCTGTGCGCACGATGCGTGCGTATGGCATTGCGACGCTCGCGGACCTGACAGTTCGCGTGCCCCGCCGACGCCGCTGGTGGAGCGTCGTGCCCGGGCTCGGCCAGACCAGCGCCCGTCAGATCGAGGCATTTTTGAAGCCCACCCACAGTTGACGGAGCGCGCCCTGGCGCTGGTTACGGTACACACACCCAGCTCCGTAGTTCCCTGGGAACGGCTACGGATACCCCATGAGGTCGATGGTTCGCACGGCAGCTTCCGTGCACCGCGACAGGCCTGTGCGCTCGACGCAAACAACGACTACGAAGCGGTACAGGCATGGCTTGCCCTGCACGAAACCATCGGCACGCAAAGCGCCTACCGCAAGGAAGCCGAGCGCCTGATCCTGTGGGCCATCGTCGAGCGCGGGCGGGCGCTGTCCTCACTCACGACTGAGGATGCGATTGCATACCGCGGCTTCCTGCGGCATCCGCAGCCGCGCGAGTGCTGGATCGGACCGCCACGGCCGCGTAGTGCTTTCGAGTGGCGTCCGTTTGCCGGCAACCTGTCGGCGCGCTCGACCGCCTACGCGCCGCTTTCCGTTCTCGGCGCACTGTTTCGCTGGCTCATCGAACAGCGCTATGTGCTCACCAACCCGTTTGCCGGCATCAAGGTCCGGGGCAAGACGCGCGTGAAGCCGCTCGACACGTCGCGCGGCTTCACTGAAGGCGAATGGGGGCTGGTTCGCACGATTGCCAACGGACTGGAGTGGTCCTACGGATGGGGAACACCGGCCGCGCAGCGATTGCGCTTCCTGCTCGACTTCTCGTACGCGACAGGTCTGCGAGCGAGCGAATTCGTTGGCGCGAAACTTGGGGACATCCGTATAGGTGAAAATGGCGCCCATTGGATCAATCTCGTCGGTAAGGGCGGCAAGGCTGGCAAGTAGCCGTGCCGTCACTCGCCCGAACCGCGCTCGAGCAGTATCTCGTCCAGCGGCGCCTGCCGGTGACCCCACAGCGCTGGGATCCCAAGACCCCATTACTGGCAAGCGTTGACGAGGAAGGCGCAACAGGCATCACCCGTTCCCGTCTGTGGTATGTGTCGCGTCGCTTTTTTCATCTGGCCGCCGATGTCATCGGCGCAGATCATCCCGTGCTGGCCGAAAAGTTGCGAAGCGCCAGTCCCCACTGGACACGTCATACGCACGCTACGCATGCACTCGCCCGCGGCGCGGAGTTGACGGCGGTACGCGACAACCTTCGGCTCGCCTCGATTGCGACAACCTCGATCTATCTCCAGGGCGACGAAATCAAACGCTACCGGCAGATGGACGAGGCGTTCGCCGCACCATAGGCGGGTACCCAAGCTGCGGGTTTCATCCGCTTAGCGTGCTTTATTTTCTGTTTCCTGAAGCGAGCCCAGGATCGTCGTGTGCGCCAGCGACATTCCGCGTTCCGCCATCATTTCAACCAGATCGCGCAGGCTAAACTTGTAGCGCAGGTACCAGCGAACACGCAGAATGATCACATCGCGGTCAAAGTGACGGCCTGCAAACAGTTCGTCCAGGCTCTTCAGCTTGCTCATCGCGGCTCGTCGGTTCGTTTTGTTCCGACAACTCTAACCCATTCGCCGGCCCTGTTTGCATCAGAGCCGGCGCCATCGAGGCTGACGATCGTGCCGTGTAGTGTCAGATCCGCTTCGCGGGCGGTCTTCATCAGTGTGGGCAATGCCTCGCGTAACATCGGCGATTCGTTGTGATTGGCGGGTGCGACCACGAACGGTGCGATGACGTTGCAGCGCCGATCACAGAAAGCCACGATCTCGCAGCCCTTGAGTCTTTTGTGACCGCTGAAACCGAGATTGTCGCCGCCTTTCTTTGCCGCAGTCGTTGTGCCGTCGCCGTGAATGATCGACAGATCGAGCAACTGGTCCTGCTGAAGCCGGCGCACTGACGCCAGAAATATCGCGTCGAAACATCCGCTCGCCTGCCAGCGACGAAAGATCCGGTAAATGCTGGTCGGATGAATTTCGCGTCGACCCTGCTGATTCCTGTCTATCGGCAGCATGTGCCACTGGCATCCAAGGTACAGAGCCTTCAGGATGTAGTTGAAGATCCTGTACAGTGGCAGTCGCGGCAGCGGGCCACGACGACCCCGTGGTAAATGAGGCAAGACAAATTCGTTGAATTGCACTTCGCTCAATTCCATCGGAATCCCTTGTCGGGCTTTGCGTTGGGCCATTTTCCATGATCAAAGCGATGGATTCTAGCCGCTTCAACGACAACCGCTCGAATCCCTTTACCCAGCTCAAACACCTGAGAAAAACCTGCAACCAGTAGTAATAGAATATGACTCGGGCGTAGAGACTCGGCAATGAGAGTTCAGGATTGCGGGATGGGGCTGAATTATATTTGGGAAAAACAGGAGCCGCCCTTGGCAAAGTTTCCACACCGTCCAGCCGACTGATGTCTGAGTGGCCAGACATCACGCAGCATGGTTACACTTCGCGAATCGTTTTCTGATGCCGGGGCCGATTGTTTTTTGACTATGGCGGCAGTATCTTCAGCGTGACCGCGAAACGCTTCAGAATGGCGCGGTCGCCCTCCCAGGGCGCCACAATTTAAGCTTGAGATAAGTCGTACCTGGTGCCATAACATGGAAAGTCCAGTGTGCTTTGCCGCCGCTTCCAACCGCTTCCGAACCGCCGATATAGTCGCTCTCCTGCAGTTCCACGAGGCCGGTGTCCAATCCATCGATCGCCCAGCGATAGCCGGTCGTCGCATTTTCAGACAGATACAGCACGAACGTCTCGCCCGCACCTAGCTCCACGGTCGTGCCGTTGTCGGCTTCCGTTATCGTCCGGCTATCGTTATGTCTCAAAGCTTTCGCACCTTCAATAGGAGTACAAGCAAGCAAGACCAAACCCAAGATGGCAAGGCACCATCTCAATGTCGCCGCGCGCGGCGGAATGCGTAATCGGAGCCAGCCACCAATACATGGACTCATACCGTGATGCCATAACTCTCGTTAAAGAACCCTGCATTGATATATGCCTCGCTCGCGTAAGCAAAACCTTTGTCCCCCCAGGAGTCGCCCCAGCTGTTCCGAATAATGAAACGGTGGTCCTGCGTATAACCCACAACGCACGGCGCATGTCCGCCGCGGACCGTACTGGGCTGGAACGCGTCGAGGTTCCCGTTCGTCGTGGTTGCATTGTCCCACGTGGCATCGACGTTAACGCCGACCAGGATCGGACCGTGCGACGCAAGCCATACCCGCCAACGATTCAGATCTTTTCCCAAATTAAAGTAGGCGGATAAGCGTCGTGTCGCGGCAGTGGCGTAAAATTTTTCCTCACCATCCGTATACATCAAGGTGTTGATGTGAAAAGGCAATAGCTCATTGGTTACCACACCATAATTGCGGCAAATCTCCATCGCTGCTTTCAGACTCGTTCCCGCTTCCTCTATGAAGGATTCTGGTCGCGCGACAAATTCATCGGACTCCTTCGATGCCATCCATGTATAGCGTGGTGACAGCAATTCGTTCTGCCCCAACTTGCCAGCCTTGACTAGGTGATAGCGCATCACGCCGTCCGTCGACCCCCATCCAACGCAGGAGCCCGTCGCCTCCTGATCACCGATCGCCCACCAAGGCGCGCGGAGATCGTAACTGGACGGTAATGCTGCTACTGCTCCTACTGCTTCAGCTTCGATCGCATGCTCAAATCGCCAGTCGCGTTCTGTGCCTTTAGAGGGCACAAGATTGCAAATGCGGCGAATCACTTTACCGTTCATGTTGTTTGCTCCTTTCTCTTAGCTAGAAGGTGTTAGGCACTTTCGGCCAGACCTGGTAACCTGGCGGAATGAAAAAACGCAGGCCTTACCCAACGGATGTATCGGATGAAGAGTGGTACTTCGCCGCTCCATACCTGACCTTGATCAGCAAAGACGCACCGTAGCGCCGCTACGAACTGCGCGAGATGTTCAACGCGCTGCGCTGGATCGTGCGCGCGGGTGCACCGTGGCGGTTGTTGCCCAACGACTTTCCGCCGTGGGAGATGGTCTACCAGCAAACGCAACGCTGGATTCAGGCAGGCTGTTTCGAGGCCATGGTGAGCGACCTGCGTTCGATCATCCGGGTCGCGCAGGAACGCCGTGGTCAACCCGGCGCGGTCATTCTCGACGGGCGTACGCTGCAGTCGACCTGCGAGAGTGGGTCTCGAGCCGGTTACGACGGCTACAAACGCAAGCGCGGCAGCAAAGTCCACATGGCGGTTGATACCTTGGGGCAGTTGCTTGCGGTGCATGTGACACCGGCCAATGAGCAGGAGCGCGTGCAGGTCGGTGAACTGGCGCGTCAGGTTCAGCAGGCCACGGGCCGCACGGTCAAGGTGGCGTTTGCGGATCAGGGATATACCGGCGAAGAGCCTGCGCAGGCGGCACTCGATGAGGGTATTGAACTGCAGGTGATCAAGCTGCCGGAGGCGAAAAAGGGCTTCGTGCTGTTGCCGCGCCGCTGGGTGGTCGAGCGCAGCTTCGGCTGGCTCAACCGCTTCCGCAGACTGGCCAGAGACTACGAGCGGTTGCCCGAAACCCTGGCTGGATTGCACTTCGTCGTATTCTCCGCGCTTATGCTTGTCCACTTTGCATCCCTTAACAAAAGTGCCTAACACCCTCTAGGGCCTGATGTCCAGGTTGTGTTCGCCGCTCTAAACGAGATCTGGACGCCCGCTAGGCGGAAAACGTTGAAGGCGTCGGACTCGACAGCACCGATGCACAGCAAGCCAATTACTGTGCATCGGCTAACCAATTACTTGGCGTCGGGTTTGACGTAGTTGTAATTAACGGCCGTATAGGCGTACGAGTAGGATTCGTGCTCCTCGCTGCCGCAATTGACCTTGACGAACCATGAGCTCGCTTGAGAGTCCGAGTAGGCGTAGACGAAGTTGGTGACCGGAACGTTAAGCACAGGCATGACTGAAATGGTCCCGACCACCGTGCCGAATTTCGACGTGACAGTGCTCTTTTTCGTTTGTGCCTGTACATCGCCCATCTCGGTCGTGAGATAGTCAAGCATCGGTGCCACGTCTCCGCCGAGACCGCCGAGAATTGCAGAAAAGAACTGCTCGGTAATGGAGACCGCGGTACCGGAACCGCTCTCGCTATTCTGGTCAACGCTCGTAATGCCCATGCCCGCGACGGAATTCATGGCTTGCGTCATCGTGCTCTGGTCGACAAGGTACAGCCCCGATTCCACTGCCTGTCCTGAGGTATTCAGAACGGCTGTTTTGATGGTCGAGGACATCGTCAACGCCTGCTTGAACGCGTCCTCCACCTGGGTTTTCACGTCCGAAGGCCAGGAGTTCTCGAGGTACGCGAACAGAAAGTCCGAGCCGGGCGCGTGCATCCAGTGCCCGTCATCCGTCAAGGTGACGTGATAACTGCGATAGGCACGTCCTTCACGTTCCATACGGCGGACAATGTTGCGATGTGCAAGGTAGTTACGAACACTCATGGCGATTTCCTTTAAATCAGGTTGTTAATGCGAAGAAAGTTAAATTATTTAATGACAAATGGATTTAATGTCTAACCATCCCTGAAGGCTACTATTTTTTATGTAATATATTGCAATACACTGCCGCATTACTTGCTTTCGTTAACTGGCCGATCACTTTGTGCAGCACATCGCTGCTCTCTGCCCCGCATTGATATGCTCGTCGATGGTGCTCGCCGCTAGCAGCTGTCGCCCCGTCAATCGCCTAATGAAAGCGACAATATCTCTCTGGAGGGTCGCGATGTAGGGGGATAGAGTTCCCTAGCAGGCTGTTGAATTTGGGTCCCGTGTAAACGGGGTTTGAGGGACGGGCGTTATGGATATCGTGTTCATGATCTTTGGCAGCGGCTGCGATGGCGGAATGGATGAGATGCAGGAACCCCTGTTCACGACGGTCAAGCTCGAGGAGTTCGTCCCGGCAGATCACCCGTTGCGACCGATCCGGTTGCTGGTGTCAAACGCAATCTCAAGTTGATACAGCTTCGGACGCGAACGCAATCGTAGTTTGATACACCCCGTCCTGCGGTTATTGGGTGGCGCTGACCTCCTTCGAATTGCGTTTGCGTTTGACGTCGTTCTCGTCGCTTAGGTATGGCGGCGGGACACGGTTGATCATGCCGGCCTGACGTTTCTCCTTCAGTCTGTACGAGTCGCCGGAGATCGGGACGACGTGTGCGTGATGAAGCAGTCGATCGAGGAGTGCCGCCGTGAGCGTGGCGTCATCGGCGAAGGTCTGGTCCCACTGGCCGAATGGCAAATTGCTCGTCAGGATCAGGCTGCCGTTCTCATATCGTTTGGCCACCACCTAGAACAGCAGATTTGCCTGCTCGCGATCCATCGGAAGGTAGCCCATTTCGTCGATGATCATCAGCTTGTAGGGCTTGGTTACCCGCGCGCGACACTGGTGAATGATGCGTTGAAACGGCTCAACGGGTTGTGCAGCGTCATCTACGCGGACACCGGCCGTGCCTCGATTGCGCCTGAGAAGCTGATGCGGGCGCTGCTGTTGCAGGTGTTCTACTCGGTGCGCAGCGAGCGCATGCTGATGGAGCAGATGCGCTACAACCTGCTGTTGCGCTGGTTTGTCGGGCTGGCGATTGAGGACGCCGTGTGGGACCACTCGGTGTTCTCGAAGAACCGCGACCGGCTTCTGGGGCATGAAGTCGTGGAAGCGTTCTTCACCGAAGTCATGAGCCTGGCGGACAAGCGGGGCTTGCTCTCGAGAGAGCATTTCTCGGTGGACGGCACGCTGATCCAGGCGTGGGCCAGTCACAAGAGCTTCCGCCGCAAGGACGGCCCGGACGATGGTCCGCCAGCCGGCGGTGGCCGCAACGCCGACACTGACTGGAAAGGCGAGCGACGTAGCAATGCCACGCACGAGTCGACTACTGATCCTGAGGCGCGATTGTTCAAGAAGAGCCGCAAGAGCCCGGCCATCCTGTGCTACGACGGGCACATCCTGATGGAGAATCGCTCGGGGCTGGTGGTCGGCGCCGTGGTCAGTCACGCAGATGGTTTCGCCGAGCGGGCCAGCGCATTGCAATTGCTCGATTGCGTGCTAGGCGCTCATGCGAAGACAGTTGGTGCCGACAAGGCGTATGACACCCGCGACTTCGTGAACGATTGCCGCGCTCGCAACGTGACACCGCATATCGCGCGCAACGATGAGCGTTGGGGCGGCAGCGCAATCGACGGTCGCACTTCGCGGCACGCGGGCTACCGGATTAGCCAGATCATCCGCAAACGAATCGAAGAGCATTTCGGCTGGGGTAAAACGGTCGGTCGGACCCGGCAGACGGTCTATCGCGGTATCAAGCGCGTCGACCAGCACTTCAAGCTGACGAGGGTTGCGAGCAATCTGACCCGCATGGCCCGAATGCTAGGGGGGGTGCCGCAAGGAGCGATGCGATGAGCCCACGGCGTGAAGACTGCGCGCCAGCAGGACTGCATGCGTGCGCACGCCCCGCGCGGATCGCGCGGCAAACCGGTAATTCAGCGGAAAATTGCACGCGCAAGTCTCCTGAACGTAGCTTCGGTCGTCATGACGGGGCGCTTTCAACAGCCTGCTTCTATGAGCAGTAAATTTTCAAGGGCGCGTTCAACTGGTCGTTGCAACACCTTCTGGTCTAATGTCGTCCCAGGAGGTAAGGTAGGTGAGCAAGAAGAAGCGGTGCGGACTATCCGCCGAACAAAAGGCGTTGTTGTGGCAGAGATGGAAAGATGGTGAGTCGCTAAGCGACATCGGCCGCTCGCTAGGCAAGCATGCAGCATCGATTCACGCGATCGTTCGACCGCATGGCGGCATCGTGCCAACGGTAAGGAAACGGTCAGCCCGCGTGCTAACACTTGCCGAACGAGAGGAAATCTCGCGCGGCATTCATGCAGGCCTTTCAATCCGTGAGATCGCAGCCAGTCTCGGTCGGTCTCCGTCGACGATCAGCCGTGAAATAGCACGCCACGGCGGGTTGAGCCGATACAGAGCCACTTCAGCAGATGCGAGAGCCTGGGAACTCGCGAAGCTGTCAACGCCGATTGAATTCTGACCCGCCTTTCGGCGATTCGCCGAAGTAAATCTGACCCACCCGGGACCTGTGTCACGCGGCTGCTTTCGCTGTTGCCCGCGTTCCCGTTTGTCCTGCTTTTCGTTTGTCCTTCAGTCGATAGCTCTCA
>NZ_JBFPKG010000097.1:0-9408 GCF_040948665.1 Paraburkholderia sp. BR14320
TCCTGCTGCTGGTAGTGGTCCAGTCGCGTCGATGCGCGCGACTGGACCGTGGCGGACCGGATGCACGACAGTGCATGGAAACGTAATGCGGACGATACCTGCGCACATCGGGCGCGACACACGAAACGCGAAGCAACATGGATCTACGCGAAACGCCGGCATCATTCGCCGCCAGTTCGCTTGACCACTGCCGGCTTCGCGCCAACAGTGCCCCACAGCCCGTGGTCAGCCACTATGGTAAGCCGTACACATAGAAGCTGGGCAGCGATATCGGCCACCCCACAAGTGAGATCTGCAAGAGGGTCGTCGCGAAAGACATGAGCGAAGAAAAAACTGAAAAGCCCACCGTCAAACGGCTGCGCGACGCGCGCAAGGACGGCGAAACATCAAAGAGCGCCGATTTGGTCGACGCCGCGACAATGGCCGCTGTTGTCGGCGTGATTGCGTTTGCGGCGGCGAGCTTCAGTGGCGCGCTGCGAGCCATCGTCAGTACTGCGCTCCAATTCTCATCGGGCAGCCGCGGCTTGTCGGTCATGTTCGACGCTCTGTTTGAGCTCGGCAAGCAGGCGTTGACCGTGATCGCGCCGTGCGTGGGCGCGGCGACCCTTGCGGCAGTGGTCGCGCTGGTGTCGCAAGTCGGTTTTCAGGTCACGACCAAACCTGTCGTGCCCGATCTCAAGCACGTGAGTGCCGTCGACGGCGTGAAGCGGATTTTCTCTTGGCGCACGGTGATCGACCTCGTGAAGGCGGTGATCAAGGCGAGCGTTATCGGCGCGGTGATGGGGTTCACGATCAGCTCGATTTTGCCGCTGATCGTGGTTTCGCTGTATCAGTCGCCGGCCGGATTGTCGAAGGTCTTATGGTCGCTGCTAATCAAACTTTTTGCCGTCGCGGTGGTAGTGTTTATCGTGCTCGGCCTCGCCGACGTCAAGCTGCAACGCGTGCTGTTCCTGCGCAAACTGAAGATGTCGAAAGACGAAGTCAAGCGGGAACGCAAGCACATGGATGGCGCCCCGGAGATCAAGGCGGAACGCAAGAAACGGGCGCGCGAGTTCGCGACTTCGGCGGCACCCGCGCAGCGCGTGGGCCTCGCGAACGCGCTGATCGTCAACCCGACGCACTACGCGGTCGCCATCCGCTACGCGCCGTCAGAGCATCCGCTGCCGCTCGTGATCGCGCGCGGCATGGACGAGAGTGCGGCGCAATTGCGGGGCTTCGCGCGCGATGCGAATGTGCCAATCGTCGGCAATCCGTCGATCGCGCGCGCGCTCTACAAGGTCGGGATAGACGAGCCCATTCCGGAGAAACTATTCGAGACGGTCGCCGCGATACTGCGCTGGGTCGACGCAATCGGCCCACGGCGTATTGACGACCAAGCCGGCCAGCACAACTGCGCCAACCTCGGGAGCTGCCATGTTCAAGACACGTAAGCTACCCGCTGGCGGCGAAATCGGCATCGCGATGCTGGTGGTCGCTATCATTTCGCTGATGATCCTGCCGCTGCCGCCGTTTCTGATCGACGTCCTGCTCGCTGTCAACATCACGATCAGTGTGACCCTGCTCATGGTGACCATGTATGTGCCGAACGTGGTGTCGCTTTCCGTATTTCCGTCGCTGCTGCTTTTCACCACGTTGTACCGACTGTCACTCAATATTGCGTCGACCAAATCGATTCTGCTGCATGCGGATGCAGGCAACATCATCGAAAGTTTCGGCGAGCTGGTGGTGGGCGGCAACCTTGTGGTCGGCATGGTGGTATTCGTAATAATAACGACCGTGCAGTTCATTGTGATCGCGAAAGGCTCGGAGCGTGTGGCGGAAGTCGGCGCGCGTTTTACACTCGACGCGTTACCCGGTAAGCAGATGAGCATCGACGCAGATCTGCGCGCCCATCTGCTCACGCCCGAAGAGGCGCGCCGCAAACGCGCGACGCTTGCTGTGGAGAGCCAGTTGCACGGTGGCATGGATGGCGCGATGAAGTTCGTCAAGGGCGACGCGGTGGCCGGCCTCATCATCACACTGATCAACATCATCGCGGGCATTGCAGTTGGCGTTGCATATCACGAGATGACGGCAGGCGAAGCGGCGAACCGCTTTTCGGTTTTGTCAGTCGGTGACGCAATGGTCTCGCAAATTCCGTCGCTGCTGCTTTCTGTCGCCGCGGGCGTAATGATTACGCGTGTCTCCGACGAGAGCGACGCGCGGCCGCTGTCGCTCGGCGACGAAATCGGCCAGCAGCTTTCGGCCAGCGCCCGCGCACTCTACTTCGCGTGCCTGCTGTTGCTTGGCTTCGCTGCCGTGCCGGGCTTTCCGACCTGGCTTTTCGTCCTGTTCGCGGCGATCCTCGCCTCCTGCGGTTACGAGCTCGACAGGCGCAAGCCCGCCGGAACCACGAATGCGTGCGAAGCCGTCAACGCGATGCGGCGCGCCGGCTCGAAAGCAACGACGCCGCCAATTCTTACTCGCGCGCCGCAATTCACCTGCCCGCTCGGCGTGCGCATTTCGCCCGACCTCGTCGGGCGTCTGTCGACTACGGCGCTCGACCGTTCGTTCGAAACGGAGCGCGCGCGGCTGCAGGAATGTCTTGGCTTACCGTTTCCCGGCATCACCATTTGGACGAGCGACGACTTGCCCGCCTCGATCTGCGAATTGCTGATGCACGACGTGCCACATTGCCAGATTGAATTGCCCCTCGGAAAGGTTATGCTGCCGGAGGCGGCGCTCACCGGCATGCGCGGGCCGCTTTCCGCCGATGCCGAAACGCTCGCCGCACGTGCCGGCATTCGCGGAGCAGAAAAGCGTCGCGGGCTCGACGGTGGCCCGGGCCCCACATGGTGGATAGACGAAAAGAGCCTGTCGCCCAAAGCACCAGCATGGCGCGCCGAGCAGGTGATTGCGCATGCGTCGGTAGCGTTGATGCGCAAGCACGCGTCGCTCTTTCTCGGCATTCAGGAGGTGCAATGGATGCTTGATCAGCAGAACGCCGAATATCCGGGCCTAGTTGCCGAGGTGCAGAAGGTGCTGCCGCCGCAGCGCATCGCGGACGTGCTACGACGGCTGCTGGAAGAACAGATCCCGATCCGCAACGTGCGCAATATTCTGGAGAGCCTCGTCGTTTGGGGCGCGAAGGAAAAGGACATGTTGATGCTGACCGAATATGTGCGCGGCGATCTCGGTCCATTTCTCGCGCATCGCGCCGCAGGCGCCGGCCGGCAGTTGCCCGCAGTATTGTTCGATCTGCCCGTCGAGCAGCATATCCGCCAAGCGATCAAGCAGACGCCGACCGGCAACTTCCTTGCATTGCCGCCTGACGAAATGGGCTCTCTTATCGACCAGATCCAGTCTTGTGTTGGAGATACGCCGCGTGACAGTGTCGCGCTCGTCACCTCCATGGACATTCGCCGCTACGTGCGTCGCATGATCGAGGCGCGGCTAGACTGGCTCGCCGTCTACTCGTATCAGGAACTGGGCGAGCACGTCGAATTGCAGCCGCTCGGTCGCGTGACGATCTAGCCGCGCGCGCTTACGTCACATTCACGCTCATGACTCTCATCGAACCCCGGCCGCTCCACATCATTACATCCGACCCTGACCAACGTTCCGCCGCCTGTCCGCGGGCGTGGTGTCGCGATTGTGTGGTGCTTGTGCGACACACGCGCTCGCTAGGCAGTCCCGTCTCCTTCGAAGAAGCGGCGCCGGAAGCGCAAGCGGACCGTGCATCTCGAACCGCCCTGACTGAAGCCGCTGCGGCGGGCAAAGCCGAGTGCGCATCGGCAGCCGCACTCGGCGCGCACAAGACGCCGCTGCAGTGCCTGCCCGCCGCGACGATGCCCGCCGTCGACGCCCTTTTTCGCACGCAAGGCAAGTTTTTCGAACTTGCGCGCGACGTCGCAGCCTTCTGCGTCGACCCCGCGATTGGCGATGCCGGCAGTTGGGAAGTGCGGATTCCGCTCGACGCGCGCATTCTGCCGGACACAACGCTCCACCTCTCTCTTTCGCGTTTCTGGTTGTCACTTCGGTTTGACGCGCGGAGCATCGAAACGCGGCAGTTAATCTACGACCACAGTGCGATGCTTGAACGCGAAGTCGCTGCGCTGCTGGACGCGTGGGTCGCGCCACTCGACATCGAACTGACGGTGTCGTGAACTGGTCTGCGTCGTTGATCTCGGCCGACGCAGGCGGCACCTTGAGGTGAAGGGTACATGAGTTATTCGATTGACGAAATGCGTGGGCTGGATGTGGTCGCAGTCTGCGCCGCAACCGAGGCTGGGTCGGCTGCGCCCCCGCAGGCGGCGGACTGCTCGTGCGCCCCTGCAAAAGCTACATCCATCGGCGCGCTGTCCGTTCCCGCCGTGGCGCCGCTCGTGGCGCGCGTAGCACGGCTCGTCTGTCATGCCGGCACCGCGCAATGCATCGAGAGGGACACCACTATCGCCCAATGGCAAGCGACGCCCGAGGCCGCCGTCGAAGGCTCGTGGGCACGTTTTGCACAGCCGGGCGTACTCGATCTCGCGCATCCGTCAGGTGCCATCCGCGTGCTGTTCGATCTCGGTGCGTACCCCGCTCTGGACATAGCCGCGCTGCCCGGCGGTTCGCGGGCGCCACAGCCCGGAGACGCGGCGAGCGCGTTGCGCATCGCGGTCGCCGGCGTGCTGCTGGAACCGCTGCTCGAGCGGGTCGCGGCACTCGGCCTTGCCGAAGTGCATGTCACGCATCTCGCGCGGGACGTGACGACGCACGCGTCGAAGGAGCGCGATATGCTGGACGTGCGGGATGGTGCGGCATTCAGCATGAGTTTTGCGGTCAACGGAACCCGGCACAGCGCGTGCGTGCTACCAGCAGCGCCCGTGGTAGACGCCCTCGAAGCTTGGCACGCGGCGCGCACGGTCCGTCTTCCTGCCGACGCGCTCTCGCGGCGCGCCTCGTCGCAGATGCAAAGCGGCGCATGGCCGTTGGGCGACTGCAGGGTGCCGGGGCGCCTGATACTCGGCTCGCGGCGGCTGCCCGTCGACACGCTGCGCGCGCTTCAACCGGGCGCCGTCCTGCTGCGTTCGCTGCCGGGCCAGCTGCGCCCGCTGCTGCCGCAAAGTGGGGCGGCCCATGTCGTCGAGGCCTGTGCAATCCACGCCGCCGACGGCTCTGCCGCGGGTCCCGCCCCGGGCGCCACTGCGGCTTGGGGCTCTCCCGGCCTGATGCGCCTTCACGCGCCAGTCAACATCGAAGGCCGCAGGCTTTCACTCACGAAGGAGACCATCATGGCCGATGAGCTGGATCCCGTGCGCCCGGACGATCTACTCGCGTCAGATCAACATTCGAATCCGGTTGACATCGGCGCGCTCGATCTGCCTGTCCAGTTCGAAGTGGACACCGTCGCGCTGCCGCTCTCGGAATTGTATGCGCTGCGTCACGGCTATGTGCTCGAACTGCCGACGCCGGTTGCCGAAGCACAGATCAAGCTGGTCACGCATGGCCAGACTATCGGCTACGGCGAGCTCGTCACTGTAGGCGATCATCTCGGCATCCGCATCCTGCGCATGGCGCACGGCGATGGTCCAGTTCAGTGATATCACGGGACTGCTGATCGTCATTGTTGCGATCAGCCTTCTCCCTTTCGTTGCGATGGTCGTCACCTCGTACGCCAAAATGGTGGTCGTGCTCGGCCTGCTGCGCAACGCGCTCGGCGTGCAGCAGGTGCCGCCCAACATGGTCCTGAATGGTATAGCTATCTTGGTGTCGCTCTACGTCATGGCGCCGGTTGGCATGCAGGCCATGCAGTCGATGCAGGGGCAGCCGGTTGCCGGCCAGTCCACCCAGGCCCTCATCCAGTTCTTCAGCGCCGCGCGCGAACCGGTCCGCGCGTTTTTGCAGAAGCACACGAACGACCGTGAAAAACGCTTTTTCATCCGCTCGGCGAATGCGGTATGGCCGAAAGACGCCGCGTCCGGTCTGCAGGACAACGACTTCGTCGTGCTTGCGCCCGCCTTCGCGCTGACCGAGCTGACCGATGCTTTCAAGATCGGTTTCCTCCTCTATATCGCTTTTATTGTCATCGACTTGATTATCGCTAATGTGCTGATGGCGATGGGATTGAACCAGGTGACTCCGACCAATGTGGCCATTCCGTTCAAACTGTTGCTGTTCGTCGTGATGGACGGCTGGTCCACCCTGATTCACGGCCTTGTGATGACGTATCGCTAGGGCGGCCTTCCGCGCGAAAAAATCGGAGAAGTCGTCAATGGATACTGATACGCTCCTTCGCTTCACAACCCAGGGCTTGCTGCTCTGCCTGTATATCTCGCTGCCGATTGTGATCGTGGCCGCGCTCGTGGGGCTGGGCGTGTCGTTCCTGCAGGCTGTCACGTCGATGCAGGATCAGACGCTCTCGCACGGCGTGAAGCTGATTTCGGTGACCGTCGCGATAGTGGTCGCCGCGCCGTTTTCGGCAGCTGCGCTGCTGCAATTCGCGAACGAGATCATGCACACCGCGATGCGGCAATGACGCGCGTCAGCCACTCCCCCACCATTGTTGCCCCGGCCACGCAGGCGGACGCGTGTCGCGAACGTTGGCCGCAGACCGACGTCGCGCGCTTCGCGGTGCTGTATCGCGGCGCGATCCTGTTCAGCTATGCCCGCACGCAACATACGGACATACGCGGTTCGCTGCTCGCCCGCAAGCTCGCGGCGCTCAGCGCGAGGAGGCGCAATGCCGTGCGCCCCGCAGGCGTGAGGCGGTCCATTACCACTGCGAGCCGCCAGCCGAGCGAGCATGCGTCAGATTTCGGCAACACCGGTCGTGTCACGCGCGACGGCGACGGTGGCCGCCGCAGCGGTGGACAGCCGCGTGACGGACGCCACGGCGATGACGGCGCGCAGCCTCCTATGCGCGTAGGACAAAGGACAATCTCACGCCCCGCGTCTGGCACGCTACAGGAATTCGTCGCTGCACAACCGCCGTGCACGACTCTCGCCGATAAGCTGCCGCGCCTTTGGATTGGCGCGCTGCTTGCATTGCGCGACGAAGCCGCCGCGAACCCGCACGCGCCGCTCGATGCGCTGCTGCACGAGCGTTTCATCGATCTGCTGACCGTCCAGTTGCAAACAGGTGCGCCCGGCGATGCCACTATGCGCGCATGGCGGCAGCTCCTGACCGATGTCTCCGGATCGCGAGGCGCAGCTACCCGTAACGCGTCCCTGGAAGGCGAAGCGTCGGTGGAAAAAATCAGCCGCGCCGGGCGTTTGAATCTGCTGATGCCGCTGTTGCTGCTTGCCTATGGCCGGCCTTCGACACCGACCATGCACGAGCGCGCGATGAATGTGCGCATCATGCAGCGCGGCGCCGCACTTATGGCTGCCGAACGCGGTTGAGGCTTCGCGTTTTGTCCGGTTTCTGTCTGCCTTCCTCGCTTCGCGCTCCCTGTACCGACTTCGCGTTGTGTGCTGGAAAGTCGCCCGCGGTGGCTATAGTGAGGCTTGTAGCGAAGGCGTGCCGCGGCGCGCCGCATCCATTGTTCAATGGGTTTTTCCATGGCAAAGCTGCTACGTATCCTGACCGGCGTCCACGCCGGCGCGGAACTAGGTCTAAGCGTCGGCGTACACCGGATCGCCGCGAACGACGACGCCGACATCTGCATCTCCGACTGGCGCGGCGATGACGTGTCGCTCGTCGTCGATGCGGGTGGTGTGGTGAGCGCGCAGCGCGCGCCGTGGGGCGCGGCCGAGGGCCATGCGGCCGCGGAGGATGGGGGCAAGAAACGCAGCACCAACCATGGCGACGACGTCTCTCAGGGGGGCATCCATCCATCGCAAAGTGACAACGAGCCGGGCACTGTCATGCTGCTTGACTTCACGCCGATGCAGTTCGGCGAAACGGTCATTTGCATCGGCTCGGCCGACGCGCCGTGGCCCAGCGATCTTGAGTTGCTTTCCACGCTGCTCGTGAAGGCGGAGGAAACGCGGTGCGCAACCGAGCCCTTGCGCCGCCGCAGAACAACGGGCATTGTTTTCGCGTGCGCGATACTCGGCGCTGTGCTCGTAATAGGTTCTGTGATGCTGACGCCGGCCATCAGCGGTCCGGCGTTACCACATGATGCCAACGATCTCGCACAACGCCTGAACCTCGAACTGGCGGCGGCGCACATGGAGGAACTGCACGTGCGGGTACGTGGGTCGACGGTGACGCTAAGCGGCATGGTCTCAACCGCCGACGAAGACTCTCAAGTGCGGAAGATGCTGAAGCGGATTTCACCTGGCCGCATTGTCCAGCACTATGACATTGCGCAGAACGAGCTGAGCAAGATCGCGGATTCGCTCGCGATGCAGGGGATCAAGGTCGTCTACACTGGGCGCGGAATCTTCGAGGTCAGCGGCAAGGCCGGCAATCCGCGTGAGGTGGAATCGGCCGTTGCGCGAATGCGCCACGATCTCAGCGACAATGTGAAAGACGTGCGCGTGCGCGTCGCGCAAGCGGAAGACGCAGTGCCTCCGGCGCCCTCGTTCTCTTTCCTGATGGACTCCGATGGTGTGCGCTACGGACAGACGCCCAACGGCGTCAAGCATATCTATACAATACCGGAAGACGCCGCTTCGTCGGCAGCCGCAGATGGAAATGGTTATACCCGTACCAACAGCAACGCAGTCGGCAAACACGGCGCGGCAGGAAACGTCGACGAAGCACCTACCGTCGCCGCGCGCGACGTGATGCCGCTGCACGAGGACACTCCCACGACGCCGCCCTTGCCCGCGCCGCGTGCGGCCAACACCACCGCTTACCTACCGCTACCGAAGTGAGATCCCTTGATGTTGACATCGAACATCTACGCACCGCTTGAAGCGTGCGCCTCCGACTTCAACGATCTGCAGAAGACGCTCGCCGATTCCACTGGCCGACCGCGTCTTGCCGCGATACGCGAGGCGCTCGAGGCAACTGCGAAAAACGTGGGCGTTGCGCAGGGCGCAACCGAGTTCGATCGCAACGATCTCGCGAAACTCTATCGCGGCCTGCTCGCCGCCGCACGCATCGTCCAGCAGCTTTCGGACACGCGGGACGCGACTTGAGAGCGCGCTACCGGCGCGAGGCTCGGCCCCATGCGGCGGCTAGCTGTTCCATCGGGCTGCCTGCTTAACGCCCAAAAAGAGAGGTCCTATATCTATTGGTGGCGCAACGCGCTGAGACCAAAAGCTTGTCGGAATCCAGTGCAGGGGGCTTTCTGCGGGAGGCCGGCCACGCTGCAGATGCCGCTGGCGAGCGCCTTTCACAGCATGAAACTGGAGGGCAAATGCTGCGCGGCTTTGTTCAGCAGGGTCCTTGCGCGGCGACCGTGGGTCCGGTAGAAAGAGCCCAGTGATCTATCCGACAGGCGAGCTTTCATGCCTTATAAGTCAAGACTGAAAACGGGTGGGCCGCGCAAG
>NZ_JBFPKG010000098.1:0-9310 GCF_040948665.1 Paraburkholderia sp. BR14320
CGGAAAACAAACTCTCGGTGAACGTGTCGGCGCCGCGCATGATCTCCAGTGGGCAAGTGGTGGTTCATCTATCAACGCTTCACGAACTCTGCGCGATGACGTGTTTCAGCGGTACTTCAGCAACCTGCTAAGGGGTGGTTGGCCACATTAGTTACGTATCCCAGTTTCATCAGCCCGTCCGGTTCCTACCTTGGGCAGGCGGTTCCGATGGGAGCTGCGGCAACGGCGATCTCCGTCGGGGTCTATTGCGGATATATGTTTCTTGCAGATCGCGCAAGCGTGGTATTGATCAACAGATCCATGCTTGAGAAGATTACGGGCGCACTTTACGCATGCGTCGCAGCCAGCTTGATCTTCTTAAACAGGTGAAGACCTAAACTTGCTCGCAGTCGGTCAGACGTGGTGTTGTTGGTATGCCGTACAGTCTTGCGGGTATCGCGTAGTTTCGAAACGGAGGTTGTGCTTCCATGCCGATCAAGGTTCCAAAAGGTTTGCCGGCTGCAATTGCTTTACAAAAAGAAGGCATCAAGGTAATGGAGCACGAAGCTATGTATCGGCCGATTGAACGTCCTTTGCATATTGGTTTGCTAAACCTGATGCCCAATAAAATAGAGACGGAAATCCAAATTGCACGTCTCCTCGGTGCAACGCCCATATTGGTTGACCTCACCTTGGTAAAGATAGCCAGTCATTTACCCAAGAACACACCAGCAATTCATTTGGCGTCGTTTTACCAGGATTGGGAAGAGATAAAGGAGCGGATATTTGACGGCTTTATTATTACCGGCGCACCGGTTGAGTTGATCCCGTTTGAGGAAGTGGCGTATTGGAACGAGTTAACTCAGATTCTCAACTGGACTCAAACCAACACTCTGAGCTGCTTCAACATCTGCTGGGCCGCACAAGCGGCGCTATATCATTTCCACGGTCTGCCTAAGTACACATTGAATGAGAAGGCTTTTGGTGTCTTCAGGCACCAAGGCGTGGGGTCCACATCACCGTATCTGCGGGGCCTGTCAGACGATCTCTTTGTTCCCGTATCCCGATGGACGGAAATGCGACGCGCCGACATCCCACCAGGCAGCGGTATCTGTGTGCTCATCGAATCGCCGGAAACAGGCCTGTGTCTGCTTGATGACCCGAACCATCATTCCCTGCATATATTTAATCACCTAGAGTACGATTCGCAAACGTTGGCAGACGAGTATCTCAGAGACCGTTCACTTGGTCGTCGGGTAAGTATTCCGGCAAATTATTTTCCGGAGGATTGCGAAGATCTTCGGCCGCGCAATTGCTGGCGCAGTCACGCCAACATAATTTTCGGAAACTGGATAAAACAAATTGGCATGATCAAGCCACATCAAGATTAGATCACTCGTTTGCCGGGTCAAATTTGTCCGCGCATAGTGGATTGGGTGTGCGTGCCGGAAGAGCTTATTTACGTTCCGCGGGAGGGAATATGAATCTGAAATTCGAAGAATTGAAACGGGATGTTGCTTCGGGTGCTATTGATACAGTTATCGCTTGCATGGTTGACATGCAAGGTCGGCTTGTCGGGAAGCGGTTTCAAGGGGACTTTTTCGTTAAGCATGGCTATCTGGAAACGCATGCCTGCAATTACTTGTTGGCCAATGATATCGAGATGGAACCGGTGGCAGGGTACACGTGTTCAAGTTGGGAAGCTGGATATGGCGATTTTGTGCTCAAGCCCGACCTTTCGACATTGCGGCGCATTCCTTGGCTTGAAGCGACGGCGTTGGTAATTTGCGATGTTTTCGACCAGTGTCAGGAGCCCGTTGCTCATTCGCCGAGGCAGATTCTACAGGAGCAGCTTCGTCGTCTGAACGAGAGGGGAATGGCCGCGTGCTTCGCATCGGAATTAGAGTTCTACCTATTCGATGAGTCTTACGAGTATATATCGATGAAGAAATTTCGCGACCTGTTAACCTCTGGAACGTACAACCAAGACTACCATATCCTGTCGACCTCGCGAGAGGAATCGGTCATGCGTCGGATAAGGAACGGATTGCACGGTGCGGGAATCGCGATCGAATGCTCGAAAGGGGAATCGGGGCCTGGGCAGGGCGAAATCAATGTACGCTACGCCGATCCGCTAGTGATGGCTGACCAACATACGCTAATTAAGCACGGCACCAAGGAAATTGCATCCCAGGAGAATAGAGCCATTACGTATATGGCCAAGTGGAACTACCAGTTGGCAGGTTCTTCCAGCCACATTCATTCCTCCCTGTGGACACTAGATGGAGCTCCGCTTTTTTTTGACAGAAATTCGCCCTATGGCATGGCCAATGTTATGCGCCACTACCTTGCGGGTCTTCTGAAGTATTCGAGAGACATCACGCTGTTTTTAGCGCCATACGTTAACTCATATAAACGATTTCAAAAAGGGACGTTCGCGCCGACCAAGGCGGTCTGGAGCCCAGACAATCGTACGGCTGGTTTCAGGGTTTGCGGCGAAGGCTCGTACGCGGCTAGGGTCGAATGTCGGATCGGAGGCGCGGATCTCAATCCATACCTGGCCTTCGCGGGGTTGATCGCGGCCGGCCTCGCGGGGATTGCCGAGAACCTCGAACTGCCCGGTCCATGTCATGGTGACGCGTACCGTGATCGCGATCTTCCGGATATTCCCAAAACGCTAAGAGAATCGATCGATGTTGCATCAAATTCAGCCTGGCTGCGGGATGTCCTGGGAGATGATGTTGTTAAGCATTACGTGCATGCGGCCCGGTGGGAACAGTTGGAATATGATCGCCGAATAACAGACTGGGAACTCGGGAGAGGATTCGAGAGAACCTAGGGGCAGGCTTACCGTTAGCTTGCTGCGGAGAACTGAGCATGCCCGATGCTACAGAAAGGGAAATGGGCGGCAAGTAACCCGAAAACTGCTACTGCAGATGGTGAAAATTCTTGCTACGATGACAAAAAGCGTCCGAGACGTACCGATGCTGGCAGTTGAACTGCCAGCATGGCGTCCTTGGCAAGGACGGTAGTTCCTTCCAAGTCGGCTTCATCAGACGGCTATCGCGCCGGTCCTGTCATACACACAAAGGCTGTCAACGCAGCTGTTGGGCCGACAGTGATGACGATGCTTCCGGGCCGGCCGCGCTGATCGATCGGACGCACTCATTCGAAGCGGTAGGCTTTGGTGACCGTGCCCCGAAACAATGCTTCGCGCTCTGCGGGACTCGCTTGCGCAGTCAACTTCTTGAAGGCGTTCCAACCGTTGCTGAAGGGATAAGAGCCCTTGTCCACGGGGAAATTGCTTTCGAACATGCAGCGGGCCGCACCGAATGCATCGATACACGTATAGATCCATGGCTTCCACGCCTGTGCCAATTGGTCCGACGAGGGTGGGCGTTCGCCCTTTTCGAACTCGAAGCCATTGATGCGCATACCAAGGCCACCCACCTTCACATAGACATTCGGCAGTTCGGCGAGTGTGCGCATTGAACGGGACCACGCATCGAATACTTCCTCGCGCTGCTTTGCATAGCTGGCGATCCGGAGAACGCCGCCGCAATGGTTGATGATGAAAGGCGTATGAGGATTCGACTTGGCCAGCTCGTACAACTCCGGCAACTGCGGAAAGAATAACCACGCGTCGTATGACAGTCCAAGCGAAGCTAGTTGTGCGACTCCCGCCCCGTAGTCCGGATCGAGCAGCAGCCCTCGCGGGGGCGCCGATAATGGATTGACAAGGGTCCGGTCGGCATCCCAAGTAACGAGGTGCCTAACGCCACGAAATCTGCCATCGCCAGCATGCAGTTCTGCCTCGAGAGCATCGCGCACCGCTGATCCGCGGCGAAGATCAGCGTAGCCGACCATGGCTTTTGCAACCTGCGGCTTGCCGCTCTGCAAAGGACTCGTAACGCTTGCAACATATTCGATTTCTCCCACAGGGCGCAGTGCCTCGGGACCAGACGGGCGATACCGTGTCAGCGCCTGCATGAACACCGAGGCAGTAATGTTATGTCCCGAGCGCGCGTCCTCGAGATACTCGTCCAGAAGGTAGGTCCATCCTGGGCGCTCGTAGAAGTGATGATGCGCATCGATGATCGGCATGTCGGGTTCGAGCGCGGCTTCGGTGCCGCGAGCGAGCCAGTCGGCCCGAACGGGAAGGTAATTGCTCGTTGTGCTCATGAGGTGCTTTTCCTCTCTTTCAAACGCATGGCGCCCGGTAACAGGGGAGAGAATCATGGAAGCTGAGGCAGTGCCGAGCAATTGCCGACGCCGCGGCGAATGTGATTTTTTCATGCCTGTTCTCCGGAAGCCAACGCATGAAGTGACAGTGTCAGCAATGTCGTGATGCCCAGCGCGATTGACAGGCCAATCATGCCGGCCGAGAACGTACCGAAACCGTCTTTCAGATAGCCGATGAGATACGGTCCGACAAAGCCGCCAAGCGCGCCGAACGAGTTGATGAAAGCGAGCCCACCGGCGGCCGCTTGGCCTGAAAGGAAGCTGGTTGGGAGCGTATAGAAGATCGTTCGCCCGGCAATCGTGCCGATAAGCGCGAGCGTTAGGCCGGCCATCGTCGGAAGCAGTTGATGAAAGTACGTCGAGACGCCGAGCGCGATTGCGCCGATCAGCAGACCCGCGGCCAGATTCGCTATCGGCCCGCCGCGACTGTCGACTCGTTTGGCCCACCAGAGCAACGCAACAGTAGCAAAGAAGTAAGGCACTGCCGACATCCAGCCCGTCTTTGCCACGCTCATGCCGTGAGCCCTCAGCATCTGAGGGAGCCAGATACCGATGCCGTAAGAGCCCATCGTGAAGCCGAAGGAAATCATCGCCAGAATGTAGGTTCGCACGTCCTTCAATGCCGCAACGAAATGCTTCTTCTTCCGACTTGACGTGTCTTCTCGATCGAACGCCCCCTGCAGAGCTTGCCGTTCGTCGTGCGACAACCACTTCGCATCGGCGGGCTTGTCGTCCAGCATTTTCAGTACCAGAAAACCGAGGACGCACGCGGGCAGTCCTTGAACGACGAACATCCACCTCCAGCCAGCTAGTCCCAAGACACCGTCCATGTGCAGCAGGCCAGCCGAGAGCGGCCCCCCCACGAGCGACGAGAGCGGCGTGGAGACGGTGAACCAAGCCAGAACTCGGGTGCGATAGGCAGGCGGAAACCAGACCGCGAGAAAAAAGATCACACCGGGGAAAAAACCGGCCTCGCCGATGCCAAGCATCAGCCGGATCGCGTAGAAGCTTTTCGGGCCGACAGCTAGTGCCGTTGCCGCTGCGAACAGCCCCCACGTGATCATGATGCGGGCGAGCCAGCGCCGTGCGCCGAAGCGGTACAGCGCGAGGTTACTCGGAATCTCGAACAAGCAATACCCCGCAAACATGATGCCAGCCCCCCAGCCGAACTGCGTGGCGGTCAAGTCCAGATCGCGGTTCATTGTCAACGCCGCGAAACCGACGCTGGTGCGATCGAGATAGTTGAAGAAGTACGCAAGCGCCAGTAGCGGAATGAAGCGCCGCGCGGCTTTTCTGACCGCGGAGTGCTCGAGGGTGGAATCCGCCGCGCGGCCTGTGGCGATATTCGATGAACTTAATGCCATGCCTCGTCTCCGGACAAATCGCGGCGTGCAGAGGCCCGGCCTCTGCGGAACAGTGACTGCTTGTTTGCTTCGCTGGTTCAGGCGCTGGCGAGTTCGTTCGCCGAAGGATTCGACGCATCGTGAGGCTGGGCGTCCCGACACTTGACAATCCCAGCCTCGACCAATCGTCCGAGATCCTCAGCCGTGTATCCGAGATCTGTCAGAAGCGCCTGAGTATCCTGACCGAGCGAAGGCGGCGGCGCGCGTAGATGCAGGCGCTCACCACCGAGCGTCAAGGGCAGCAGCGCAGTCCGTGTCGCGATGGCTTGCCCCGCATCGCTGGCGTCAGGCGGCAAAGTCACTTGGGCGAGTCCGCCGGTAGCGAGCAGGTGCGGATCATCGAAAAGGTCCTGCGGCTTCATGATCGGCGCATAAGGCAGCCCGCAGCGCTCGAAGATCGCGCTGATCTCCGTGGCGGTGAACGCTTCCAAATGTTTTTGAAGCTGCGGCAGCAACCATTCGCGGGCCTGCACGCGCAGATTGTTGGAGGCTAGCCGCTCATTCGACTTGAGCTCCGCCAGCCCGAAAGCGTCGCAGAACGGCGCCCATTGAGTATCGGAGACGACCGCAAGAAAGATCTGCTCGCCATTTTTCACCGAGAACACGTCATAGATGCCCCAGGCTGAAATGCGGCTTGGCATCGGCGCCGCGGCAGTACCGGTCACCGTGTACTGCATCATGTGCTGTGCTACGAGGAACACATTGTTCTCGAACAGCGCGCTTTGCACTTCCTGACCCCGGCCGGTGCGTTCGCGTTGTGCGAGGGCCGCCATCGCACCGATCGCGCCGAACATGCCTCCCATGATGTCGTTGACACTCGTTCCGGCGCGCAGCGGCCTGCCTTCCGGTCCCGTCATGTAAGCGAGGCCGCCCATCATCTGCACGACCTCATCCAGCGCGGTGCGATGGTCGTATGGGCCGGGCAGAAACCCTTTATGCGACACGTAGATGAGACGCGGATTGATCCTGGACAGTGCAGCATAACCGAGGCGAAGTTTGTCCATCGTGCCGCTCTTGAAGTTCTCGCTGAAAATGTCCGCCCCTGCAAGCAGCTTGTGAATGATTTCCACGCCGCGCGGATCTTTTACGTCGACAGCGATGCTCTTCTTGTTGCGGTTGAACGTGCTGAAGAAGCCCGCCCCGGACCCGCGCAAAGCGCGCGTGCTGTCGCCGGAAATGGGTTCGACCTTGATCACCTCCGCGCCGAGGTCCGCCAGCACCATGCCGCATGTGGGCCCCATCACCATGTGCGTCATCTCGACGACGCGTACGCCGCTATACGGCAAATCTTGGTTGGCTCGCACTTTGCTCATTGCGCTAGTCTGATCCGGTAGTCTTCCGGTTGCGGCGCACGGGGTGCGTGGCCGTCTGCATACGCGAATCCTTTGGGGAGCCCCGCGTCCTGCAAGTGTCCGTATAACGCTTCGCGAGGCAACGCATCGGCGAGAATGGCACGCGCGGCAATCAGCCTGTCGATGTCCACGCCCGTGTCATAGCCCATGGCTTCCAGCAGGAAGACCAAGTCCTCAGTCACGATGTTGCCGGTTGCGCCCGGCGCATAGGGGCAGCCGCCGAGACCCGCCTGGCTGGAGTCGATCGTCGTCACGCCGACTTCAAGCGCTGCGACGACGTTGGCAAGTCCCTGTCCGCGCGTGTTATGGAAGTGTGCACCGCCAGCCTTTGAGCCAAGTTCCGTTTGGAGCCGGCGAAACAGCCGGCGAACCTGGGTCGGGTTCGCGTAGCCGCTCGTATCGGACAGGCCGATTTCATCAACACCACACTCGGCCATTGCCAAACACATGCGCATCGTCTGGTCATCGGTCACAGTGCCGGCGATCGTGCAGCCGAAGGCAACCGAAATGCCGGCCTCTATCTCTACGTTTGGAAACCGTTCGTTGCGAAGCGCGACGATATTGCGCACTTCCTCGATCATCTGCTCATTGGTTTTCTGCATATTGGCCAGCGAGTGTTCTATGGTCACTGACACGGGAAGCGTGACCTTGTGCACGCCAGCTTCGAAACCGCGCTGACTACCACGCAGGTTCGGCGCGAGAACCGCGACGCGCAAATCCGGAATAGACAGCCCATGCGCGACGACTATACGAATGTCAGCCATCTGCGGCAGCAGCTTCGTCGGCACGAATGAACCCATTTCAATTTCCCTAAGACCCGCAGCGGCGAGCGCGGAGATCCATCGCAGCTTCGCTGCCGTGGGCATCACGGTTTTAACGCTCTGCAATCCGTCGCGCGGCCCGACCTCGCTGATCAACACTTCGGGATTCGGGGTATTCAAGAGTAACTCCATGGTTCTATACAATAGATCCTAGGTCTACGTGATAGAACTCTAGATGGTCGGATTAATCTCGTTAATAAGGGTAAACCCTCGATGCCAAAGTGAAACTTGAGTTCTGTCAAGCGAAACCGTAAAGTGACGGCAATTGACCAAAGGGGAAGAAATGACTGGCATTGGGCCCGACGACGGGCAGCGTTCAGTCGACGCATCGAAGACAAGCAGCGGAGTCGCGGTTCTTGACCGAGCTTTTGCTATTCTGAGCGCATTCGGCCCGACCGACGACCAGTTGACGCTAACCGAGCTTTCGCGCCGTGCCGGGTTGTACAAAAGTACGGTCTTGCGGTTGCTCGGCGCTTTAGAGCACGGCGGATTTATCCGGAAGTTGAATGACGGTCAGTACTCTATCGGACCTCAACCGCTACGGCTCGCAATGCTTTACCAGCGGTCTTTTCAAGTCGGTCCAGTGGTGGAGCCGATCCTTCAGCAGCTCAGTCGGGACTTGGGCGAGACGGCATCTTTCTATGTGCGGCAAGGTGACCAGCGCTTAGTTCTGTACCGCGTGGAGCCTTCGAGAAGCGTGAGAGTAGCGATACGTATTGGGGAGGAATTCGCGATTGACAACGGCGCCTCCGGCAAAGTACTGCTCGCTTTCACTGAATCGTCAGATCCGCGCTGGAATCGGGTGCGGGAACAATTGTGCGCGGTCTCATACGGTGAACGCGATCCTGAAACGACATCAGCATCGGTGCCGGTGTTCGATTCAACCGGTCAGCTAGTAGGCGCTCTGACTCTATCGGGACCGAAGGGCAGATTCGACATCCCATCTACGATCAAGCTTGCTCTTAAGGAGTTGCTTCTCAGCGCGCAGCGAGCGACGGTTGCCTTGGGGGGCAGGGGCGCGAAATACGATGCAAGCATCGCCAGATTCATCCAGGAAGACGCCCCAAATCTTGAAGGAGTGGATATCGATAGAAGCAGCTAAATGCGTCTCTTCATCGGCGCCTTTTGGTTGGTCCGCCTCGCCAACCGCTCTAGGAGCAAGACGACCTTACGGTCTCGCTGCTTCTATATTCGATAGAGTTTTCTGATGAATTGCCCACGACCGTCCGTGTGTAATTTATCTGCGGCGCTGATCGCGGGCATCGACGCGAACATCTCCTGGTTGTGACTGATCCTTATATCGACGAACTCGCCAAAGAGCAGTGCCTGCCGCTCACACTGTTCGCATGGTGGTTAGTGCCTGCGCGCAACGTTAGTCACCGACCGGGGTAAGCGGCTCATGACGGCCATTCTCGACGGCTGAGCGAACCGGTTGGTAGTTTAGTTCCCGCTAAATAATTTGGTGGGAACTAAAGTGGACGAGACATTGAATCGGATCGCGAAGG
This sequence comes from Paraburkholderia sp. BR14320, assembly GCF_040948665.1. Classification (NCBI taxonomy): domain Bacteria; kingdom Pseudomonadati; phylum Pseudomonadota; class Betaproteobacteria; order Burkholderiales; family Burkholderiaceae; genus Paraburkholderia; species Paraburkholderia sp. BR14320. Next base: position 9,303 of record NZ_JBFPKG010000098.1, read on the forward strand.
TCAAGCGA
>NZ_JBFPKG010000099.1:0-8937 GCF_040948665.1 Paraburkholderia sp. BR14320
TTTCGAATCTGGCCAGGTCGGCAGGCGTCATCTGCGCGCCTTCGCGGGCGATCTTGAGCAGACGGTTCCGGTGAACCATCCGGTCGAGGCCTGCGGGCAGGTCAATGGCGTGGAGGATTTTGAGGCGGTCGATGTGCTGCAGCATCTGCCGGGAATTCGCCTTGCCCGGCGGTAGCCAACCACGCGAGCCACGTCATGCGGCCGTCGTCCCGACGCTTCAGCAACTCGTCCAGTCTTTGCCGGTGACCCTCCGACAGCGATTCCGTGAGCACGTCGTGGATGCGACGCGTCGCGCGGGTGACCGCTTCAGCACAGATCCGCTCGATCACGTTCGAACCCGGCAACAGGATTGCCCGCCGGCGCAGATATTCGAGCAGCGCCTGCGCGAGTACGAGGCCCTTGTCGGTCTGCATTGCCAGGTCGACGAGCGCGTGAGGACCAGAGCGTGCGGCGCGGTGGATTCCGGCCACTGCGTTCTGCCCGGCACCACCAGCTTTAGCCTTTCCTGATGGGGTTGGTGTGCGCGGCAACTATCCTGGGTAAGCTGGCCGAGCGGCTCAGAGCTGGCCGAAAGCCGACGTTGAGGCCCCCAGATTGTTGACGAAAAGCCTCCCGATCTACCAACTTCACTCCGTACCAACTTTGCCCGACATAGACCGTACAGGCGCATTCGCCTCGAACTTGGCGCGATGCGTCGAGAAGAACGTTCGGACATTGCGTATGTTCGATGAGCTCGTGAACAACCGACGCGCGAGTTCGTCGTAAGCGGCCATGTCCATCACATCCGCGACCACGATAAAGTCCGGCCCGGGCGACACCCGGTAACACTGCGTGACGCTCGGCTCCGCGCAGATATACGTCTCAAAGCGCTCGTGATCTTCCGCTGTCTGCCGGTCGAGACTCACCTCGATGATCGCCGTCATCGTCGCGCCGAGCTTCGAATGATCGAGGATCGCAATTTCGCGCTGGATCACGCCGGTTTCCCGCAACCGGTTCACGCGACGCAGGCACGTCGGCGGCGACGTATGCGCGCGTTCAGCAAGTTCGATATTCGATAAGGCGCAATCGGTTTGCAGTATCCCGAGTATGCGCAGGTCAAGCTCGTCGAGTGTGATACTGGGCATGCGGTCCTCGCAATCATCGGCAGAATATGAAATTAAATTTCACCACGCTTTGATGCTAGATTGAAATTTCATTTCACTTATATTTATGACATTTAATTTCACAGAATCGACTTTACTATCGCTGCACCGGTTCCCAACGAACCCCTAGCGGAGAAAAGTGATGTGTGGAATTGTCGGTGCGGTCGCACAACGGAACATCCTGCCTGACCTCATCAACGGTCTTAAGCGGCTCGAATATCGCGGTTACGACTCGTGCGGCGTTGCGCTGTACCAGGATCGCGAACTCGTGCGTGCGCGCAGTGTCGATCGTGTCGCCACGTTGCAGCAGGAAATCGCGAAGCTGTCGATGTCGGGCTATACCGGCATTGCTCACACGCGCTGGGCGACTCACGGCAAGCCGGTCACGGACAACGCGCATCCGCACTTCTCGCCCAGTGCCGATTCGCCGCGCATCGCGTTGTCTCACAACGGCATCATCGAAAACTACGAGGAGCTGCGCGCGACCCTCAAAGGTCACGGATACGTGTTCTCGAGCCAGACCGATAGCGAAGCCATCACCCATCTGATCGACTATCTGTACAACGGCGATCTGTTCGACGCAGTCCGCGAAGCCGCTACTCGCTTGCGCGGCAGCTACGCGATTGCAGTGATCTGCCGTGACGAACCGCATCGACTGGTGGGGGCGCGCGACGGCATGCCGCTCGTGATCGGTCTCGGCGAAGGCGAAAACTTCCTCGCTTCCGACGCCATCGCGCTGTCGGGCGTGACGGACAAGATCGCGTACCTGGAAAACGGCGATGTCGTGGACATTCAGCTTCATCGCCACTGGATCGTCGATGCCGACGGACGCCGTGTCGAACGTTCCATCCACACCGTCGCCGCGCACAGCGGCGCGGCCGACCTCGGACTGTATCGCTACTACATGCAAAAGGAGATTTTCGAGCAGCCCCGTGCAGTCGCGGAGACTTTGCAGGACGTGTCGTCAATCATGCCGGAACTGTTTGGTGATAGTGCATGGCGCGTGCTGAACGCGGTGGATTCGGTCGTGCTGCTCGCCTGCGGAGGCAGTTTCCATGCTGCGCTGACGGCAAAATACTGGATCGAAAGCCTCGCGCAACTGCCCGTCAACGTCGAGATCGCCAGCGAGTACAGGTATCGCGAAAACGTGGCGAACCCCAACACCCTCGTGGTCGCGGTTTCGCAAAGCGGCGAGACCGCAGACGTGCTGGGCGCGATTCATGTCGCCAAACAGCAGGGGATGCTCAAGACGCTGGCTATCTGCAACGTGCCGACAAGTGCGCTCGTGCGCGAATGCGAACTGAATTTCATCACGCGCGCCGGCATCGAGATTGGCGTTGCATCGACCAAGGCTTTCACGACGCAACTCGTCGCCCTCTTCATGCTGACGCTCACGCTAGCGCAAATGCGCGGCCGTCTGTCCGACGACGACGAGCGGACCCATCTGCGGGCATTGCGCCATCTGCCCGACGCGATGAGCAAGGTGCTAGCCCTCGAGCCGCACATCATCGCGTGGTCGGAAATCCTGACGCGCAAGGAAAACATTCTGTTCCTCGGGCGCGGTATGCACTATCCGGTTGCGCTCGAAGGGGCGCTAAAGATGAAGGAGATCTCATACATCCACGCCGAAGGCTACGCTGCCGGCGAACTGAAGCACGGTCCGCTCGCGTTGATCTGCGAGCAGATGCCCGTGGTTGCCATCGCGCCGAACGATGGCCTCCTCGAAAAGTTGAAGTCGAACATGCACGAGGTGAACGCGCGCAACGGCAAGCTGTTCGTGTTCGCGGATATCGATTGCGGGCTGTCGCCGAGTCCGGACATCGAGGTGATCCGGCTGACCGAGTACTACGGTTTGCTTTCGCCTATCCTGCACACGATTCCGATGCAACTGCTCGCCTTTCACGCGGCCCTTGCGCGCGGCACGGATATCGACAAGCCGCGAAATCTCGCCAAATCCGTAACCGTTGAGTAACCGACAGGCTAGCCTTGAGCCGTCATCGAATCATTCGAAGAGCGCGTTGAGCGGTTTGGAAGTCGAGGAAAGACCGCTATATCGGGTCAGTCGGCGACGATCGCCCGTCGCTAACGTGCTTTATTTTCCGTTTTCTCAAGCGCCCCCCAGGAGACACGAAGCGGAAAGCCTGTACTGGCTGGCCATGTCAGCTCACGCGCTCGGCGTGCCCTGGCCTTCGTGTTTCCATCCGCTGAGGCCCATGCCCTTCCCATTACCGACGGCCCATCAGTGCGCACAGCATGAACGCATTTCATTGCCTGAGCACATGCCGGCGCAGTCCACGGCACGACCGCCTCCGATATCCGCATTCTGGGGCGACGCGCCCGACGTGATGGTGTATCGCGCGCTCGCGCGTCACATCCGCAGGCACGTCGCACCGCATTCCACACGGATCGTCACAGATTTCATTGATATGGCCGATCCACTGGAAATTGGTCGAACGATACGATCCGACGTGCGCGCGCTTCGCGCCTTCACGGATGTCCTCTGGGCGCGGGCGATCGAACCGGCCTCCGAGTTGCGCCGCTGGCCGGATCGACGACAGCCTCATGTCGCGCTCAGTGGTATTCGCGATAAGATCGCGAACGGGTACCGCGTTCAGGGCGCGAATCTCAATCCGAGGCAGGCGCGCTGGCTCTCATATCACGCCGCGCGCGTTACACTGGGCGCCCTCTGGCATGAAGCGACGCTACGGGCCGCGCTCGTAGCGAAGATGGGAGTTGCGGAATGGTCCGATACCGAACCGTATGCCCCCTGGAACCGCTGCGCATGGCTGGCCAGAGTTATGCCTGATGGGCTGAGCTTCGTGGCCGCGCACACTGATGCGTGGGAGACGGCACCCCACCCGACCAAACCTGAGCGACGCATCGCATCTGCCTGCGTGCACGAGCATCGTCGCAATGCGATGCTGGCCGACCACTCTGGCGCGTGCCTGACATGGTCGCGCGATACAGGGTGGAGTGTCATGGATACATTTCAACCCGGAGACCTCGACCTCCGCCGGCGGCGCCTGCTCGGGTTCAGGGGCAAGCGTCTGTGGTGCTGGATCTACCGAACTGGCGACGGACAATTCGCCGCGCGGCTGGCAGGCGCACAATTACAGGCGACACGAACCACACCTTGTGACGCGATCGCGGCCTTGCGGCGTAGCGCCGCCGACTATCAGCGCATCTTGCACGTCGCTCTGCCACACACACCAGCGGCACCACTTGTCCACCCCGAACCCATGGATCCGCTGCTCGCACACAGCTAGCGCGTGCTCGTTGGAGACGTCCAGCACTTTGGCGGCTTCTGGCGGTCCGGGCTTGAACTCGCCTGTGCGGCACGTCGTTACCAGCGAGCGCGAGTCCGCAGCCCGCGTGGCCGGGACGCTTGAACCTGTAGGCACAACTTTGCTTGCAATTTAGGCACAACTTTACTTGCGTAAGCGGCGCACCGGTGAAGATACGTGAGCCGAAGCGTGATCATTAAGATAATCCTTCTTATCATAAGGCATCTATTTCTACGATAAACTCGGCGTCATGACAATCTGCCTCACCTGGACCCCCGCCCCGGCCCCCACCGACCCGTACAGCTTTCCCAGGGCCGATGAACTCGCCGTGCTGCGTGCATGGTATGCGGGACTGCCCGTGCGCGAGGCGGTCGAGCGCTATCAGCCGGCGTCGCTGGGCGACGGTAAATCGGCTCGCGGCGTGCTCGGGCGCATCCGGCGCCGGCTTCAGGCCATCGCGCGCACCGCGCATCGTGACGACCTGGCCGCCCTCCTCGATCACCCCGCGGAAGATCGCACACGGCACGCCAAGGCAGTCGCGCACGCCATCGAATTGCTGCGCACCGCGCGTGCGCCCGAACCGCAGATCACCGATGACGTCGCGCAGTGGTTCGCACCACGAGCCGTGCGCGTGCTGCACGCCCACGCCATCCGCACGCTCGCGGATCTGACCGTACGCGTGCCGCGCCGCCGCCAGTGGTGGAAAGCGGTACCTGGCCTCGGTGTCGCCAGCGCCCGCGCGTTCGAGGCGTTTTTCGCGGCGTGGCCTGCCCTGACTGAAAAGGCGCGTGCGCTCGTGATCGCCAGCCGCCGCGGCGAGCTCGCACCGTGGGAATCGCTGCAGGTCCCGCACGAAGTCGATGGCTCCCAGGGGACCTTCCGCGCGCCGAAGGCCACCTGCGCGCTCGACGCCGACAACGACTACGAAGCGGTGCAGACCTGGCTTGCGCTGCACGAGTCTCCCGCCACGCAGCGCACCTACCGCAAGGAAGCCGAGCGCCTGATCCTGTGGGCGATTGTCGAGCGCGGCCGCGCGTTGTCCTCGCTCACGACGGAAGACGCGATTGCGTATCGCGCGTTCCTGCGCCACCCGTCGCCGCGCGCTCGCTGGGTTGGGCCGGTACGGCCACGCACGTCGCCGGACTGGCGCCCGTTCAGCGGCAGCCTGTCGGCCCGCTCGGTCGCGCATGCGCTGTCGATACTGGGCGCACTGTTCCGCTGGCTGATCGAGCAGCGCTACGTGCTCGCCAATCCGTTCGCGGGCGTGAAGGTGCGCGAGGCCAGCGGCGTCAACGTGCTGGATACGTCGCACGCGTTCAGCGAGGGCGAATGGGCGCTCGTGCGCACGATCGCCGATGGACTCGAGTGGTCGCATGGCTGGTTAGCCCCGGCGGCACAACGGCTGCGCTTTCTGCTCGACTTTGGCTACGCGACCGGGCTGCGTGCGAGCGAACTGGTCGGCGCCACGCTCGGGCACGTTGAGACCGATGCGCGCGGGGATCACTGGCTGCGCGTGACGGGTAAGGGAAAGAAGCTCGCGCGCGTCGCGCTGCCGCCACTCGCGTGGGACGCCCTCGCACAGTATCTCGCCGGACGCGAGTTGCCGATCGCGCCGGTGCGCTGGCGGTCGGAAACGCCGGTCATCGGCAGCCTCGAGACAGACAGTGAGGCAGCGATCAGCAGCGCGCGGCTCTGGGGTGTGCTCAGGCGCTTCTTCCTACTCGCCGCGCAGGCCATCCAGGCGGATCATCCGCCACTGGCAGAGAAGCTGCGTCGCGCGAGTCCGCACTGGATGCGCCACACTCACGCCACCCATGCGCTGGGGCGCGGCGCGGAACTGACCACCGTGCGGGACAACCTGCGGCACGCGTCCGTGTCCACGACGTCGATCTATCTGCACAGTGATGAGGTGAAGCGGGCCAGGCAGATCGGGGATGCTTTTGCCAGTGACAGACGCAAGTAGTCAGCGCGCAACCGGCGTTGAGAACCGCGGCCTTCCATGCAGTCCGACGTGGCTCGCCATAACCAGCGACGCGCAAACTTGGACTGCACCCGAAATTCAAAAGCTGTGCAAAAATCATCGTGACCTGATCGGAAGCGCCGTGCCCGCCACCTATGGAAACCGTCGAACTTGAGCCGCAGGTGCTTGCCAATCGCCGCGGCGTGGCATTTTCTCTTGTCTTCCAGAACCGCCCGGTCGAATGCGTCATCACGATCGCGGCGTTGGAAGCGTATTTCTGGCTCGATCCACGTGCGGACAACGAGCGCATCCTCAAAACCTTTCGTAATGGGTACGGCCGCATCCGGGCGATCGCCGAACGGAAGTTGCTCGCCCATCCTGCGGCACGACTCGAGCTGACGCCGGCAGATTTCTCGCGCCCCTGAGACACCGGTTTCGCTTGAGACGCGTCCTTCACCTCACATCCCGGAATCGACTCCGATAGCGCGCTCAGCTGGTCTGCGGTCAGTTGAGCGGCGGGTTCGCGGCTCACAAGTGAAGTCGCTTTGATGGAAGCATCCTAGCCGTTGCCAAGCACGTGCATCCCGCCGCGAGGGCAAGCCGGCGCCGTCGCTTTTTTGTGAGCTGGTTTTGGGGCGAAGCCCGAGCAGGAGGTCGGAAGACTGGGACCGTTAGTTGCACGTCTGAACTGCAGACATTGAATTGCAGCGACCGTGGCGATGTGCTTGCAACGCCTGACACTTCGCCGCACATTGCATGGGACTGTTCGCGCTAAAGCGGATCCCCGGGGGCAACGGGTCATCGAGTACAGGGGAATTGCCCGGCTGGCGACACGCCGCCGAAGCTGGCCACACGTTCGTGTTCGGCCTGTCTGACGGACGTGTGATCTACGGCAGCCGTGGTGGCAATAGCGCCCGCTTCATGAACCATGCGTGAACGCTTTATCGACCCGTGCGCCTTTGACGTACGTCAGAACAAAAACGTACACCCTATTGCTGGAACTGACGGCTGGTCCAGAATTTTGCGGCTGGCGCGAAGCATGGCATACTATGCGCATGATTCATGCACGTAGGAAACGCTCATGATCAATACAACTGTGGGGCGGCCGGACGCCACGAAACGTGTCGCTAAAGCGCATGCCCCGGCAACGACAACGCGCAAACCTACCAACGTTTCGCTTCCGACAGATCTCCTCGTACGCGCCAAGGAATTGAAAGTCAACGTTTCGCGCGCAAGCGAACGCGGCTTGCGCGAAGAAGTTCAAGCAGCCGAGGCTCGCGCCTGGGAGGAAAAGAACGCTGATTTCATCGCGGAAATGAATGCGCGTATCGAGCGCGATGGCTTGCCCCTCGAAGAGCACCGGATGTTTTGATGGCGCGTTTTGACCTTTACAAAAATCCTTCGTCAAGATCGAAAGCTATCTCACCGTTTCTGCTGGACGTGCAGAGTGACCATCTCGGCAACCTCATATCGCGTGTCGTCATTCCCTTGACACGAGTGACCGGCAACTACACGGCAAGCAAGGTTGCGCAGGATCTCTCGCCCATATTCGAACTTGAGGGAGAACAGTTCGTACTGGAAACGCCATTGCTCGGCGCGTTCAGGACAGGGGATCTGGGTCCGGCAATTGGCACGCTCAAAAATGATCAGGAACGGATCAGTGCCGCGCTTGATCGTCTGTTCGGCGCTTTTTGATCCAACTTCCGGCGGCGCACCGCCCCACACCAACGCTCCGGCATTGGCAGTACACGTGCCATTTACCGCCCATCGGGATGTCGTCGAACCATGTTGGTCAGCAATGCTGCGTCAGCGTAAACCCGCCGCAGCGCAGACGGTCCCATGCGCAATGTCTTCGGCATCAGATTCAGACACTGCGCGCCCCGATATTTGAGCTTGGCCTCTTGGCGCTGCAGACGACCTGATCGCGATTTTTTTTGGCGCATTGCGGAACGACAGGCGCCCTCCCCTCCGCCGTCATGTGTATGTTTCCGCTTTACCGGCGGCTATTCGCGGCGTTACGGTCATCCAGCCCCGCGTCCTAAGGACGCATAGTTCGGCCACAACTGACGCTCGTGTGTCGACTCTGACAAGCCCGTTTACGGCTGCTCACCGGGCGTTCCTCGAGGAACTGCGGCGAACGCCCGCTACCTAGTTTCACGAATGCGTACTGTCGGACCCAATACAGCCGCTCGATCCAATGTGCGCGAACGTCGGCTCCGCAAACACAGGCAGTCGTCGAGCCGTCCGTCCACGCTCTGCAGGGGATCTCGAACGGCAACGCCGCAGGCCGGCTTCTTGCTGTTCTTCGCAGAATGCACCAATCGACACTCATCGTTCGGGATTGACATGCGCCTGTTGCATCACCTCGCTGTTTCAATGGTTTTACCGCTAGCCTCTTGCGCGAGCGAACCATCAGGTCCAATTGGCGTCCGGCCAAGATCCGGTCAAATTGCTATCATAAGCTTTATGGTTATGAAGTCAGAAAAACCTATTCGACTAAGGAATAAGGTGCTTACGCCGTGGACGCCCGCTTGCCGTAGGCGTCGTTGGT
>NZ_JBFPKG010000009.1:0-193093 GCF_040948665.1 Paraburkholderia sp. BR14320
GGCCTCAAAACGCTTAAAGGGACGGTGAATTCGCATTGAATCTGCACAATGCGAAAAATCTTGCGACGAGAGTCGCGTAATTGGAGCGGGGCCTCTTCAACTCGGGTGTACTTCAGCAGCCTGCTAGTCCTCTTAATAATCTTTATCCCCGCTTCGCAAAAGCGCAAACGCAGCTTTCCAAATAATCACTGAGGAGACGACATGAGAACTAACACGTTGTATTTAACGTGTGCGTTGCTATTCGGTTTGACAACGAGCAGCATTGCCTATTCGACCGATTGGAAGACCTCGGGAAACGACTCGATGAACTCCCGAAACCAGGCTAGTGAATCGGCGATCAGTCCGAAGACAGCGGGTGCCCTTCACAAGCTCTGGTCAACTGACACGAGCGGAAACGTCACGGCGACCCCTGCCCTCGATGACAGCTATGCCTATTTCCCGGATTCCGCGGGCTATCTTTACAAAGTCGACAGGAAGACCGGTCACGTTATCTGGAAGAACCTCGTATCGTCCTACACGGACATCCCTAACGACTACGCGCGTGCAACGCCCGCTATCTCCGCAAACGTACTGATACTCGGCAATCAAAGCGGCAAACTGTCGAGTCCGCAACCGGCCCAGGTCTTTGCCGTCGACAAGAACACCGGCCAGCGGCTTTGGCACACGCGAGTCGATCCAACCACGTATTCAATGGTCACACAGTCTGCGGTCATCGCGAACGGTACGGCTTTCGTAGGAACGACATCGAACGAAGAATTGATGGCCGCCTATATTTCCCCGCCTGCATGGCAGTGGAGTTTCCGCGGCAGCGTCGTCGCGCTCGATGTCGCGACCGGCGCAATCAAGTGGCAGACGTACACAATACCGACGGGCTATTACGGCGGCTCCGTCTGGGGAAGCACCGGCGCCGTCGACGTCGATCGCAATACGGTATTCATGGGTTCCGGCAACAACTGGGCAGTACCTCAGGCCGTACTCGACTGCATGAACAGCGGCGGCACGCCGACATCGTGCATCGACCCGACCGACCACTTCGACTCGATCCTTGCGCTGGACATGACCACGGGCGCAGTCAAATGGTCCGCGCGCGGACTGCCGTACGATACGTGGAATGTCGGCTGCGGCCTGAACGTGCCGGGCGTCTTCACTCTTCCGTCGAACGCCAACTGTCCCAATCCGCAGGGTCCGGACTGGGACTTCGCGCAAGGACCGATGCTCTTCGGCGGCAATGGCAATGCCGGCCGACTGGTCGGCGCGGGGCAGAAGAGCGGGATGTTCTGGGCCTTCGATGAAGAAACAGGCGAACTGCGTTGGTCCACCCAGGTCGCCCCCGGCGGACTGACAGGCGGTCTGCAGTGGGGATCGGCCAACGACGGCCAGTTTATTTACGTTGCGGTAGCCAACAGCGGGGTGACCGGCTCGGGCACGACGCCAGGCGTATGGCAGTTGGCGAACGGCGGCGGCACTACCACGTCGGGCGGCTGGGCGTCGCTCAACGCGAATTCCGGCGCGGTGAAGTGGACCACTCCGGACCCACTGGGAAGCCGCGCGGAGGCAGCGGTCAGTGTCGCGAATGGCGTGGTGTTCGGATGCAATCTCGACTACACGAAAGGCACGATGTACGCGCTCGATTCTTCCAACGGAAAAGTACTGTGGTCATTCGACAGCGGCGGCGCATGCAATGCCGGACCGGCCGTTGCGGACGGCGTGGTGTTCTGGGGCTCCGGTTCAACGAACGGACCGGGGCCGCAAAAATTATTCGCCTTCGGCCTGTAGGAAACGCCAAAGGCCTCGTCCTCTCAGGGCGGGGCCTTTGGCTCTTTGCTACGATGTGAGTCTGTTCCGAAGCCGGCGCTTTGGCGCGTATCGCCAGCCGGACCGGAATTGCCACCGAACTCACCGAGCACCAGACCTTGACGATCCACATCCGCCCCGCCACCGCCTCCGACGCCCCCCTGATCCTGCGCTTCATCACCGAACTTGCGATCTACGAGAAAGCCGAGCACGAAGTCGTCGCCGGTGTCAAAGACATCGAGAAAAGCCTGTTTTCCGAGGGCGTGCCCGCGAAAGCGCTGATCTGCGAAATGAACGGCGAGCCCGTCGGTTTTTGCGTGTACTTCTTTTCGTATTCGACGTGGCTCGGCAAGCAGGGGCTTTATCTGGAAGACCTGTACGTGTCGCCCGCATCGCGTGGCAGCGGCGCGGGCAAACAGATGCTGCGCCATCTCGCGCAAATCGCCTGCGAAACGGGCTGCGGCCGCTTCGAATGGAGCGTGCTCGACTGGAACGAGCCGGCCATCGGCTTCTACAAATCGATCGGCGCGAATCCGCAAAGCGAATGGGTGCGCTACCGTCTCGCGGGCGACGCGCTCAAGGCATTCGCCGAAGGCGAAACCGAACCGAACACCTAAGCGCGGTCACTGCGCGGAGGCCGCGACGGGCGCCACTTCGAACGCATCGCCCGTCGCGAAGAACGTGCCGCCTGCGACGTAATGGCATGTGCGCAGGTCGGGATCGTCACCGAAATGCCAGCGGTTGTGCGAATACACGCGGCTATCCGCATACGCGGCGACCACCTCGCCGATGATCAGATCGTGCCGTTGGCTGTCGTCCGGAATCACCTTGCATTCCATCCACGTGATGCAGCCGGCCAGCATCGGCACGTCGATTTTTTGCGCGCGGAAAGTCTCGAGATCGAACGCGGAGAACTTGTCGAGTTCGACGCCCGCATGCGTGCCGACGGCGAGTGTTTGCGCGGCGAATCCGCGGCTCGGCAGTTGCAGCCCGAACACGCCGCTCGCTTCGATCAGGCTACGCGTCAGCGTGCGGCTATCGACGACCACCACCACCTTCGGCGGATCGAAGTCGAGCGGCATCGCCCACGAGGCCGCCATCACGTTCGAACGACCAGCGTGCGCGCTCGTGATCAGCGTAACGGGTCCGTGATTGAGCAGTTGAGTCGCGCGCGACAATTCCACGGGTTCTCGGGTGGCGGTCATAGTATCGTGATGGCGTCGAAAGGGTGACGCTGATTGTAGCGGGGCGGGAGAAATGAGGCGCGCGATGTGCGGAAGCCGCCGTGCGGAGCGATAGAGCGGGCGAATCGAACTGCCAGACGGCAGCCCACAAGCCGCCGCCTGACAAACTTCAAGCGAAAAACTTCAATGGCCGCTCAATGATGCGGTGCCTTGCCGTTCGGCACCACATTGTGCGGCTTGTGCTGCTCTTCGCCGAGTCCCGGGAAGAACGCGTTCCAGGCGGCGCGCACACCCTGCGCCGCGGTTGCTTCGGCGCTGACCGATTCGGCCGCGCCGTCCGCGGCTTTCGACGGATCAGCGGACAGGCCGCGCCAATGCGTGAATACGAGCAACGGCTTTTCGGTCCACACGCCGTCGCCAAATTTCGCAAACGCCGTGTCCCCGCTCGCCAACTGCACCTCGTACCAGCCTTCGCGTACGGGCGTATGGATGGCCAGCTCAAACCACGGGGTCGGTTCGATTTCCTTCATAGCGTCTCCGGTCGGATAAATCGTCATCGAAAACCACACTTAACGCATTGTTCGTGCCCATCGGCGGCGCCAAACCCGCGGCGCGGCGGGCCGGGCAACCGTGGCACATGCGGGCAGACCCGGCACTTCAGAGCGAAGTCGCCGCGCATACGACACGATAGCGCGACATGGGCCGGGCGGACAAACGTAAAACTTACATGTCCTGGGTGGCAGGCGTACGGCGTTGCGGGACGGGCTTTTTGCGGGACCGGGCGGCGGGTTTTCCGGCAGGCGTTCCGGCCGGTTTTGCCGCGCGCTTCGCAGCCGGTCGCGCCTCGCTCTCTATCTCCCGCACCAGCTCCGCCAGCGCTTTCACCGCCGGCCCCAAGCGCTCCGCCTCCGTATTCCCATAGCCGATCACGAGCCCGTTGGTCTGCTCCGACGCCCCGATCGCGAACCCCGACAGTGCGCGCGGACCGAGCCCCAACGCCTGCGCCCGCGCCGTCAGTGCGCGATCGTCGAGCGACGCGGGCAGCCGCAGCGTCAGATGCATGCCGCAATCGCCGCCAAGAATCGTCGCCGCCGGAAAATATTCGGCCAGCGCGTCGCGCAGCGCCTGCTGGCGCTCGCGGTACAGCCGCCGCATCCGCCCGAGATGCCGCCCGAACTCGCCGCTTTCGAGGAAATGCGCGAGCGCCAGTTGCTCCAGCCGATGCCCGCCGCGCAGCAACTCTTGCAGCGCAACAGCGGCATGCGCGGCGATCGTCTGAGGCAGCACGACGAAGCCGATGCGCAGCGCCGGAAACATCGTCTTGCTGAACGAACCGACGTACAGCACGGGCGCCTCGTCGACGAGGCCCTGCATGCTCGCGATCGGCTCGCCGGTGTGGCGCACTTCGCCGTCGTAATCGTCCTCGATCAGCCACGCGCCGCAGCGCCGCGCCTCTGCAATCAGCTCAAGCCGCCGCGCCACCGACAACACCGCGCCGGTCGGATACTGATGCGCGGGCGACGTGTAGATCAGCTTCGGCGGATGCGTGCGCCACGCGTCGGCCGGCACGGCCATGCCTTCGGCGTCGACGGGAATCGGCAGCAAGCGCAAATCGCCCGCGTTGAAAGCGGCCTTCGCGCCGCGGTAGCCGGGGTCCTCGGTCCATGCGATATCGCCGGGATTGGTCAGCAGCCGCACGCACAGGTTCAGCGCCTCCTGCGCGCCCTCGGTGATCACGACCTGCGAGCCGTCGCAGCGCACGCCGCGCGCCATCCGCAGATGCGCGGCGATCGCGTCGCGCAACGCCGGTTCGCCGGCCGGCGTGCCGTAGCCGAGCGCGCGCGGTAAGGCGCGCTCCATCGCACGTTCGAGCGCGCGCCGCCAGGCGGCTAGCGGGAAGCGGTCTAGCGCGGGTGTGCCCGGGGTCAGCGCATAGGTGTTGTCGACGTGCTTGTGCGGCGCCGCGAACTGCTGGACGCGCCTCGCGTACACGACCTCTGGCGCCGCGGAAGCCGTCGCCCGCTCGCCGCGCGCGGCGGGACTCGACAGCGGACTCACGCGCGTGCCCTGGCGATCGGCGATGACATAACCGACCGCGGCGAGATGTTCGTAAGCGATCACGACGGTGTTGCGCGATACGCCCATTTCGGCGGCGAGCAGCCGCGACGACGGCAGCAACGACCCGGCCGGCAGACGGCCCGCGAGAATGGCCTGTTGTAGAAGTTCGATCAGCTGCTTTTGCAGCGGCGCGGGCCGCTTGGCCCCGCTAGCGCCGCTCGCGGCGAAAACGTCGTCGGCATGGACGAGCGGTCCGATGATTTCGATCATGGTGGTTGGACCTATCGAATAAGCGTGTCGTGGATCTTTTGAACATACCACGTTTGCCGTATCGTTCCTGCATCGAAGACAGGAGAAAGGACATGGAACCCATACGCAACGTCTACGGCCAGCCGATCGGCAAACCCGTGCCCGGCTGGCGCGGCGCGCAGCCGCCGGGCCGCGAGCCGCTGAGCGGCTGCTATTGCCGGCTCGAAGCGGTCGACGTCGAGCGCCACGCGGCCGACCTGTTCGACGCGTACCGTTCGGCCACCGACGGCCGCGACTGGACCTATCTGGCGGTCGGCCCGTTCGACAGCCTCGCAGCCTATCGCGAGCACCTGACGCGGATGGCGGCATCGAAAGATCCGCTGCACTACGCGGTGATCGACCTCGCGACGGGCAAGGCGGTCGGCACGCTGTCGCTGATGCGGATCGATCCGGCCAACGGCGTGATCGAAGTCGGCCATGTCACGTATTCGCCGCGGCTCAAGCGCACGCGCATCGCGACCGATGCGATGTACCTGCTGCTTAGCGAAGTGTTCGACAAGCTCGGTTACCGCCGTTTCGAATGGAAATGCGATTCGCTGAACGAGCCGTCGCGCAAGGCCGCGCTGCGCTACGGGTTCACGTTCGAGGGGATCTTCCGGCAGGCGATCGTCTACCGTGAGCGCAATCGCGACACGGCGTGGTTTTCGATCATCGACAGCGAATGGCCGGCGTTGCGCTCGTGTTATCAGCGGTGGCTCGACGCGGGCAATTTCGATGCGCAAGGGCAGCAGATCGAGCGGCTCGCCGATCTGATCGCGCAGCAGCGAGCGGCGGACGACGCCCGGTAAAGCCAGACGCTCGCATCAGCGCGCCGCCGATGCCATCGCACGCGGCGCGCTTGCGCCAGCCCTTCGCTGCGCGCCGCCAACCCCGGCAGCCGGCGCAACTTCGCCCTAAACTGCCTCCATACGTTCGCGCGCCACTGCCGAAGCGCGATTGCGACAGCGCGCCAGCTTGTGCCACGCGTGCCTCGTTCCATGCCGTTACAGCCCAGCCGATGAAATCCCGTCTGCGCTACCTGAGCGCATTGCTCGTCAATCTCGCGTTGCCCTTGCTTGTCTACCGGCTCGCGTTTCCGCACTGGGGGCAGACGGGCGCGCTTGCCGCGTCGGCGTTGCCGCTGATCGCATGGATGACGGTGGATCTGCTGCGTTACCGGCATTTCGACGCGCTGAGCGCACTCGTGCTCGCGGGCGTGCTGCCAGCGCTTGCCACGAGCCTCGTATTCAGCGACGCGCGTCTGCTGTTGATCGAAGACCCGATGGTGTCGGGCTTTATCGGCATCGCGTTTCTCGCGTCGCTCACGCTGCGCAAGCCGATGGTGTTCTACCTGGCGCGCTCGACGATGTCGCGCGAAGATCATCGCAGCGTGGAATTGTTCGAGCGACATTGGCGTGATCGTCCGATGCTCGCCAGCTATATTCGCCTGATGACACTCGTGTGGGGGATCGGCATGATCGGCGAGAACATCGTGCGCAGTGCGATCGTGCTGCATTGGCCGAACGACCCGCGCTCGGCGCTCGCATCCACTGCGCTGCGTTATGGCGTGTACGTGGCGCTGACGGTGTGGACGATCCTGATTCGCCGGCGTATCAAGCGGGACGCGCAGCGCTATCCGGCGGATGAGCAGGCGGCGGAGAGTTCGGCGGCAAATGTGTGAATGACCGCGCCGGCGGTCCGTTCATGCCAACTCCAAAAATCTCCCCAAACAAGGATTCCGGTTCGCCGGCGACCGGGCGAGCACCTGCTCGATCAGCGGCGCGTCGGCAAGCGGGCGGAACACCACGCCCGCCAACTGCGCCCTGCGCATCGACGACGGCACCAGCGCGACACCCACGCCTTCGTCGACGAGACTCAGCACCGTCTGCTGCAACTGCACTTCGAAGCGGATGTCCGGCTCGAAGCCGCCCGAGCGGCAGTGTTCGAGAATCGTCGCGCGCAGGCTCGGCGCGACTTCTTCCGATGCGAGCACGAACGGCTCGCCCGCCAGCTGCGCAATCTTCAACCGCCGCGCCCGCGCGCGCGGATGGCTGCGCGATAGCGCGACGCACAGCGGCTCGCTGGGCACCGTGCGCGTCGTGAGTGACTTGTCGGGCACGGTCGGGAACATGATCGCCGCGTCGATGTGCCCGGTGAGCAACTGCGCGGCCAGATCGTTCGACACGACCTCGCGCAATTTCAGCTCGACCTGCGGATACGCGGCGCCGAACGCTCGCGCATAGCCGGGGACGACGCTGTAAGCGGAGCACATCGTGAAGCCGATTTCGAGCTTGTGACGCTGTCGGTGCTGCTGATGGTGATGGGGCATTAAAGCTGAGGGGTCGACAGTACGCCGGCTGCGCAGCAGATTTATCACACCAGAGGTGCGAGCGAATACGCATAGATGACCGTCGCAACCGCATTCGACGAATCGTGCAAACCGTTGCAACCTCGACCGCGACCACGAGGATCAGGTACCAAGCCAACCGCGTGTCCCAATCTATGAAACTTGCATGAATGCCGCGACGGCCGCGGCAGACTGCGGGGAGCGCCGCGCGTTTTCACCGCCCTCCTACGTGATCTCGTATCCGCCTTCGGCGGTTAGCGAACGCGAGGCCAAGCGCGGCTCGCGTCGTGCGTGGTAAATTCCAGCGTCGGCAAGACAACTCCAAGAACGTTCGGGTGCCCTGAACATCTTCGTCCGGTCCACCCGCCCCTGGCGTACAAGGTAGATCGATGATCGACGTGAGTCAGCGTATTGTCTGGCGGCGCCTCTACGTTGCGCTGTGCAGTTGCGTCGCGTTGGCCGGCTGCATGGTCGGCCCCGACTACCACGCGCCGCCCGCGCCGGCTACCGACACCTTCACCGCCCGGCCGCTGCCCGACCAGACTGCCTCCGCGCCCGGCCCCGCCGGCCTGCCGCAGCGTTTCGCGCCGGCCCAGGACATCCCCGCCGCGTGGTGGACGCTGTTTCACTGCGAGCCGCTCGACGCGCTGATCCGCGAGGCCATCGCCAATAGCCCGAACATGACCGCGGCCCAGGCCGCGTTGCGCCAGGCGCGCGAAAATTACACCGCGCAGGCAGGCGGCACCTTGCTGCCGAGCGTCGACGCGCAACTTAACGCCACGCGCGAAAAGATCAACGGCATCGCGTTCGGCGAGCCGGGCCTCGTCGAAGAATTCAATCTTTACAACGCGTCGGTCAACGTCTCGTACAAGCTCGACGTGTTCGGCGGCGCGCGGCGCGAACTCGAAGCGCTGCATGCGCAGATCGACTATCAGCGCTTCCAGCTACAGGCCGCCTATCTGACGATATCGGCCAACATCGTGACCGCAGCGGTCAAGGAAGCGTCCGTGCGCGCGCAGATCGACGCGACCGAGCGGATCGCCACCGAGGAAGAGCAGCAGCTGAACGTGCTCGACCAGCAACTCTCGCTCGGCGGCGTGAGCCGCGCGGCCGTGCTCGCGCAGGAAACGCTGCTCGCACAGACCCGCGCGACGCTGCCGCCGCTCTACCAGCAACTCGATCAGGCGCGCCATCAGCTTGCGGTGCTCGCCGGCAAGCTGCCGAGCGACACGGGCGTGCCCGAATTCACCCTCGACATGTTCTCGCTGCCCGACACGCTGCCCGTCAGTCTGCCGTCGTCGCTGGTGCGCCAGCGCCCCGACATCCTCGCCGCCGACGCCACACTGCATCAGGCGAGCGCGCAGGTCGGCGTCGCGACCGCGGCGATGTATCCGCAGATCACGCTGTCCGCGAGCTACGGCGCCGAGGCGCTGACGCCCGCGCAAGTGCTCAGGGCCGGCAGCACCATCTGGAGCATCGGCGCGGGCTTGCTGCAACCGGTCTTTCACGGTGGCCAGTTGAGCGCACAGAAGCGCGCGGCCGAGGCCGCCTACGAGCAGGCCGGCGCGCAATACCGCGAGACGGTGCTGCTTGCGTTCCAGAACGTCGCGGACACGCTGCGCGCGCTCGAACACGATGCGACCGGCCTGAAGGCGCAGACCGACGCGTCGCGCGCCGCGAGCGATTCGCTCGAACTGACGCGCGGGCAGTATCGCGTCGGCGGCGTGAGCTACCTCGCGCTGCTCGACGCGCAACGCCAGTATCAGCAGACCGTGGTCAGCCTCGCGCAGGCGCAGGCCGCGCGTTACGCAGACACGGCAGCGCTGTTCCAGGCGCTCGGCGGCGGCTGGTGGAATGGCGCGGCGCCCGAGTCGGCCGCCGCGCCCGCCGCCGCAACGCCACATTGACCGTGCCCTGACACAACCCTCAGCCCTCGCCCCAAGCCGAGCAAGGACATCACGATGGCCGAAAGAAAACCGATGACGAAGCGGATGGTGATCATGTTGATCTGCGTCGGCCTGCTGCTCGCCGCGCTGGTTGGCTTCAACCTGTTCCGCGCGCACATGTTCGCGAAGTTCATGGCGGCCAACACCACGCCGCCCGCGACGGTGTCGGCGGTGGTGGTCCACTATCAGTCGTGGCAGCCGCAGCTCGCGGCGGTCGGCAGCCTGCGCGCGGTGCGCGGCGTCGACGTGACGACCGAAGTCGCCGGCCTCGTGCGCCAGGTCGCGTTCGTGTCGGGGCAGGAAGCGAAAGCCGGGCAGATCCTCGTGCGACTCAATGACGACAGCGACGTCGCGCTGCTGCAGTCGCTGCAGGCCGCGGCCGACCTCGCGCAGACGGTCTACGAGCGCGACCGCGCGCAGTACGACATCAAGGCGATCGCGAAAGCGCAGCTCGACGCCGATGCGGCGGACCTCAAGGGCAAGAAGGCGCAGGTCGCGCAACAGCAGGCGCTCGTCGACAAGAAGACGATTCGCGCGCCGTTCGCGGGGCGCCTCGGCATCACGACGATCAATCCGGGCCAATACCTGAATCCGGGCGATACGATCGTCACGCTGCAAGCCATCGATCCGATCTACGCCGACTTCTCGGTGCCGCAACAGCAGCTCGGCCAGCTCGCGATCGGCGCGACCGTCAGCGTCGATACCAACGCGTACAGCGGACAAAGCTTCACCGGCAAGATCCAGTCGATGAGCCCGAAAGTCGACAGCGCGACACGCAACGTGCAGATCGAGGCAAGCGTCGACAATCGCGAGCGCAAGCTGCTGCCCGGCATGTACGCGAACGTGAAGATCGACTCGGGCGCCGAGGAGCGCCACCTGACGCTGCCGCAAACGGCGATTACCTACAACCCGTATGGCGCGACCGTGTTCATCGTGAAGCCCGGCACGCAGCCCAACGCGCAGGGCAAGACGCTGCCCGTCGCGCAGCAGGTGTTCGTGACGCCGGGCCCGACGCGCGGCGACCAGGTGGCGATTCTGAAGGGCGTCGACGATGGCACCCAGGTCGTGACGAGCGGCCAGCTCAAGCTGAAGAACGGCACGCCGCTGATCATCGATAACCGCGTCCAGCCGTCGGACAGTCCGAATCCGACGCCGCAGGAACAATAAGCGAGGCCGCCCGATCATGTTCACGGACATCTTCATCCGCCGGCCGGTACTCGCTTCGGTCGTGAGCCTGCTGATCCTCGTGCTCGGGCTGCGCGCGCTCGCGGTGCTGAAGGTCAGCCAGTATCCGCAGACCGAGAACGCGGTCGTCACGATCACGACGGCCTACTATGGCGCGAACCCGGACACCATCGCCGGCTTCATCACGCAGCCGCTCGAAGCGGCGATCGCGCAGGCGCAGGGTATCGACTACATGTCGTCGACGAGCATCACGGGCGTGTCGACTATCGTCGCGACGCTGCGCCTGAACTACGACGCGAACCGCGCGCTGACCGAGATCAACACGCAGATCGGCTCGGTGCGCAACCAGTTGCCGCCGCAGGCGCAGCAGCCGGTGCTGACCGTGCAGACCGGGCAGACCACCGACGCGATGTACATGGGCTTCTACAGCAGCGTGCTGCCGAGCAACAACGTCACCGACTACCTGTTGCGCGTGGTCAAGCCGAAGCTCGATTCGATCCAGGGCGTGCAGACCGCCGAAGTGCTCGGCGGGCGGCAGTTCGCGATGCGCGCGTGGCTCGATTCGGCGCGGCTCGCAGCGCACGGCGTGAGCGCGAGCGACGTGTTCACCGCGCTCGGCAACAACAACTATCTCGCGACGCTCGGCACGACGAAGGGGCAGATGGTCAGCGTCGACCTCGAAGCGGGCACGGACCTGCATACCGTCGACGATTTCAAGCAACTCGTCGTCAAGCAGAAGAACGGCTCGATCGTGCGTCTCGAGGACGTCGCTAACGTCGTGCTCGGCGCCGACAGCTACGACTTCAACGTCGCGTTCAGCGGCAAGCGCTCGGTGTTCATCGGTATCAAGGTCGCGCCGGACGCGAACATTCTCGATGTGGCCAAGCGCGTGAAAACCGTGTTCCCCGATCTGCAGAGGCAGTTCCCGACCGGCATGACGGGCGACATCGTGTATGACGCGACCGACTTCGTGAACACCGCGATCAGGGAAGTGATCAAGACGCTCGTCGAAGCGCTCGTGATCGTCACGATCGTGATCTTCCTGTTTCTCGGCAGCTTCCGCGCGGTGATCGTGCCGCTGATCGCGATGCCGCTGTCGCTGATCGGCACGTTCTTCATGATGCAGGCGCTCGGCTATTCGATCAATCTGCTGACGCTGCTCGCGCTGGTGCTCGCGATCGGGCTCGTCGTCGACGACGCGATCATCGTCGTCGAGAACGTCGACCGGCATATGAAGCACGAAGGCAAGACGCCGTTCGACGCCGCGCTGATCGCCGCGCGCGAACTCGGCGGCCCGATCGTCGCGATGACCGTCGTGCTGATCGCCGTATATGCGCCGATAGGCTTCCAGGGCGGGCTGACGGGGGCGCTCTTCACTGAGTTCGCGTTCACGCTCGCGGGTGCGGTGACAGTATCGGGCGTGATCGCCCTCACGTTGTCACCGATGATGTGTTCGCGCTTCTTTCGCGCCGAGCAGGAGTCCGGGCGATTCGCGCGTTTCGTCGACCGTCAGTTCGAGCGCGTGCATCGCGGCTACGGCCGCCTGTTGCACGCGACGCTCGATACCTGGCCCGTGTTCGTGATCATGGGCGCGCTGCTGCTGTGCGGCACCGTATATCTGTTCATGACCTCGAAGTCGGAACTTGCGCCGCAGGAAGATCAGGGCGTCGTGCTGTCGCAGATCATCGGGCCGCCGAACGCGACGATCCAGCAGATGCAGACCTACGCGGACCAGGTGTTCGACGCCTCGAAGTCGCTGCCCGAGTACTCGCAGATGTTCCAGCTGACGGGTTCGCCGACCATCAACCAGGGCATCGGCGGGGTGCTGTTCAAGACCTGGGATCAGCGCGGCAAGAATGCGACCGAGCTGCAACAGGAGTTGCAGCAGAAGTGGAATCAGATCGCGGGCGCACGCGTCGCGGCGTTCCAGTTTCCGCCGTTGCCGGGCTCGCAGGGATTGCCGGTGCAGTTCGTGATCAGCACGACCGAGCCGTTCCAAAACCTCAACGAGGTGTCGCAAGCGGTGCTCGAAAAAGCGCGCGAGAGCGGGATGTTCTTCTTCGTCGATACCGATCTGAAAATCGACAAGCCGGAAGCGGTGCTCGTCGTCGATCGCGACAAGGTGGCCTCGCTCGGGCTGTCGCAAAGCGACGTCGGACAGGCGCTCGGTTCGGCGCTGGGTGGCGGCTACGTGAACTACTTCTCGATCGCGGGGCGTTCGTACAAGGTGATTCCGCAGGTGCTGCAGATCGATCGGCTCAATCCGTCGCAGGTGCTCGACTACTATCTGCGCACGCCGGACGGCAGCGTGATTCCGGCGTCGACGGTCGCGCATATCAAGCACAGCGTCGTGCCCGAATCGATCAATCACTTCCAGCAGCTGAACTCGGCGACGATCTCCGGCGTGACCGTGCCGGGCGTGTCGCAAGGCCAGGTGCTCGATTTTCTGCGCCAGGCGACCGCGCAGGTCGCGCCGGCCGGCTATTCGGCCGATTACTCGGGAGCGTCGCGCCAGTTCGTGCAGGAGTCGGGCGGCTTCGTCATTACGCTGCTGCTTGCAACGATCATCGTGTTCCTCGCGCTCGCTGCGCAATTCGAGAGCTTCCGCGATCCGATCGTGATCCTGATCTCGGTACCGATGGCGCTGTTCGGCGCGCTGATCTTCATCAACATCGGCCTGACGACGCTGAACATCTACACGCAGGTCGGCCTCGTCACGCTGATGGGGCTCGTCAGCAAGCACGGCATTCTGATCGTGCAGTTCGCCAACGAATTGCAGCGCGCTGGCCGCGGCAAGCGCGAAGCGGTCGAGGAAGCCGCCGGCGTGCGGCTGCGTCCGATCCTGATGACGACCGCCGCGATGGTGCTCGGCGTGGTGCCGCTCGTGATCGCGTCGGGCGCGGGCGCGGCGGGCCGCAACGCGATGGGGCTCGTGATTTTCACGGGCATGTCGATCGGCACGCTGTTCACGCTGTTCGTGGTGCCGGCGATGTATATGTTTCTGGCCGCCGATCATCAGCGGCATGCTCAGGCGCCGAAGGCCGGCGATGCGGGTCAGGCGGGTCAAGGGGGTTAGCGACTGGTGGTTCGCGTACCCGGTGCGCGTTCATCACCTAGACTACGGTGCATTCGCTGCGCAACGCGGCGCAAGACAAACCAACCGGAGCCACGCACGATGAAAGCGATTCAGTTCAAATCTTTTGGCAGCCCCGAAGTGCTCGAATACGTCGATCTGCCGACGCCGCAAGCCGACGCGGAGCATGCGGTCGTGCGGGTGATGGCGGCCTCGGTCAATCCGAGCGACGTGAAGAACGTGGCCGGCCGTTTCGACCATACGGTGCTGCCGCGCATACCGGGGCGCGACTTCAGCGGCGTGGTCGTGGATGGCCCGGCCGCGTGGCGCGATGCCGAGGTGTGGGGCACCGGCGGCGACATCGGCTTCACGCGCGACGGCACGCATGCCGAGTACCTCAGCATTCCGGTCGCGGCGCTGTCGCGCAAGCCAGTTGCGTTGAGCCACGTCGAGGCGGCGGCGATCGGCGTGAACTTCGTGGTCGCGTGGCTCGGCACCGTCGAATACGCAAGCTTGCAGGCCGGCGAGACCGTCGCGGTGCTTGGCGCGGGCGGCGGTGTCGGCGGCGCGGTCGCGCAGATCGCGAAGGCACGCGGCGCGCGCGTGATCGCCGTCGATCGCCGGCCGCTCGATCCGGCCACGCCCGCGGGCCGCCTGATCGACGCCTACGTGCCGTTCGACGAACACGCAGCCGAACGTGTGCGCGAGCTGACCGGCGGCGCGGGCGCGGAAGTCGTCTACGACACGGTCGGCGGTGTCGCGTTCGAGACCGCGCTGAGTCTCGCGAAACGGCGCGGCCGCGTGCTCGAAATCAGCGCGACCGGCAAGCGTCGGGTCGAGTTCGATCTGATCGATTTCTATCACAACGAGACGCAATTGCTCGGCGTCGACAGCGCCAAGCTCGGCGTCGCGCAATCGGCGCCGCTGATGACGGCGCTGGTCGAGGGCTTCGACACCGGCAAGCTGAGCGGCCCGGCGATAGCACAGGAATTTCCGCTCGCCCGTGCGCGCGAAGCCTACGACGCGGTCGCCGCCGGTACGCGCGGGCGCGTCGTGATCCGCATGCAATAACTATCCTCCGACACGGGTCTCCGCAACCGGCTGGCGGCGACGCTGCATTGAAGCCGCGGCCTCAGGCCGCCCGCAACACGCTAAGATTGAGGCCGCCGGGCGCCCGCGCCGCCCGGCGAGAACGATAAAAGCATTGCCTCGGAGAATCTGATGTCTGATGAATATAAAGTGCACGGTCCGCACGACCACGCCGTCGAACACGCCGGCCACGCCGGGCATCACGACGCCGATCCGTTCGCGAGCCGGATGGCCGTGATGACCGCGATCCTCGCGACGATCGGCGCGCTGTGCGCGTACCAGAGCGGCAACGCCGAAAACCTCGCGCTGTTCTTCAAGAACGAAGCCGCGATCAAGAAGACCGAAGCGTCGAACCAGTGGAGCTATTACCAGGCGAAGGGCGAGAAGGAAAACCTCGCCGAGCTCGGCGCGGCGCTGTCGGCCCCCAATAGCGACGCGCACGCGAAATTCGTCGCCGATGTCGAGAAATACAAGAAGCAGAAGGAGCCGATCCGCGCGAACGCCGAAGCGATCGAAAAACAGGTCGTCGCCGCCGACACGCGCAGCGAAACGCTGCTGCATGGCCATCATCGCTGGGCTCAGGCGACGCTGCTGATTCAGGTCGCGATTGCGCTGTGCGCGATCACCCTGCTCACGCGCAAGAACTGGCTTCGTAATGTGTCGTACCTCGTCGCGGGGGCGGGCGTCCTGACCGCGGGCGCGGCGTTTTTCGGGCTGTGAGCGAGATGCATCGGTTGCCTTCTTCGAGCCAGTGCTTTTCAACAGGGAGTGTGTCGTGATCGATGGGGCCGCCGTGGTCGGCGTGTTTTCCGTGTATATCGCGGGCGTGGTGAGTCCGGGCCCGAACTTCGTCGCGGTCGCGCACAAGGCCGCTTCGGCGACGCGCATCGAAGCGCTCGCGATGGTCGCCGGCATCGTGCTCGTCAATCTGTTCTGGGCAAGCTGCGCGATTCTCGGCGTCGGCATCGTGTTCGCCGCGTTCCCGTGGCTCGCCCTCGTGGTCAGGATCGTGGGCGCCTGTTATCTGCTGTGGTTCGGCGGGCGGCTGATCTTCAACGCGTCGGCGGCAAGGCAGGCGGTGCTCGTCAAGGCACCGGCGGGCGGCTTCAGGCAGGCGTTCGCGCAGGGTTTCGCGACCAACATCGCGAATCCGAAGTCGATGGCGTTCTTTGCCGCGGTGTTTTCGTCGGCCGCGCCCGCGCATGTGAGCACCGGCACGTTTGCCGCGATGCTCGGCATGGTGTTCGTCGTCGCGAGCAGCTGGTATGGGTTCGTCGCGCTGGCGTTGTCGCACGCGCGGATCGCGTCGGCGTATCGGCGCGGCAAGAGATGGATCGATCGCGTGTGCGGCGGGTTGATCGTTGCGTTGGGGGTACGGCAGCTGATTCGTTGAGGCGGCACTCAGAGGTGCCGAAACTCAATGCGCAAGCCCGCGCGCACGCTCCAGCAACAGCTCGCGCTCGCGCGTGTTGCGCGTCATCGCCGCGGCGCGCTCGAACTCCGCGCGCGCTTCGTCGATGCGTCCGAGCTTGACCAGCAGATCGCCGCGCACACTCGGCAACCAGTGATAATTCGCGAGCGCTGGACCAGCGGCGAGCGCATCGACGATTTCGAGTCCGGCCGCCGGCCCGAACGCCATCCCCACCGCGACCGCGCGATTCAACTCCACGACCGGCGACGGCGCGACCTGCGCCAACGCATCGTAGAGCGCGACGATCTGCGCCCAGTCGGTGTCCTCGGCGCGGCGCGCCCGCGCATGACAGGCGGCGAGCGCCGCCTGCAACGCATACGGCCCGCTTGCGCCGCCAAGCGCGTGTGCGCTGTCCAACGCCGCGAGGCCGCGGCGAATCAGCAGCGGGTCCCAGCGGCTGCGATCCTGATCGAGCAGCAGCACCGGCCGCCCGTGCGCATCGGTGCGCGCATGGGTGCGCGACGCCTGGATCTCCATCAGCGCAACCAGACCGTAGACCTCGCTTTCGTCGGGCACGAGTCCGCTCAACACGCGCCCGAGCCGCAGCGCCTCCTCGCATAGCGCCGGGCGCATCCAGTCGTCGCCGGCGGTGGCCGAATACCCTTCGTTGAAAATCAGGTAGATCACCTGCAGCACCGACGCGAGCCGCGCCGCGCGCGCGTCCGCCTGAGGCACCTCGAACGGCACGCGCGCCGCCGACAGCGTGCGCTTCGCGCGCACGATCCGCTGCGCGATGGTCGGCTCCGGCACGAGATACGCGCGCGCGATTTCGTCGGTGGTGAGTCCGCCGAGCAGGCGCAGCGTCAGCGCGACGCGCGCATCGGTCGACAGCACCGGATGGCACGCGGTGAAGATGAGCCGCAGCAGATCGTCGCCGATGTCGTCGGCGCGCGCGGCATCGAGTGCATCGACGAAATCGGGCACCACGTGCGCTTCGATCGCGTCGAGATCGTGGCCGAGCTCCTCGCGCTTGCGCGCATGCAGCGCTTCCTGGCGCAGGCGATCGAGCGCGCGGTTTTTCGCGGCCGTCATCAGCCAGGCTCCGGGGTTGTCGGGCACGCCCGCGTCCGGCCAATGCTCGAGCGCGGCCACCAGCGCGTCCTGCGCGAGTTCCTCGGCGAGCCCCACGTCGCGCACGATCCGCGCGACGTGAGCGATGACCTTCGCGGATTCGATCCGCCAGACAGCGTCGATCGCACGATGGGTGGCCTGTATCGTCACGGCTTCAGCCTTCACCTCAGCGGTGATCTTCTTCGAGCTTGCGAAAGCGCTCGACTTCCGGCCCCGGCTCGAAGTCGTCGAGTTCGAAAAGCTGCCGCACTTCGATTTCGCCATCGGTGTGTTCACCGAACGGCGCCGGGAAACGCCGCGCCCATTCCATCGCCTCGTCGCGCGAGCGCACCTGGATTAACGTGTAGCCAGCAATCAGCTCCTTGGTCTCCGCGAACGGCCCATCCACGACGCTCCGTTTGCCGCCGCTATAGAGCACGCGCCAGCCTTTAGAGCTCGGCTGCAGGCCGGTTGCGTCGAGCAGCACGCCGGCCTTCGCGAGTTCTTCGTGGTAAGCCCCCATCGCGGCAATCAGCGACGGTTCGGGCATCTCGCCGGCTTCACTCGCGGCCGTGGCTTTTACGATGATCATGAATCGCATGTCGTTGCTCCTTGTTTTTTGTGGTTCGTCGTGAGTGGATTCGCGTGAATCGTTTGAAGGGGCCACGCCGGCTAGCCCCTTACTCACACGACGCGCAACGTACGGTCCGATCGACACCTGCGGCGGTCCCGGCATGCCAGGGAAAACACCAAAGCAGACGACGTGAGAGCCACGCGTGGCTAGATGAAGCACGGTCCGAGCTTGCGCACTTCGACTGTGCACCACGCCGCCGCCGGACAGGTTTGCGCGATCGCCACGGCCTCTTCACGGCTGTCGCAGTTCAGCAGAAAGAAGCCGCCGATCATCTCCTTCGCCTCGGCGAACGGCCCGTCGACGAGCTTCGACTGGCCATTGCGGACCTGCACGCGCACGGCGTCCTTCTGCGAAGTCAGCGATTCGACCGCGAGCAGCTTGCCGCGCGCTTTCAGGTTCTGGGAGAACCGCACCATCTGGTCATAGAGGTCGCGACCGGCGGCTTCGCCGCGCTCCTCGCGTTGGTCCGTGGGTTCGACGATCAGCAGCATGTAGGACATGGTGTCTCCGACAGGGCTCGGTTGCATGCGCGGTTCGGCATCGCGACGACGTCAGCGACGCCTGGCCTCGGCGGCATAGCGGGTAGGCCGGCAGGTAGATAGGTGGCAATCAGGCGCAGCCAGTCTAGCAAGCGGGAATCTCAGCGGCAAACGCGCCCGACGGGACTTCTACGGACACTCGTAACGAGCCACGCGGCGCGCGGCAGCCGGCCGTGCGCGAAACGTCGATGCCGCTTTCAAGCATTCTGCGGAATCGATTTACGTCCGCGCTGAATGTGAAAAACGCCCCGATGTGGGGCGTTGTGCTTGTTGCGGGCCGTTCAAACTGGCGCTTCCGCCAGCGCTCTCAGCCGCGCGGAGCGCATCAGACCTTCGATCATTTTCGCTTCCGCGCTCGCCAGCTCGCTCAGTGACGCGGCCGACAACTGTCCGTCGAAAATCGCGAGCGCCGCGCACAGACTTGCATAGTCGTCGTCTTCGAGCGACCAGCGGCCGGTCTCGCGCTCGCGCACATCGAGCCGCACCATCGCCGCATGCGCGCTTTCGATGTCCGCGCGCGCGTCGGCGCCCAGTCCGGCGCGCGTCAATTCCTGCGACACCAGCAGATGCCGGCTCAGCGTCGTGTGCAGCGTGCGTGCGCCGTGGCCGCGGCGGAATGCATCAAGCGCGGCGTAGGACTGCAACAGCATGGTCTGCGTGACCGGCGCGTGTGCGGTGCGGCTCTGCGTCAGGGAACGCAACAACGGGGACATGGCCGTGCGGCCGGGCTTGCGAACTCGCGATTTGCTGGACATCGATTCAACCTCCTTCTTTCGGCAGCGCGCCCGGACTTCGGCACGCGACGGCGGCAAACGCCGCGCTCAAACGTCCGACGCATTTCGCGCCCGACAGTTCACGCTCTGCGACGCGCCGGTTCTTCGAACGTTTCGAAGAACGCACTGTCCCCATATCGGTTCGAAGCGGCCGGAAACAAGAAGCGATGTTGCGACGAAAAAAAAGCCCTGTTCCGCGAAGAAACAGGGCCGACAGGATGGAACAGTCCAGCAGGCGCGTGGAGTGCCTGCAAACCTATAACCACCTAACCTGCAAAGCTATTGCCTACGTGTACTGCAACGGCAATTTCTACCGCTCGACAGCAAGTTTCAAACTGTCGGTTCAATCCACTTCCAAATACCACTGCATGTGGGCCGGTCCTCGTTATTTCCTACCACTGGCCGCTACCCCATTTGCTTCGCGCGCGTTCTCGATGCATTGCGCGCTTTGTATTGCGTCAACTGCGAACTGCGAACTGCGAACTGCAGACTACTTCATCAACGGTACGGTTCAAATCCGACACGAGGGGAAATCGCATCGATGGAGTTCGGTGATTTGTCGCTCCATGGAAAAGAGTGTAGGCGCGCACCCGCGAATGCAATTGCGCGAAGCGAGGGGCTTTGGCGGCTTAATTTGGCGAATCGATGTAACAGCGGAGTTTCCGGCCCGCCGCGCCACGCACGTCAACCGCGTGTAGAGAAATCGTCGATCGTCAGCAAGACCTTCTCACCGGGACGCGCGAGCATTTTTCGTTCAGCGATCGCGGTAATGCGTTGGCGCCCGTCCGCGAACGTCTTCAGAATGCGCGCCTCACCCGCGCCGCGTTGCAGCCAGAAGTGCTGTTCGAGCGCCTCGCATGTGACCGCGCATTCAAGGTCTCGTCCCCGCGACGAAAGCTGGAAAATCACCGCTCGTCCATCTGCCGAGACGCTGGGTACCGCCTCGATCATCGTCATAGCCCACCTCGCAACGTTGATTACGACGTTCGCCGTATGACGCGAACGTCCCCGGGAAAATCATCTGACGCTCACCGCATCGGGAGGCCCCGTTTTGTCTGTTCGTACGTTGGTGCAGATAGCGCGTCCGCGATGAGGGCAGACATCAGAGCAAAGCGCATGCCATCCAACGCCGATAGCGACACAGGCACTCGCGTCACCGGCAACGATGACCCGCATCGCAAAGTGGGAAGACCGCAACCTGGCCGTGGTAAAAAAGCGCAGCGGACGCGACAATCGACGACAATTCTTACTCGCGCCTCGCACGATCATCGCGTGCGCGATTGCGAGCCACGACCTTGCCGACATGTCCGCCCAACTGCCCGACCAACGATCCGGGTTGACCTTGCGCCCCGCGCAACCCGACGACGAACCCTTCCTGCTCGAACTGCGCAAGGCGACGATGACCGAACACCTGGCGCGCGCCGGCGAGCCGACCGACGAAGACGCCCATCGCGCGCGCCTGCGGCATCGCTACGACGCCGCGCAGGTGATCTGCATCGACGGCGCGCCCGCGGGCCTGTTGAAGGCGCATAGCAACGACGACGAATGGTTCGTCGCGCAGTTGCAGATCGCGCCGGCGCTACAAGGCCGCGGTATCGGCGAGCAGGTGCTGCGCACGATCCTGCGCGCCGCCGCGGCCGAAGCGCTGCCGGTCAGCTTGCAGGTGCTCAAGGGCAATCCCGCCAAACGGCTGTACGATCGTCTTGGCTTCGAGATCGTCGGCGAGGATCAGATACAGTTTCACATGCGCGTTGCAGCGCGCGCGCCGGCGGAAAACGAAGCAGAATGAATGTCGGATAAAGACTGATACGGAACGAGCCTGGCAATGAACTCTGATATGACTTTTCGCGATGCTTCAGCCATACAAAGCTGGCACGCGCACATCTATTTCGACGCGGCGAGCCGCGACGCCGCCTGGGCGTTTCGCGAGCAGATCGATGCGCATTGGGGCGACAAACTGCAGATCGGGCGCTTCCACGAACGGCCGGTCGGCCCGCATCCGATGTGGTCGTATCAGCTCGCGTTCGCGCACCAGCAGTTCGCCGACGTGGTCAGCTGGCTCACGCTCAATCACGGCTCGCTCGATGTCTTTCTGCATCCGAATACCGGCGACGCGTTGCGCGATCATCGCGACGCCGCCGTGTGGATCGGGCACTCGCACGAACTCGTGCTAAAGGCGCTGCTGTAGCAGCCGCGGACGATGCGCCGGCGTGCGTGCTCACATATTCGTGTACGCGCTGCACCAGCCGCGCGACGCGACCTGTTTGGCGCCGAACAGCGTGCAGCCGCCGTACTCATCCGACGCCTTGCCCTGGAACAGCGAGCAGTTCGCGCACGATTGCCCGGCCGCGAAGTTCGGGAACCTGGCCTTGTCGACCTTCGACGCATCTTCGCTATAGCCGACCTTCTGCGCCTGCGGATCGCTCTCGCTCAGCGCATTGGGAACGGTCGCGGCGAACGCGACGCGAGACAGCGCGAGCGACGAGCCGACGCTCGCGCTGACCAACAGGAAATGGCGGCGCGATGTTTTCATTTTCGTTTGCCTCTGGGTGGGGACTGAGGTCTGCGATCAATCGAGAAAACGCGTGAAGCGCTCGACCGGCTCGCGCTCGGGGCGCAGCGTATTGACCAGCGCATTGGGGTCGGCGAGTCCGAGCGACATGCCACATACGAACTGCTCGTTCTCGGGCAGACCGAGATGTTCGGCAATCAGCCGATGAAACCGCATGAACGCGGCCTGCGGACAGGTGTCGAGGCCGCGTCCGCGCGCGGCGGTCATGATCGACTGCAGGAACATGCCGTAGTCGAGCCAGCTGCCGCGCTCGAGGCTGCGATCGATCGTGAACAGCAGGCCGACGGGTGCGTCGAAGAAACGGAAGTTGCGCGAGTGCTGTTCGTGCATGCGCGCCTTGTCGCCCTTCTCGATGCCGAGCAGGCCGTACATATCCCAGCCGATCTTGCGGCGCCGGTCGACGTACGGCGACTGCCATTGGCGCGGGTAGTACGCGTACTCCTCCTGGTACAGCTCGTCGCGCTGCGGATGGTCGTAGGCCGCGAGCAGATCGCGCGACAGACGCGCGAGCGATTCGCCCGTCAGCACGTACACCTTCCAGGGCTGCGTGTTGGTGCCCGACGGCGCGTAGCTGGCGGCTTCGAGAATGGCTTCGATGTCGGCGCGCTGCACCGGTGTCGGCAGAAAGGCGCGCACCGCGCGTCGCGTGGTCAGCGCGGTGTCGACGGGGTTCGCGGGAGAGGTCATCGGCGGATGGCGGCAAAGCCAGCGAAGTAGGTCTGCGACGATTCTAGCGCGTACCGCTCCGAGCCTGCCCGCCAGCGCGCAGGCTTCGTCCGGGACGTTGCGCTGCGCCTTACATCGTCCCCAACGCCACCGCCGCCGCAATCGAACCCGCCACGAGCACGAGCCCCACCGTCTTGCGCTTGTTCAACTCGGTCCACAACAGCACGCCCGTCAGCGACAGCAGGATCAGACTGCCCGCGAGCGTATCGATCAGCAGCACCCAGCCGACGCTCAAGCCCACGCCTTTGTGCATGTTCGTCAGCATCGCGAGAAAGGTATTCGCGCTGCGCTTGACCGTCACGGTGTTATTGCCGACCCAGTATTCGGCCGAGGTATTTTCTTTCGGCGACGCGAAATTCAGCTGCCAGTGCTCGGGCTGCACGACGCTGCGATCGCCCCACGCCACCGGATGCTCGGGTTCTTTCTGCACACGCCCCGGATTGCCGGCGATCTTCAGCTCCTGCTTGAGCCACTTCGCGAGTTCGCGCGGCGTTTCCGGTGCCGGTTGCGGCAGCGGCACCTGCATCACCGACACCTGCGGCTCGCCGGTCGACACGCGCAGCGGACCGCCGCGATGGTTCAGGAAAAAGCCCGTCGTGCCGAACAGCAGACCGAGCGCCGCGCCCCACAGTCCGACCCAGCCATGCACCTGGCGCAGCCACTTGATGAAAGTCGCGCGGCGCGAGCGCCGCTGGCGCGCTCTCAGTTCATCGCCGTCGAGCCGGCGCAGTTCGTGCGCGCCATGTTGGCCGGCCGCCGGCGGTTCAACGTCGAGGGTGTCGGATTCGCTCACGTTTCGCTCCAGGTACGCAGCAGATTGTGATAACAACCGACGAGGCTGCGTCGCGCAGCGTCGTCGGCATGGGTGGCGTTGAGCCGTTGAATCGCGGTGTCCATGTTGAACAGCAGCGCGCGATGCGTGTCGCTGCGCACGAGGCTTTGCACCCAGAAGAAGCTCGCCACGCGTGCGCCGCGCGTGACGGGCGTCACCTGATGCAGACTCGTCGCCGGATAAACGATCATGTCGCCGGGCGGCAGCTTGACCTGCTGCACGCCGTAGGTGTCTTCGATCACGAGTTCGCCGCCGTCGTATTCGTCGGGTGCGCTAAGAAACACCGTCACCGACACGTCGGTGCGCAGCTTCACGCCGTTCGGCAGCACGCGCACCGCGCCGTCGACGTGGCTGCCGAACTGCATGCCGCCCTCGTAGCGGTTGAACAGCGGCGGATACACCTGGTTCGGCAGCACCGCGCTGATGAACAGCGGATTGCGCTCGATCGCCGCGACAATCACGTCGCCGAGTTCGCGCGCGATCGCTGAGTGCTCGGCGATCTGCTGATTGCGCTTGACCGGCGCGCCCTGATAGCCCGCGGTCGCGCGGCCATCCACCCACGCGTCGCCGGCTCGATCGAGCCGCTCGCGCACGAAGCGCAATTGATCGGCGTCCAGTACCTTCGGAATGTGCAGCAGCATAGTGTGTCCTTCGAGTCGGCTTGTCGTTTGCAAAGCGGCAAGCCCAACGGATGAGCTCAGCGTGTCGCCAACGCTCCCATCAGAAGCGGTAATCGAACGTCGCGAGCAGCGTGCGGCCGATGCCCGGCACGGAACGTCCGCCGTCCGACGGAATCAACGCGTCGTAGTAGTACTTGTTGGTCAGGTTCAGCAGGTTCAGGCGCACGTCGTACTTCTTCGCGTGATAGGCCGCGGTCGCGTCCCAACGCGTGTAGCCCGGCACCTTCACGAAGTTCGTATTCGATGCATAACGCGACGACATATAGATCGGGCCGCCGCCGATTTCCCAGTGCGGCGTGATCGCGTACGTGGTCCAGAACGTCAGCGTGTTGCGCGGCGTGTTGGCCGGCGTGTGACCCTGCGTGCCGTCGGCCGCTTTCAGGATCTTCGCGTCCATGTACGTGTAGCCGCCGAAAATCTGCCATTTGTCGGTGATGTGTCCCGTCACGCTGGCCTGGAAGCCATCGACGCGAATGTCGCCGGCCAACTCGTATTCGGTCGGCGAGACCTGGGTGCGCGCGTTGTCCTTCTCTTCGCGGAACAATGCCGACGTCAGCGAGATGTTGCCGCCGAACAGATCCCACTTGCCGCCGACTTCATACGACTTCGTCGATTCAGGCGCGAGGTTCTGCGTGAGATTCGTGACCGTCAGGTTTTCGAGCGACGGGTTGAACGACGTGCCGTACGACACGTAGTACGACTGCCAGTCGGTCGGCTGATAGATGACGCCCGTGCGCACGCTCGTGAAGTAGTTGGTCTGGCTCGCGAAAGCTGGCGCGTTGACGGTGTTGTGAATCTCGGCCGAGAAGCGATCCCAGCGCACACCGCCGATCAGCTTCCAGTGCGGCGTCAGCGTGATCGTGTCGTTCAGGTAGGCGGCGATTTCGTTCGCGCTCGAATCGGCGTAGTTGCCGACCGTCGTCGTCACGTTCGACGGCGTGCCGATGATCGGCGGATTGAGCATCGGCACGATCGGCAGGTTGTTGCGCGTGTACGCCTGGTTCGTATAGCTGTCGTGGCCCACTTCGACACCGGCGATCACGTCGTGCTTGATCGGCCCGGTGTCGAATTTGTATTCGACCATCGTGTCGTTGTAGATCGCGTGATTCTGGATCACGCGGTCATGACTTTGCTGCTTGATGAACAGGGCCGACGGCGGCAGCGTCGTGAAGTTGCCGTTGTTCAGCGCAGTGCTCGACGACAGCGGCCCGGTCAGCACCGCTTGCGGCGCGGTTTCGCGCGCGTCGGTCATCGAATGCGATATCTGTGTCTGGTTCGTCAGCGTCAGATCGTCGGAGAACTTGTGCTTGATGGCCCCGGTGAAGATCTGCACGTTCTGGATCGTGCGGTCGCTGGTCAAACCGTAGAACGTGTTTTTCGGCACCGGCGACGGGCGGCCGTTCAGCGCCTGGATGCCGTAGTCGGGCATGTCGTTGTTGCGCTGGATCAGCGCCGACAGCGTGATCTCGGTCGGTGTGCCGATACCGAAGCGCAGCTCCGGCGCGACGCCGAAGTCCTTGTTCTTCATCACGTCGCGCGTCGAGCCGAGGCTCTGGCCGAACGCGTTCAGGCGGATCGCCGAGGTGTCGGTGAGCTTGTGGTTCACGTCGACGGTGGAGCGGTAGCGGTCGTTGGTGCCGATCATGCCGGAGACTTCCGCCGAGTCCGTCAGGTTCGCCTTCTTGCTGACCTGGTTGATCACGCCGCCTGTCGAGCCGCGGCCGAACAGCATCGACGACGGGCCATATAGCACTTCGAGCGCTTCGAGGTCGAACGTGTCGCGGTAGTACTGGTTGCGGTCGCGGAAGCCGTCGAGATAGATGTCGTTCTGCGCGGTGAAGCCGCGCAGGTTGATGTTGTTGCCGATCTGGCCGCCCTCGGCCGCGCCGATCGTCACGCCGGGTGCGTTGCGCAGCGCGTCCGTAAACGACGTCGCGCCCTGCGAAGCGAGCAGGCTGCGATTGATCACGGTGACGGTCTGCGGAATGTCGCGCAGCGCGGTCGGGGTCTTCGCGCCGACGGTCGCGCGCTCGGCCTGGAAGTCCTGCTGGACGGCCTGAGCCTGCACGCCGATGGTCGGCAACGTCGGCGCGTCCGTAGCGGGTGCGTTGTTCTGTGCGTTGCTTTGTACGTTCTGCGGCGCGCTGGAGGCGGCCGGTTGCGACGCGCTTTGCGGTGCGCTTTGCGCGAGCGCAGGCGTCGCATAAGGAACGGCAAAAGCGAGCGCTAGCGCTGTCGCCAGCGGCGTGTGATTGAGCATGGAAATCCCGTCAGAAATGCGCTTTGTCGAATTCGCATCAATGACGTCGAATTCATGACAAAACCGCAAATGGCTGGCTGCCGCTCTCCGTTGTGTGAGGGGGAGATGACGGGATCGCTGGCTAGGTTTAAATGAGAATCGCTATCATTTCATACACAGAGGAAGGCATCAATCGCGGCGTGCATTACTTCGCGGAAAGGATTTGTTTCTATTTTTTTCTATCGAAAGCTATCTGTAAAAACATGAAGGATGGTCGACCGGGTTTATTACTACTTGTAATTCTTTACTTGCAAAAGGCTTATCAGTGGCGCGCTCAAGAGTCCATTTATCATTACACGATTTCTTTCATTTAAATAACGTCGCTTCGCGTTGGTCGCGCGCATTGAATCGCGAGTCCGTTTATCCTTTTTACAACACCGCATATAACATTAAGGCCCCACCCTTCCGGCAAACGCTTTCGTCCCCTCTGGAGTCGACTTCATGCAATATCGCCAATTCGGCCGCACCGGCCTGACTGTTTCGCGCCTGTGTCTCGGCACCATGACTTTCGGCCTGCAAACCGAAGAAGCCGCATCGCACCGCATCCTCGACACGGCCGCGGATGCGGGCGTCAATTTCATCGATACCGCGAACATCTACCCGCTCGGCGCGGGCGAAGACCTGGCCGGACGCACCGAAGAAATCGTCGGACGCTGGCTGAAGGGCAAGCGCGAGCGCTTCATCGTCGCGACCAAGGCGGTCGGCAAGATGGGGCCCGCCGCGTGGGATCAGGGCGCGTCGCGCAAACACCTGCTCGATGCGATCGATGCGTCCTTGCAGCGCCTCGGCACTGACTACGTCGACCTGTACCAGCTCCATTCCGACGACGCGAAAACCCCGCTCGACGAGACGCTCGAAGCACTCGATACGATCGTGCGCTCGGGCAAGGCGCGCTATATCGGCGTGTCGAATTTTCTTGCGTATCGGCTCGCGCGAGCTTTGGGACGCGCGGACGTGCTGCGCGTCGCGCGCTTCGTGTCGGTCCAGCCGCGCTACAACCTGCTGTTTCGTCAGATCGAGCGTGAGCTGCTGCCGCTGGCCGCCGAGGAGCAGCTAGCCGTGATGCCGTATAACCCGCTTGCGGGCGGACTGCTGACGGGCAAGCATCGGCTCGATGCGACGCCCGCCGAAGGGCGCTTCACAGAAAGCGTCGGCAAGGCTGGCGCGATGTATCAAGAGCGCTACTGGCACGAGCGCGAGTTCGACACGATCGAAAGACTGAAGGCGATCGCCGTGCCGACCGGCGAGTCGTTGGCGAAGATATCGCTTGCGTGGGTACTCGCGAATCCGCTGATTACGTCGGCGATCATTGGTGCGAGTCGCGCGGAGCAGTTGAGCGATACGCTCGCGGCGGCCGAGTTGACGCTCGACGACGCCATCAAGACCCAGCTCGATGAAGCGAGCGTGCAGTATCGCTGGGGAGACGCGGCGCGCTAAGCGCCCTTCGGCAGATCACGCGCGGTACGTGTTTGCCCGCGCGACTTCATCGTCCATAGCGCAGCACGGTGCTCGTCGCGGCGAGCACGTGATCCTTGATCGCGGCGAGGAACGCGTCGCGCGTCAAGCCGGCCGGCAATGCGTCGGGCGGCAGATCGAGCGCATAGACCTGCGCGACGTAGTGGTGCGGCACATCGCCGACTGGCGGACACGGCCCGTAATAGCCGGGGCCGCCGGTGCGATTCGTGCCGGCGACGCTGCCCGCCGGCGCGGCTTCGCCCTCGGCGAGTCCGGTCGTACCCGGTGCGATGCCATACACGATCCAGTGCACGATGCCGAGGCCTTTCGCGCCGTCGGGATCGAAGATCGTCACCGCGAAGCTCTTTGCGCCGGCCGGCGCGTTATGCCATTGCAATGCGGGCGACACGTTGCCGCCGCCGCAGTTGTTCGCGCTCGCCGCGTGGCTCACGTTGAGCGTGCCGCCGTCCGCCAGTCCTGGTGACGACACTGCGAAGGCCGGTGCCGCGTAGGCATGCGCGCTCGTGCAAGCGAGCAGCGCGCACGCGACAGCGGAAAGGAGGCGCCGCGCGATGTCCAGTTGAATGCGAGTCATGGAGAGTCTCTGGGTTTGGGAAGGTTACTGAGGGCCTTGGAAGGAGCGTGGCAGCGCTGAGAAGCCCATCAAGCAGCAACCGCCCACCCCCTCACTTCGGCTTGAACCGCCCCGTCTTCTCCGTGGCCTCCGGAAACTGCCGCGTCTCGCGCACCGACAGCGGATGCCACAACTTCGCACCGCCCTCTATCCCCGCGTCGTTCGATACGGTCGCCACGTTCGCCGGCAGCTTGAACTTGATGCGCGCCGCGTTACCGCCGCCGATCCACAGCTTGTCGTAATTGACCAGTGACTCGAGAATGCCGATCACCTTCTCGACACGCCGGTTCCAACGCTTGTTGCCGACCTGCTCGCGCGCGGCCTCGCCGATGTATTCGTCGTACGCGACACCCTTCTTGCTGACCGGATGATGCGCGAGCTCCAGATGCGGCATCAGCTCGCCATCGCGAAACATCGCGGTGCCGGCGCCGGTGCCGAGCGTCAGCACGAATTCGAGGCCGTGGCCTTCGATCGCCGCGAAGCCCTGCATCTCGGCGTCGTTGATCATCCGCACCGGCAGACCGCCCAGGCGCCGCGCGAGCGAATCCGCGAGCGCGATGTCGTGCCATCCTTCGATGCCGAAGTGCGGCGCGGTCAGAATGCGGTTATCGCGCACGACACCCGGAAAGCCGATCGAGATACAAACAGGCTGCACCTGCTCGATGAGCGGAGCCACGAGCTGCACGAGCGCGTCAACCAGTTGATCCGGCGTGCACGGATGCGGCGTCGCAACGCGCACACGCTCGGTTTTCATTTGGCCGTTGGCGTCGATGATCGCGGCCTTAAGGCCGGTGCCGCCGAGGTCGATCGCGAGGATGTGCTCGCTGCCGCTCTTCGGCGCGTTTCGTTTCACTGCGTTCCTGTTGCGTGTCGCCACGATGTCTCCCGGTTGTGGTGAGGCGGTTGTGATGCGTGTCTGCGGGTTCGTTCAAAGCTGCCGCTACGACTTGCCACTGGGTGCTTTCTGCTGCAACGGCCGCCACGCGTGGCCATCGCGCGCCAGTAACGCGTCGGCTTCGGCCGGCCCGTCGCTGCCTGCGGCGTAACCGTGCACCGGCAGAGCACCGCCAGTCTTCGGATGCAGCACGTCGTCGACCGCACACCAGGCCGTCTCGATGCCATCGGCGCGCTGGAACAACGTTGCGTCGCCGAGCATGCAGTCGTATAGCAGCGTCTCGTATCCGACGTTCGCGCGCTCATCGAA
This sequence comes from Paraburkholderia sp. BR14320, assembly GCF_040948665.1. Taxonomy (NCBI): domain Bacteria; kingdom Pseudomonadati; phylum Pseudomonadota; class Betaproteobacteria; order Burkholderiales; family Burkholderiaceae; genus Paraburkholderia; species Paraburkholderia sp. BR14320. The sequence continues at coordinate 29,834 of NZ_JBFPKG010000009.1, forward strand.
GAAGTCGCCATAGTTGAACGACGATTGCACCGCACCGATCTGCATCACCGGGCCCGGCGCCTTCACATTGAAATCGAAACTCGAGCCGTGCTCGGGATCGATGCGCAACGTCAGCACGTTCGGCGTCAATGCGTTGACCGGCGTGTCGCGGAACAGGCGGAACGGCACCGGCTTCAACTGCACCGAAATTTCGGTGCGGCGCACTGAGAGCCGCTTGCCGGTACGCAGATAGAACGGCACGCCGGCCCAACGCCAGTTCTCGACGAACACGCGCGCCGCCGCGTAGGTTTCGGTCGTGCTGCCGGGCGCGACGTCGGGCTCCTCGCGATAGCCCACACCGGCGGGCCCTGTTTCGTACTGGCCGAATACGACGTCGTCGGGCTTCAGCGGCTGGATCGCGTCGAACAGCTCGACCTTCTTGTCGCGCACGGCTTCGGCGTCGAACGAATTCGGCGGCTCCATCGCAACGATGCCGAGCAGTTGGAACAGATGGTTCGGCACCATGTCGCGAAACGCGCCGGTCTGCTCGTAGAACCGACCGCGCCCCTCGACGCCGATCGTTTCCGCCGCCGTGATCTGCACGCAGTCGATGTACTCGCGCCGCCAGACCGGCTCGAACATCGCATTCGCGAAGCGCACCGCGAGAATGCTCTGCACGGTGTCCTTGCCGAGAAAATGGTCGATGCGGTACACCTGCGATTCCTTCGCATACGACAGGATGTGCGCGTTCAGATCGCGCGCCGATGCGAGATCAGTGCCGAACGGCTTCTCGATCACGAGACGCCGAAAGCCGCCGTTCGCACCGTCGCCTTCCTTCAGCAGACCGGCTTTGCCGAGCCGCTCGGCGATCGGTTTGAAAAAACGCGCACCGACCGCGAGGTAAAAAACCACGTTGCCGACTTTCGACTGATCGAGCTTCTGTTTCAGCTTCGCGAACGTATCGTCGGATTCGAACTCGCCCGCCATGTATTCGAGGCGCTGCGCGACCCAGTTCCACGCGTTGTCGTCGAGCTTGCCGGCGTGGAAGGTGCTGGCCTTGTCGGCGGCGAATTTCTGCAGCGACGTATGCAGTTCGTCGCACCATTCGCGCGTTTCGCGCTCGCCGTGATTGACGCCGATGATCTTCATGCTGTCGTCGAGCAGGCCATCGACCGAGAGGTTGTAGAGCGCCGGCATCAACAGACGTTTGGTCAGATCGCCGCCCGCGCCGAAGATCACGAGCGTGCACGGCGGTGCGGGCTTCTTGCCGGCCGGCGACGACAGCGTGTCGTATCGGTTCGAGCTGAGCTTGCAGCTCAAGGCGGGCGCTGCGTTGGTCTGATCGGAAGAGGCGGAAGAGTTCGGTGTAGTCGACATGGGATTCACCTGGAACCTGGTAGGCCGATGGAACGAGCGTGGCGATACATGAAAGACCACGGGCGCTGCCGCACAGTTCAATCGCCTTCGCGCGCGAGCGCGCGGCGTGCTTACTTCGACGTCGCGGCCACGAGCGACGGCACCGGTTCTTTCACCGGAATCGGCGCGGGTGCCGGCGCCGGTTCCCCGGCAAGCGGCACGTTGCCCGACGCCGCCATCGCGCGCGGCTGCAACAGCAACGCGACGAGCCCGGTCCAGCCGGTCTGATGCGAAGCGCCGACGCCACGACCGTTGTCGCCATGAAAATACTCGTGGAACAGGATCAGATCCTGCGAACGCGGGTCCGCCTGCAACAGCGGATACGCGCCCATCACCGGCCGCTCGCCGTTCTTGTCCTTCAGGAACAGCGTGGTCGCGCGGCGCGCGAGTTCGTCGCCGATTTCGCTCAACGAGAACTTCTGGCCCGACCCGGTCGGATACTCGACGCGGAAATCATCGCCGTAATAGCGATGAAACTCGTACAGCGATTCGATCAGCAGATAGTTGACCGGCATCCACACCGGCCCGCGCCAGTTCGAATTGCCGCCGAACACACGGGTATCGGATTCGGCCGGCAGATACTTCACGCAGAAGCTGTTGCCGTTGTGCTGGAACACGAACGGATGCTCGCGATGGCAACGCGACAACGCCCGCACGCCGTGATCGGAAAGAAATTCGCTTTCGTCGAGCGCTCGCCGTAACAACGCCTTCATCCGATGCCCGCGCAACAACGAAAGCAGCAGCGCGTTGCCCTTGCCGGGTTCGTTCCAGCGCGACACCAGCTTCGCGAGATCGGGCCGATGCTCGAGAAACCATACGAGGCGCTCGCGCAAGCCCGGCAAGCCGCCATGCAAACGCTCTTCGAGCACATGCACGGCGAACAGCGGTATCAGTCCGACGATCGAGCGAACGCGCATCGGCATGTTGCTGCCGTCGGGCAAGCGCAGCTTGTCGTAGAAGAATTCGTCCGCGCTGTCCCACAGACCCGTGTCGCAGCCGTCGTCGCAACTGACCGCTTCCGCGATGTACAGGAAGTGCTCGAAGAACTTCACGCCGATGTCGACGAACACGTGATTCGCGTAGGCGAGTTCGAGCGCGATCCGCATCAGGTCGAGCGCATACGCGGCCATCCACGCGGTGCCGTCGGCCTGGTCGATGTGGCCGCCGGTCGGCAGCGGCGACGAGCGGTCGAAGATGCCGACGTTGTCGAGCCCGAGAAAGCCGCCCTGGAAAATATTGTGGCCGTCGGCGTCCTTGCGATTCACCCACCACGAGAAATTCAACAGCAGCTTGTGAAACACGAGCTCCAGAAAATCGCGGTCCGCCTTGCCGGTCAGCGCGCGATCGATCTCGTACACGCGCCATGCGGCCCACGCATGCACGGGCGGGTTCGCGTCGCTGAGCGCCCATTCGTAAGCGGGCAACTGGCCGTTCGGGTGTTGATAGCGGTCCTTCACGAGCAGCAGCAATTGCTTCTTCGCGAACGCCGGATCGATCAGCGCGAACGCGGCGGCATGAAACGCGAGGTCCCATGACGCGTACCACGGGTATTCCCACTTGTCCGGCATCGACACGATGTCCGCGTTGCACAGATGTCGCCAGTCCCTGTTGCGGCCCTGCTTGCGCGCGGCGGGCGGGCTCGGCTGCAGCGGGTCGCCGTCGAGCCAGCGCTGCACGTCGTACTGGTAGTACTGCTTCGACCACAGCATGCCGGCGAGCGCCTGGCGTTGCACGAGGCGCGCATCGCGGTCGGTGATCTCGTGCTGCAACGCGCCATAGAATTCGTCCGCCTCGGCGAGGCGGCGCGCGATCAACGCGTCGGCATCGAATGGCGCTTCATCGGTCGCCGATTGCGGGTGCCAGCGCAGATACACCACCGCGCGTGCATGCGGCCCGAGTTCCAGCTGCGCATGCGCGGCGGCCTTCGTGCCTGCGTCACGACGGATCGCGTTCGCGTCGCCGTGCACGAGGTAGTCGTTGAAGCCGTCCTTGAACGGGCCCGCGCCGTCCATGCCGAACAGCCGCTTCACGTTGGTGTCGTTCTCGCAGAACAGCCACGCGAGTTGCGGCGCGTCCTTCGACCACGCGGTCACGACGATCGGCTCATGCACATGGTGATGGCCAAGCAGACGCACCGCGCCGTCGTGGTCGGTGCCGGCGACGAGCTTCGGCTTGTCCTTGTTCTCCTTCCACGACCACGAGTTGCGCGCCCAGATCTGCGGCAGCACGTCGAGCGAGGCCGCCTCGTCCGCGCGATTTTCGATCGTCACGCGCATCACGATGTCGTCGGGCGTGTGCTTCGCGTATTCGACCTGCACGTCGAAATAGCGCAGATCGTCGAACACGCCGGTATCGAGCACTTCGTACTCCGGCATGTCGCCGCCGCGGCGCGCGTTTTCGTCGATCAGGTCCTGATACGGATAGGCCGCATGCGGGTACTTGTACAGCATGCGCATGTAGGAGTGCGTGGGCGTACCGTCCAGATAGAAGTACAGCTCCTTCACGTCCTCGCCGTGATTGCCCTGCGCGTTGGTCAGGCCGAACAGGCGCTCCTTGATGATCGGGTCCTCGCGGTTCCACAGCGCGAGCGATACACACCAGCTGAGCCGGTCGTCGCCGAATCCGGCGATGCCGTCTTCGCCCCAGCGGTAGGCGCGGCTGCGCGCATGGTCGTGCGGAAACGAGTCCCAGGCGGTGCCGTCCGCGCTGTAGTCCTCGCGCACCGTGCCCCACTGGCGCTCGCTCAGATACGGCCCCCAGCGCTGCCAGTGGCCGCATTCGGGCGAATGCAGCCGGGAACCTTCGAGCGTGGCAAGCAGATTGGCAGCGCGCAGCGGTGGCATGAGAACGTCCTTGCAACAAGCCTGGCGGTAGGACCCAACATCGTAGCGCGGTTTACGCCCCGTCGCGCTCGAATCGGGCAAGCAGACTTTCGACGCGCAGCATTTCTCCGAGCGACCAGGCCTGGAACGGCGTGCCGGCGGGCGCGTGCGGCGCATCGCCGTCGGCGATCTCGGACAGGTGGTCGAGCCCTGCGTGATCGAGATGCTGGTACAGCGGCGCGAGAAAACGCGTCCTCGCCTGCGCGAGATTCGTGGCGCTTGTGCCATTCACTCGCAGCCACGCTTCGACGAACGGGCCGATCAGCCATACCCACACGGTGCCCTGATGATAGGCGCCGTCGCGTTCGAGCTGCGCGCCGCGGTAGTGGCCGCGATAGGCCGGATCGGACGGCGCGAGCGAGCGCAGGCCGAGCGGCGTCAGCAATTGCGCTTCGACCTGCGCCACGACCGCGCGCGCCGCCGCGCCTTCGAGCAGCGGAAACGGCAGGCCACCGATCGCGAAGATCTGGTTCGGCCGGACCGAGCGATCGACCGTACCCGGCACATGATCGACGTCGACGCTATCGAACAGCGTCTGCGTGGCCGGATCGACGAAGCGCCCGTGAAATGCGAGCGTCGCGCGCTCCGCAGCCTGCCGCCACTGCGGGTTCCATGCCGACGCGATTCGCAGCGCATTGATCCATAGCGCCTGCACTTCGACCGGCTTGCCGATGCGCGGCGTGACGACCCAATCGCCGACTTTCGCATCCATCCACGTCAGTTGCACGCCGGGGATGCCGGCGCGCAGCAGACCGTCGTCGGGACAGCAGGCGATGTTAAAGCGGGTGCCGTTCGTGTAGCCGGTCAGGATCGCTTCGGCGGCTTGCTGCAGATGCGCGCGCGTCTGCGCGCTTGCGTGGGGCGTAGCCAGATAGTCGTGGACCGCGACGATGAACCATAGCGACGCATCGACCGAGTTGTATTCGGGCGCGTCGCCATAGTCGGGGAAGCGGTTCGGCAGCATCCCGTCGGACAGCGTGCCCGACCATTCGAGCAGGATCGCTTCGGCCTCGTCGAGACGGTTCGATGCGATCAGCAGGCCGCGCATCGCGATGAACGTGTCGCGGCCCCAGTCGGTGAACCACGGAAAGCCTGCGAGGATCGTGCGGCCTTCGTTGCGCGTGACGACGTAGGCGTCGGCCGACCGCTGCAGGCGCGAGCCGAGTGCGGTGCGGCGTTGTTGTTCGGTGTCGGCGAGCTCGGCGGCGTGGGCGGCGGCTTGCGGTTTGTCGTTGGAGCTTTGGGTGGCGGCCGTGCTCGCTGCACTCAGAATCATCACCGCTTCACCCTGGGCGAGATCGAAGCTGAACACGCCGGGCGCCGCGAGGTCTTCGCTGCCGTCGAGACCGCGCTCCTGCTCGCGCACGTAGCAGAAGTTGCGATACCACTCGGGCGCATGCGTATAGGTGCCGTTCGTCGCCGCCCGCACGACCGGCAGTCCGCCATACGGCTGCCAGCTCGCGCACGATTGATCGGCGCTGAGTAGCGCACCGAAGTCGAAGGCCGGATTCTCGTGATGCAACGCGTGATAATCGCGGCCCGACAACAGCGGTCTGACCTTCAGCACCGGCGCATCGAGTCCGCCGCCTTCGAGCCGCCAGCGCAATACCGTTTCGCACGTCGCTTTGCTGACGAACACCTCGGCGATGATCGCAGTATGCGTATCGAGTCGAATGCGCCAGCTCGGCCACGGCGCGGTATCGAAACCGAGCAGCTTGCCGCGCAGATCCGGATAGATCACGTCAGGCCCATAGCGTTGCATGGTCAACGGGAAGCGCTCGCCGCCCGCCTCTACCCACGCCTCGATGCCGTTGACGAGCACCATGCGCCCGCCCGGCGCGCGCGTCGCGGCTAGCAGCAGCGCATGGTAGCGGCGCGTGCGCAACATACCGACCGTGCCCGACGCAAAGCCGCCGAAGCCGTCGGCTTCGAGCCATTCGTCTTCGAGTTGCGAGATGTCGATGGGTGAATCGATGCGAGTCATTGGACCGTGCTCATACGCGAACCGGAATGCAGCAAACATAGCGCAGATGGCAGCGCCATGAACATCGATTTTCCCAATACTTTCCATTGTCTTTCGATCAACCGACGACTAGCTCGCACTGATCGGCGAGAGCAACGTGTCACCGACAACGAAATACCCCAACGTCGCGTCCACCCGCGCTATTCTTCCTTTACGCAGAAGGTGATATTCGATGACATCAACTAGTCGTCGCCGTTTCCTGCAAACCGTGGCTTCATCCGCGGGCGCCGCCGCCGCGATGAGCGCATTGCCCGAGTCGATCCGCAACGCGCTGGCAGTGCCCGCGTTTTCGCGCACGGGCACGATTCGCGACGTCGAGCACATCGTGGTGTTCATGCAGGAGAACCGCTCGTTCGACCACTACTTCGGTCATTTGCGCGGCGTGCGCGGCTACAACGACCGCTTCCCGATTCCGCTGCCGAGCGGTCTGCCGGTGTGGAATCAGCCTTCGAAGGAAGACCCGGCCAGGCCCATGCTGCCGTTCCATCTGAACACCGCGACGACGAGCGCGCAATGCGTCGGCGAACTCGATCACACGTGGCACAAGACCCAATCCGCGATCGACGGCGGCCGCTACGACCAGTGGCCCGCCAACAAGACCGGCATGACGATGGGCTACCACCTGCGTAGCGACATCCCATTCCACTACGCGCTCGCCGACGCATTCACGATTTGCGATGCGTACTACTGCTCGCTGCCGGGACCGACGCACCCGAACCGCGCGTATCTGATGACCGGCATGATCGACCCGACCGGCACGCTGGGCGGCCCGCTGCTCGACAACAACGATTGGGCGGACGGCGATCGTCCGCCGAATTATCAGTTGCTGTCGTGGACCACGTATCCGGAGCGTCTGCAGGCCGCGGGCATTTCATGGCAGATCTATCAGCAGGGCACGACGGCCTTCGATCCGCTTAACGGCAACTACGGCACCAACATCCTTCAGAACTTCACGAATTTCATCAACGCGCAGCCGGGTTCGCCGCTCCACGAGCGCGCGCAAACCGTGCGCACGGTCGACGACCTGAAAGCCGACGTGCTCGCGAACCGGCTGCCGCAGGTGTCGTGGCTGTGCGCGCCGGCTGCGTATTCGGAGCATCCGAACTTCACGCCCGCGTACGGCGCCGAATACACGACGCAGATTCTCGACGCGCTGACGTCGAACCCCGAGGTGTGGAGCAAGACCGTGCTCTTCGTCATGTACGACGAGAACGACGGCTTCTTCGATCACCTCGTGCCGCCGCAACCGCCGACGACGTCCGCACAAGGCAAGTCGACAGTGACGACCGACGGCGAGATCCACGACGTCGTCAATCCGCTGCGCGGCGGCAAATACACGGCCGACGGCTATCCGTACGGCCTCGGCCCGCGCGTGCCGATGACGATCGTGTCGCCGTGGACCAAGGGCGGCTTCGTGTGCTCGCAGGTGTTCGATCACACGTCGGTGATCCGCTTCATCGAAACGCGCTTCGGCGTGCATGAGCCGAACATCACGGCATGGCGTCGCGCGGTGTGCGGCGATCTGAGCACCGCGTTCGACTTCCGCACGCCGGATTCGAAGATGCCGACGCTGCCGAATACCAAAAGCTACCTGGACATGGCCGACAACCAGTGCAAGACGCAACCGAAGCCGACCGTGCCGACGACGCCAGCTCCGGTCGAAGCGCAGGAAGCGGGCATCCGCTTCGCGCGCGCGTTGCCGTACGAACTGCATGTGAGCGGCGCGGCGAATGCGGACAGGAACACGTTTGAAATCACGATCGGCAACACCGGCGAGCAGGGCGCGCACTTCTATGTGTACGCGACGAATCGCACCGATGGTCCGTGGCGCTACACGGTCGAAGCGGGCAAGTCGCTCAGCGATACGTTCAACCTGAGCACGACGAACGGCGTGTATGCGTTCGACGTGTTCGGTCCGAACGGCTTCGTGCGCAAGTTCGCGGGGAACACGCAGGCGAGCACGCAGAATGTGCATAACAACTACAAGACGGCTCAGCCTGAAGTGACCGCGCGATACGACGTCGCGAATGGCAACGTGTTCCTGAGGTTCAGCAACGGCAGTCGTGGGATCGCGCATCTGACTGTGATCGACAACGCGTACGGCGCGCGGCCGCGCACCGTGGTCGTGCCGGCCAATGCGCGTATCGAAGAAGGCTGGGTGCTTGCGTCGAGCCATCACTGGTACGACCTGACGGTGACGAGCCGCGACGACGCAAGCTTCTCGCGCCGTTTTGCCGGTCACGTCGAGAACGGGCGGCCGAGTATCAGCGATCCGGCTGCGGTCGCGCCGGTGCTGACGGCGAGTTGAGATCAGCGCTCGCGGTTGGGGTTCGGCATCCTGTTTCCCCTACCAGGCGGACAGGATGCCGATGTCTTTCAGGCGTTCCTAAAGACCAACGTCCGGCAGCGTCGGACGCGTAGCGAGCGCCTTCGCGACGATGTCTTTGACTTCGGCGAGCGTGTCGCCTTGCAGCGCGAGGCGCGGCGGACGCGTAACGGCGCTGCCTCGGCCGAGCAGTTCCTCGCACAGCTTGATGCATTGCACGAGGTCGGGGCGCGCGTCGAGGTGCAACAGCGGCATGAACCAGCTGTACAGCGCCAACGCTTCATCGAAACGCTTCTGCGTGGCGAGGCGAAACAGCGTCTCGCCTTCCTTCGGGAACGCGTTCGACATCCCCGACACCCAACCTTCCGCACCCACCGCGATGCTTTCGACCACCACGTCGTCGAGGCCGGCGAACAGCACGAAGCGGTCGCCCACCGCGTTGCGCAGATCGATGAAGCGCCGCGTATCGCCCGACGAATCCTTGAAGCAGACGATGTTCTCGCAGTCCTGCAGCGCGATCAGCACGTCCGGCGTCACGTCGTTCTTGTAGATGGGCGGGTTGTTGTAGATCATCACCGGCAGGTCGGTGCTGGTCGCGACCGAGCGGAAATGCGCGGCGGTTTCGTGCGGCTTCGCGGAATAGACGAGCGCCGGCATCACCATCACGCCGTCGACGCCGACACGCGCCGCTTCACGCACCGTCTGCCGCGCGAACTCGGTCGTGAATTCGGCGACGCCCGCGACGACCGGCACCTTGCCGCCGGACGCGTCGCGCGCGGCCTCGATCACCTGCAACTTCTCCGACGTGCTCAGCGAAGTGTTTTCGCCAACCGTGCCGCAGACCACCAGACCCGACACGCCGTCCTTGACGAGATTGCTGACCACGCGGTGCGTCGCGTCGATGTCGAGCGAGAAATCCGGCTTGAACTGGGTGCTGACGGCGGGAAACACGCCGCTCCATTGGATAGCCTTGCTCACTTTGTCCGTCTCCTTCAAAAAGCCGGCCGCGCCGACACACGTTGAATATGACGACGAGTATCGGCCTTTGTCCGCAAGCGGGCTTGGGCTTTTTCGCGGCTGAAAGAGATTAAATCCGCACAATCGGCGAGACGCGGAATAGCCGCGTCGGGTCGCGCCATTCAACTTCACGGCAACGCTGCAGCGGCGCATGTGAGCGCCGTCGCGCGATGCGTCGACGCGGTCCCGGATGCCGAGGCCGGCATAGCGGCACGCGATGCGTCGTAGCTCTTGCCGCCCGCGCGTAGGCGGTGCGACGAGGCGCGCGCCTCCGTCAAACGATCAGGCGCCCAGCAACACACCCGTTCTGATCGGCCGCGTGCCGGTCACGCGACCGAGCGGCGCACCGGCCGTCACGAAACGGATCGCGCGCCGCATATACAGCACCCCTTCGGTATGGCTCGCGATCGTGGTCGTCTCGTCGGTCAGCGGATCGACGATATCGAACAGCGGCTGGCCGACGCGGATCGTGTCGCCGATCTTCGCGCGGTGCACGAGAATCCCGCTTACCGGCGCATAGAACTGCTCGCTGCCCGCGAGCGGCGTCGCCGGCGACAACAGCGGCGGCAACGGCTTGGCCTCACCGCGAATCGCACCGCGCCACACCAGATAGTCGACGAGCGCGTCGGCATCCTGCTGCGCGATTTCGTACGACACGTCGCGCTGGCCGCGGCATTCGACCGTCACCGCGATCGACCCGGTCGGCACCGGCTTACTCGCCGGCATCTGCTGCTGCAACGTCCACCACAGTAGGCTATGCGTTTCGTCGAACGCGCCGCCGCCCGAATCCGTCGCGAGCAACGAAGCCTCGGCGCCGAGGTAGCGCGACAGCGGCTCGAACTCGGCCCACGCTGCCTCGCTCGTGTACACATGCATCGCCGCTTCGAGCGAGCAATGCAGATCGATCACGACGTCCGCGTCGCACGACAGCTTCAGCAGCGCCAGTTGCAGCGAGTCGAATTCGGTCAGCGGCTTCTGTCGCGCAAGTTCGGCCGCGAGCAGTGCGCGCACGATGCGGCGGTTCTCGTTCGCGTCGGTACCCAGCACCTCCTTTGCATTCTCGACGAGCTTCGTGAACTGCACGAAATGCCGGTTGAAGTTCTTGCCGCTGCCGAGATCGAAGCGGCCGACGAACTGACCGAGCACGTATTGACTGAGCCCGACCGGATTCGAGACCGGCACGAGCACGATTTCCGCATTCAGCGCGCCGGCCTGTTCGAGCTCCAGCAAACGCCGTTTCAGCAGCACCGTGGTCAGCATCGACGGTGTTTCGTCGGCATGCAGCGACGCCTGGATGTAGATCTTCTGCGCGCTATTGGCCGGGCCGAAATGAAACGACACCAGCTCGCGGTGCGTGCCGATAGCCGGCGACAGAAGCGGAATCGATTGCCTGTTCATGAATGGAAAGCTGTGAAGATGAGTTGGAAATCCGGATCAGTTGCCGTACGGATCGAAGTCGAAGTACTTCTTCGCAATCCGCGCATAGGTGCCGTCCTCGCGCATCGACGCGATCGCCGCGTTGATCGATGCCTGCACCCCGGTTTCGTCTTTGCGCAAGCCGATGCCGACGCCGCGATCGCCCATCGAAAGCGGCTCGCCGACAAACGCGAAGCCCTTGCCCGCGGGCGTGCGCAGGAAGCCGTAATCGGCCTCGACGGTGCCGAGCAACGCACCGTCGAGCCGCCCGTTGCGCAGATCGGCGAACACCTCGTCCTGGCTCTTGTAGGCGACCACGTTCGCGCCGAGCGGCGTCCAGTTCTTCAGCGCGTAGCCCTCGAACTGCGTGCCCGACTGCACGCCGATCTGCTTGCCGGCAAGTCCGCTCGCCGTAGGCGCGAGCGCTGAGCCTTGCCGCGCGATCAGCCGCGACTTGAACTGGAACAGCTTCGACGAAAACAAAATCTGCTGCTCGCGCTTCTCGGTGATCGCCATCGACGACAGCACCGCGTCGATCTTGCGTGCCTGCAGCGCCGGGATCATGCCCGAAAACTCGAGTTCGACCCACTGGCAATGCGCTTGGATGCGCCGGCAAATCTCGTTGCCGAGATCGACGTCGAAGCCCTTCAGGCTGCCGTCGGGTGCCTTCGAGTCCATCGGCGGATAGGTCGGGTCGATGCCGAGGCGCAGTGTGTTGGCGTCAGCGGCGAACGCGCCGCTGCTGAAAGCCAGCGCGGCGCAAAGAGTCATCAGCAGAGTTTTCATGGAAGGCGACGGGGAGCGGATCAGGACAGCGCGATCGTAAGCTGCCGCCGCGCCTCAAAGAAGTCTCGTTCGGACTATCATGATCACTTTTACCGATCACCCGACCCTGACCCCATGGCATTGACGATTTCGCAGTTGCGCGCGTTCACGGCGGTCGCCGAGCATGGCAGCATCCGCGCGGCGTCGCGCGCGCTCGGCATCGCCCAAAGCGGCATCACGCAGCAGTTGCAGAACCTCGAATCGATGCTCGGCGCAACGTTGTTCACGCGCACCAATCGCGGCATTGCGCTGACCGCGCTGGGCCAGCGGCTGCTGCAGCGGGCCGGCGCGATCCTCGGCGAATGCGAGCGGGCCGAGGAGGACGTGCGTCAGTTGCGCGGCGACTACGTGGGCGAGGTGACGTTCGGCATGACGACCGAGCCGCTCGTCGACGCGTTCGCGCCGGTGCTGATGGAATTTCGTGCGCGCTTCGAGCGCGTCGCCGTGCATCTGCGCACGGGCACGTCGCGCATGATGATTTCGTGGATCCGCGAAGGCACGTTGGATTTCGCGGTCGCGCTCGTTTCGAAGCAGACCGATACCGCCGATCTGTCGGTCACGCCGCTCTATCCGTCCGACCCGGTGATCGTGTGCCGGCGTGGTCATCCGAAGGCGGGCGCGAAGTCGCTCGCCGAGCTCGTCGATTGCACGTGGGTGACGACGCGCTCGCCGAATCTGACCGAGGAGCCGCACGTCAACCGCTTGAGCCATCTGTTCGACAGCCACGGTTTGCCGCCGCCGAAGATCGTCGCGACCGTCGAGGGCTTATACGAGACGTTGCATCTGGTAGGCGCGACGGATTGCCTGTCGCTCGAATCGTCGGTCATCACGAAGCGTGGACCGTTCGCGGACATGCTGACGACGATCCCGGTGCGCGAGCGCGCGTTGCAGCAGAACGTGTGTCTGCTGCAACGCGCGGCGATTCCGCTGACGCCAGCCGCGCAGGAGTTCGCGACGATGATCGCGTCGTACACGCGCACGGTGCGGGCGCGTTGAGCTTTGAAGTTCAACCCGCCGTTTCTTCGAGCGCGATCAATTCTTCGATGCGCTGCCTGCGCCGGATCAGCCGCGCATTGCCGCGCTCGATCAGCACCTCGGGAGCAAGCGGCCGGCTGTTGTAGTTCGATGACATCGACGCGCCGTACGCGCCCGCATCGTGAAACACGAGCAGGTCGCCTACTTGAGGCGCGGGCATCGAGCGGCTCGTCACGACTCCGCCTTCCGCCTGCGTAAACACGTCGCCGGCCTCGCACAACGGCCCCGCCACGCTGAACGAGCCGACCGGCGCATCGCTCGGCGTGCCGTCGCGCCTAAGCACGCTGATCTCGTGATGGCTGCCGTAGAACGATGGCCGTACGAGGTCGTTGAAGCCCGCGTCGAGCAGCGCGAATTGCCGCGACGGCCGCCGGTTCAGCGCGTGCACTTCGGCGACCAGCACCCCTGCCCGCGCGACCAGAAAGCGCCCAGGTTCGATTTCGAGCCGCACACGATGCCCGACGCGCGCTTCGATGCGCCGCCGCGCATCGTCCCACAGCCGGAAGTAATGCGCGGTATCGACGCTCGGCTCGCCGTCGCGACACGGCACCGACAAACCACCGCCCGCGGAAATCGCCTCGATATCCTCATCGAGTTCAGACACTGCATCGACCATCGCGTCGCAGACTTTCGCGAGATGCGCGTAGTCGACACCGGAGCCGATATGCATGTGCAGCCCGACGAGCTTCAGCCGATAGCGCCGCACCAGTTCGAGCGCGCGTGGCAGGTCGTCGCGCCAGATGCCGTGCTTGCTGTGCTCGCCGCCAGTGTTGGTCTTGCTGCTATGGCCGTGACCGAAGCCTGGGTTGATCCGCAGCCACACGCGATGGCCTTCGCTCGCATGCCGTCCGAGCCGGTCGAGCATGTCGAGCGAGCCGGCGTTGACCGTGATCCGCTCGTCGAGCACGGTGGCCAGCGTCGCATGGTCGAGCACGTCGGCGGTGAATACCACGCCTTCGGGTGCGTCGTGCGACGCAGGTTGAGCCGCAAACCCCGCCGCAAAACTGCGTGCCAGTTCGCCTACAGAGACTGCATCGACCATCACGCCTTCGTCGCGCATCAGCTTCAGGATGTGCACGTTCGAACAGGCCTTCTGCGCATAACGGATCGTGTCGAAGCTGCGCAACTGCGCGATGCGCTGGCGGATCGTGTCGGCGTCGTACACCCATAGCGGCGTGCCGTGCTGGCGCGCGAGCCCGGCGAGTTGATGGGGGTTGAATGGCGTCATGGTCGGTTGCATGTCGAAGCTTTGTGAAAGCGGTAGCCGAGATGATGAGCCGCGGCGATCATTCAGTAAAATACCAATCTATCGCTGATCTATTCACTTCTGATATATCCCAAACCCACATGGCGCTCACGCACCGGCACATCGAAATCTTCCGCGCGCTGATGACGGCCGGCAGCGTCACCAAGGCAGCCGAGATGCTGTTCACGTCGCAGCCCACCGTGAGCCGCGAACTCGCCCGCATGGAACAGAGCATCGGCTTCGCGTTGTTCGAACGCGTGCAGGGCCGGTTGCGCCCAACGCAATCCGCGCTGACGCTGTTCGACGAGATTCAGCGCGCGTATGTCGGGCTGGAGCGCGTCGCGTCGACGGCGGCCGCGCTGCGCGAATTCAAGGGCGGCCAGCTGTCCGTGATCGCGCTGCCGGTGTTTTCGCATTCGATCCTGCCGGGCGCCGTCAAACGCTTTCACGATGCGCAGCCGGGTGTCAGCATTTCGATCGCGACGCAGGAGTCGCCGTTTCTCGAAGAATGGCTGACCGCGCAGCGCTACGACCTCGGCCTCACCGAGCACGACGCGCCGCCGCCCGGCACGCGGCTCACGCCGCTGATCGCCGTCGATGAAGTATGCGTGCTGCCCGACGCTCACCCGCTGCTCGCGAAACGTGTGATCGCATTGAAAGACTTAGCGGATCAGGCGTTCATCAGCCTGTCCGCCAACGATCCGTACCGGCTGCAGATCGACGAAGCGTTCGCGCGGGCTGGCATCGCGCGCCGCCTGTTGTTCGAAACACCGACCGCGGTGTCCGTGTGCAGCTTCGTGCGGCAGGGGCTCGGCATCGCGATCGTCAATCCGCTGACCGCTCTCGATTTCGCGGGCCGCAATCTGCATATCCGGCCGCTCGCGTTATCGCTGCCGTTTCGCGTCAGCGTGATCCGTCCCGAGCACCGGCCCGCGCATCCGCTCGCGGACGCGTTCGTCGGCGCGCTGCAAAGCGAAGCCGCCGCGCTGCGACTACAATTGAAACGTCACACTAGCCCCACGCGGTCCTCGCAGTCATAGCAGTCACGGCGGCGCCCCGCCTCATCGCCCGGCGAATCCGCGCAGCAGCCCGCGCGCTCGCGCGGGGCCACCGCCCGAACCATCCGCCGCGCGAACCGGGCACGCTGCAAGCTGACATCACCCGCATACCGATTACCGACGCGCCGCGCGTTCGCGCCGCATCGGCGCGCCGTTTTCGAGTCTTCACGTCATAGACCCTCAACAGGAGTGTTCCACATGATGAATCGAGACAATCCCGTCTGGCTGATCACAGGCTGTTCCACCGGTTTCGGCCGCGAGCTAGCGAAGCTCGTGCTCGAACGTGGCTGGCGCGCGGTCGTCACCGCGCGCGATGCAGCGAAAGTGAAGGACATCGCAGAGGGGCACGGCGAGCGCGCGCTGGTGCTGCCGCTCGATGTGACCAATCGCGCGCAGATCGAAACCGTGGTCGCGCAGGCGAAACGCCATTTCGGCCGCATCGACGCGCTCGTCAACAACGCGGGCTACGGTTATCTGGCCGCAATCGAGGAAGGCGACGACAGCGAAGTGCGCGCGATGTTCGAGACCAACGTGTTCGGTCTCATCGACATCACGAAGGCCGTGCTGCCGATCATGCGCGAGCAGCGCAGCGGTTTGATCGTCAACGTGTCGTCGATCGGCGGCATTACGAGTTTCGCGGCGACCGGCTTTTATCATGCGACCAAGTACGCGGTCGAGGGGCTGTCGGAGTCGCTGGCGCTGGAAGTGAAGCCGCTCGGCATCGGCGTACTGATCGTCGAGCCGGGGCCGTTCCGCACCAACTGGGCGGGGCCGTCGATCAAGCAGTCGGCGACGCTGATCGACGACTACGCGTCGACCGCCGGCGAGCGCCGCAAGCAGACCGAAGCGCGCAGCGGCAAGCAGGCCGGCGACCCGGTACGCGCCGCGCAGGCGATCATCGATGCGGCGTTGTCGGACGCGCCGCCGCTGCGTTTGCTGCTCGGCAAGGCCGCGCTCGATCTCGCGTACAAGAAGCTCGATTTCATGCGCGCCGATTTCGACACCTGGCGAGCGACGACCGAGGGCGCGGATTATCCGGAAGGGAACCCTTAAAACTCCACCAGCGCAAAATCGTCCTTGCCCACATCGCACAGCGGGCAGCGCCAGTCGGCCGGCACATCGGCCCAGCGCGTGCCCGGCGCGATGCCCTCTTCCGGCACGCCGGCGGCTTCGTCGTAGACCCAGCCGCAGATCACGCAGACCCATTGCTTGAACTCGACGGCCGCGGCGGCGTTCGCGGCCGACGGCGCATCGGGCGTGTCGAGCACGGCGGCATCCGCCGCGGTCGTGCGCGCCGTCGCATCGAGGCTCACGACGAGCGGCGCGACCGTGCCGCTACCGGTTCCCGCGAGTCGCGCCTGCAGACTGTCGAGCAGGCGCTGCGCTTCGTCGTGCGTCAGATCGATCCAGTACGGATCGCCGGCGCCGTCGTTGAGCCGCTCGGGGGAAAACTGGATTTCTACGGCTACGCCCTTCTTGTACATGGCAATCGGAATCTCGAGAAAGCCGGCGACGCGCGCCGGCGAAAGGCTGCCCGCGCGAGGCGCGCGCTGCTTCAGTGCGCCTGTAACAGCAGGTTCAGCGCGTACGACGCGATCAGGCCCGCGGCGCCGATCAGGCCAAGCAGTTGCAGCAGAGTGAGGGATTTACGGGAGGCGGTGGGGGATTGTTGCGTGGTCACGAGCGAGTCTGGAAGTTCGGAAAAAGCGCAATGGTACACGGGTGCAGACGCGACGAATGTCGATTGGCGCAAACTCGCGAGCAATAACGGTACCGTGCGACATTATCGCCGCTTGCGCGCCGCGCATTGTCTACCGTGCGGAGATGGATTAATTCCCAGCGAGGGAGAAAGCCGTGGCGGGACCGCTTGCGCGGCGCCGGTGAACACACCCGCAGCGCGCCGCGCTGCGCTCAGGTCTTCGCGAGCGGATTGCCGTGACGCGAATCCCAGAAGCGGATCACCGAGGTATCGCCAGTGCCCGCGCCGACCACCTTGTCCGGCGCGCCGCACTCGCGCAACAGCGCGCGCAGGTCGTTGATGACCGGGAATACCTCGTGATTCCAGTCGGCTCCCTGCGAATCGTGGGCGCGCTGCTCCGCCTCGACGATCTCGCGATCCTCCTTGAAAATGCGCTCGGTGAACCACACCAGCAGCGGCCATGCAAGATTCATCACGCCCGGAATGCCGGGTTTGCGGATCGACAGCAGCCCGAAGGTCCGGTTGGTGCGCTGCTCACGATCGAGCGGCACATAGACGATCCACAGGTCCATCACCAGCGTCTTGTCGTTGTTGCGGATCTGCAGGGTCTGGTACGGGTATTCGGTGCGGATGGTCATCACGTCTTTGTGATTGAAGCCACCGGTCTTGCGCCGCTCGCCGAACACCATCGCCTCGCCAATCGGCTGCTGGCCCGCCATCCGCGCGAACGTATAGTCGATCTCGACCCAGCCCTCACCGCGCCGCCGCCCGAGCGAACGCGCGCGCATCTGCCCCATCTGGCGTCGATGCAGGAACTGGTGATTCATGTCCATCAGGTTCTCGTGCATGAACGAATAATGACACTTGACCGGACGGCCGAAGCGGCGCGTCTTGTACTTCGGGTCCGACACCGAACGAAAGTCCGGCAGCGGCCGTTCGTCGGCGAGCGCGGCATCGCCGGGAAACACGAAGATCAGTCCCTCCACTTCCTGACACGGATAAGAGCGCACGCCGTTCGGCAAACGCTCGCGGCCGAGGTACGGCACGTCGATGCAGGTGCCCGAGCAGTCGTAGGTCCAGCCGTGATAGCCGCAGCGAATCGATTCGCCGTCGACCACGCCCTGATGCAGCGGCACTTGCCGATGCGCACAACGGTCTTCAAGCGCGAACACCTTGCCGCTCTCGGTGCGCGCGAGCACGATCGGATCGCCGGCGAAGGTCACGCCGAGCGTCTTGCCGCGCTTCACTTCATGCGACCACGCGAGCGGGTACCAGTAATCGGGATGAATGGCGACGCGGCGCAGATCACGCACCGGCGCGTCGTGAGTGGCTTGAGCAGGCGCGGCGGCAAGCGCGGCGCCGGCGATTTCCTGTTCCTGTTCTAGCGGGGGAACTGCATGCATAGGTCAAGCCTCCGTGCACGAGCGGATAGAAGGTTGCCGCGCTGCATGGCAGTGCGGCATCTTCACCAGTCTACTTGATGCGGCCGCCGCATGGCACTGTCGCGGGCATGCGCGATGCGTCGCAGCACATACTGCGGATCAGCCGCATCGGCGTGAAGGATCTACCTTTACCACACCCGCCCTACAGAAACATTGACCTGGGTTATGAGCTGTCCATCGACTTGCTCAATCCTCGTCGCCTGCGACCAGTCCGGTGCGCCGTTGCACGCCCCATGCGCGGCCGCCGCGCAAAAACTGCAGCCAGCCGAGCGCGGCGCCCAGATGACGCGCGAGCTGAAACGTGAACGGCTCGGCGACGGCCGCGAGCATCGCCATGCCGAGGCTGTTGCCGCTGCGCTCGCCGGTCCAGCGCCGGTACAGATGGATGCTCCACAGATAAAACGCCAGGTCGATCGCCGTTTTCAGACCGATCACGCTGAAGATCGACACGACGATCGCGCCGTGTCCGCCGAATAGAAAACCGAGTAGCAATGCGAATGCCGTGAGGCCGTAGATCGGCTGCATCGTATCGATCGCCTTGATCGGCAGCATCAGCATGCCCAGCGTGCCGTAGCGCGGATTGCCGGTCATGTCGCGGTTCCAGTACTGCGTCTGCAGGAAGCCCGCGAACCAGCGGCGGCGCTGGCGCAGAAAGCTTGCGAGGGTGTCGGGCGCATCGGTGCGCGCGTGCGCTTCGCCGACCACGCGCACGTCCCAGCCGAGCTCGTGATCGATCGAATAGCGGCGCAGCCGGTGAATCAGCTCGTAGTCCTCGACCAGGCACTGCGAATCGAAGCCGCCGACCGCGACAAGCGCATCGCGGCGGAACGACGCGAATGCGCCCGAGATCAGCAGCAGGCTGTCCGCACGCATCCACGCGAATCGCGCGATGAAGTTGCGCATGTACTCGTAGGTCTGGAACCACTGGAACACGCGGCCCGACAGCGACTTGCCGCAGACCGGCACGAGAATGCCCGCCGCCGCGACGAGCGATGGTTCGCTCGCGAACGCGGCGCGCATCGCATAGGTCGCGTCGTCGTCGAGCAGCGTGTCGGCGTCGACGGTCATCACGGTATCGGTCGTCATCACGGTGATCGCGGCGTTCAGCGCGCGCGCTTTGCCGCCGTGCGGCACGCGCAGCCAGAACAGATTCGGATGCAGCGAACTCGGCGCGCTCAGCACGCCTTCGGCGGCGGGCGTGAGGCCGAAGCGTTGCGTGAGCAGGTCGGCGGTGGCGTCGGTGGAGCCGTCGTCGGCGATCACGATCTGCGCCGGGCCGTGCGTTTGCCGCAGCAGAGCGGCGAGCGTGACCGGCAACACGGCCGCCTCGTTATGCGACGCGACGATCACACCCATGCCCGGCAGTTCGCGCCGTTCGTAGTCGGCTTCGAGCGGCGCCGCGCGGCGCGTGAGCGGCAACGATTTCCACGTGACGAACGCGAGCAGCAACGTGTCATAGACGACATATGCAATACCGGTCGACCACGCAAGCGCACCGCGCAGAAAGAACGCCCGCGCGAACAGCAGCGCCCACAGCACGACGACGCTGGAATGGATCAGCGTGCTCCATAGCGTCGCGCGACGCGGCAGGATGCGTGGCGACGCGGCTGCGAGTGCCTGTTCGAGGGTCTTCTTCAAAGCGAATATGTCAGGTTGGGGCTGTTGGCCGTTGGTTGTTGAAACCGTGTTCGTGCCGCGGCTTCACGGCTTCATGCGCTTCAACACCGATTTACGATCGAGCCATTCATGCTTGAGCGCGCCGCCGATATGCATCGCCAGCAACGCATAAAGCGTATAGCCGAGCCACGTATGCAGCGCGCCGAAGCGATCGTGCAATGTCTCTTTCAATGCCGGGTCGAGGTGCATCACGTAGCCGATGCGCGGCCATTGGAACAGGCCGAACCACTGCATCGGATGCGTGGCCGCGTCCTTCCACGCCGAATCGTGCAGCCAGCCGGACAGCGGCAACGCAATCATCAGCAAATACAGCGCGAAGTGCGCGAGATGGGCGGCCATCTTTTCCCACGACGGAAACTCGCGCGGCAACGGCGGCGGCTTGTGCGACACGCGCCACAGGATGCGCAGCACCGCGAGCCCGAGCACCGTGATGCCGATCGATTTGTGCGTGTCGATCACCGGACGCACCCAGTCGTCGGGCAGCGAATCAGCGGACAGAGCCAGCACGACGTTGACGATCATCAGCAACGCGATCAGCCAGTGCAATGTCATCGCGGTACGCGTGTAACGCGGCGGGTAAGTCGCATCGGTCGAATCGGCCAGGGAGTTCGCTCGGGTGTTCATAGGGAGTTCCGTTCACGAAGGCGATGAATGCCGCGAAAGAGGTTTGAAAATCGACGCTACCGGTATCAGGCAAACGCCCAAGTTTGCCGTCTTATTCCCTAAAGCGCTTAACGTGCATGTTTCAGTTTGTTTCGGGCTTCTGATTTCGGGCATCGGCTCGCTTCACGGCACGTCGCAGGTCCTTGTCCCGCTCATCGCTCAACTGCCGCTCGCCCCAAGCGCGCACGGCGTCGGCGAACAAACGCAGCGCGGCCGGCGGATGACGGTTGGCCGGGTAGTACAGGCACAAGCCCGCGAAGGTCGGGCTCCACTCCGCCAGCAACTGCACGAGCCGCCCGCTCGCGACATGTTCCGCCACATGGTCGAGCGGCACCCAGGCGATGCCGATGCCGGCCAGCGCCGCTTCGACCATAAGGTTCACATTGCCGAGCGTCATCGGCCCGTCGACGTCGATGCTTGCGCTCTTGCCGCGATGCGTGAGGTCCCAGCGATACAGCGTGCCGCTTTCAAAGCGAAAGCGAATGCAACGGTGGCGCATCAGATCGTGCGGCGCCTTGGGCGCGGGATGACGCGCGAGATACTCGGGCGACGCGACCGCCACCAGACGCATGTCGCGCCCGAAGCGGACCGCGATCATGTCGCGCGGCACGTCCTCGAGCACGCGGATGCCCGCATCGAATCCTTCGGCGACGATATCGACGAGCCTCGAATCGACCACGAACTCGACGTGAATCTCCGGATAGCGCGCAAAGAAATCCGGCAGCACGTGTTGCACGAGCTGTTTCGCGGACGCCTCCGAAGCGCTGATGCGGATCGTGCCCGACGGCCGGTTGCGCGCGGCCGTGACTTCCCCGACCGCGTCGTCGAGATCCGCTAGCGCCGGACGCACGCGCCGTAGCAATTGCTCGCCAGCTTCCGTCAACGCGACCGAACGCGTGGTGCGATTGAAGAGCCGCACGTCGAGGCGCGACTCCATGTTGCGCATCGCGTGACTCAACGCCGACGGCGAAAGTCCGAGCACCCGCGCGGCCGCGCTGAAGCTGCGCTGCTCGGCGATCGTGATGAAGGCGGTCAGTTCGGCAAGGCCCGCGCGCGGTAGTCGGGAATTCGTCATTTGTGAATTCGATTCAATACCTCATGCAAGTATAGAGAGATTGTTGAGCCGCACACAGCAACCTAAACTCGCTTCCAATGCCACGGCTCGCGTGGCTCGTGTCGTATTCAAAGCGTCGTGACCCCGGCAGCAGCCGGGGCCGGGCGCATCAACTGGAGCGTCGTATGCAAACACGTCAACTCGGTAAAAGCGGCCTCGAAGTATCCGCGCTCGGCCTCGGCTGCATGGGCCTGAGCTTCGGCTACGGCCCGGCCACCGAAAAAGCGGCGGGCATCGAACTGATCCGCGCGGCCTTCGAGCAAGGCGTCACGTTCTTCGATACCGCCGAGGTCTATGGTCCGTTTGTGAACGAAGAGCTGGTCGGCGAAGCGGTCGCGCCGTTTCGCGATCAGGTGGTGATCGCGACCAAATTCGGCTTTCAGGACGGCGACACGAAAAAGCCGCTCAACAGCCGGCCCGAAACCATTCGCGCTGTCGCCGAGGCTGCGTTGAAGCGTCTGAAAACCGACCGCATCGATCTGTTCTATCAGCATCGCGTCGATCCGAACGTGCCGATCGAGGACGTCGCCGGTGCGGTGAAAGAGCTGATCGCCGCGGGCAAGGTCGGGCACTTCGGCCTGTCCGAAGCGGGCGTGGAGTCGATCCGCCGCGCGCACGCGGTGCAGCCGGTCGCGGCGTTGCAAAGCGAGTATTCGCTGTGGTGGCGCGAGCCCGAAGCCAGCCTGCTGCCGACGCTAGAAGAACTCGGTATCGGCTTCGTGCCGTTCAGCCCGCTCGGCAAGGGCTTTCTGACCGGTGCGATCGACGAACGCACGACCTTCGACAAGAGCGATTTCCGCAATATCGCGCCGCGCTTCTCGGAAGAGAACCGCAAGGCGAACGCAGTGCTCGTCGACGTGCTCGGCCGGATCGCGGACGGCAAAGCCACGACGCGCGCGCAAATCGCGCTAGCGTGGCTGCTCGCGCAAAAGCCATGGATCGTGCCGATTCCGGGCACGACGAAGCTGCCGCGCCTCGCGGAGAATCTCGGCGCCGCCAGTGTCGTGCTGACGCCGGCGGATCTCGCCGACATCGAAGCGGCGCTCGAGCAGATCAAGGTGGCGGGCGAGCGCTATCCGGCGCAGTTTCAGCGGTTCATCAACCGCTAGGCGGTGCTCGGTCGCGGCGCTTCAGTTTTTAGGCCTGTGCCGCGGTTTGGCTGGCGGTTTGCCCGGCGGTTTGCCTGGCTTTATGCCCGGCATTTTGCTCGATGGTTTGCCTGGCTTCTTGCCCGGCGCCCCGCAGATCAGCGCGACGCCAGCCTGCGCCGTCGCGCGCAGCGATTCGCGCGAGTCGCCCGCGCGCGAGCGCAGCGCGAGAGTATGCAGAATCGCCGATGCGACTTTGGCGAGCAGCGCGGGACTCGCGGCCGCATCGAGTTCGCCTTGCGCTTGCGCGCGTTCGAACCGTCGCTCGAACTCGGCATCGAACGTGGCCAGACCGTGCGCGAGCTTGTCACGTACTTGCGCATCCGCTCTCGACTCCACCGCCGCCGTGCCGATCAGAAAGCATCCGCGCGCCACCTCGCCTTGCGGAAAGTAGAGCGCGAGGGCGCCTTCGTACACGGCCAGCAACGCCTCGGCGAGCGGCAGGTCACCATGCAGCGCGGCTTGCATCGCATCGCGGCCAAACGCGATGTAGCGATCGAGCGTGTCGAGATACAGCGCGTGCTTGTCGCCGAAAGCGCCGTACAGGCTCGGCCGGTTCATGCCGGTCGCCTCGCTCAACGCGTCCAGCGACGTGCCCGAGTAGCCGCCATACCAGAACGCGTCGCGCGCATCGTTCAGGGCCTGTTGCGAATCGTAGCTACGCGGTCGTCCGCGCGAGCGTTTCTCAGTTTTTGTACCGGTATGCATAAAATTCTCTGGCGTGATCTATTTTTGTTCACTATAGTACAAAAAACACCTTTACCGACAACCGGAGACATCAGCATGGAGCTTTATTTTTCGCCGCTCGCGTGTTCGCTCGCCACGCGCATTTCGCTTTACGAGGCGGGCGCCGCTGCGCGCTTTATCGAAGTCGACACGAAATCGAAGCGGCTGCGCGACGGCTCCGATTTCTATCCGATCAATCCGTTAGGCCAGGTCCCCGTGCTTCGCACCAACGAGGGTTGGCTGCTGCGCGAAAACAGCGCGATCCTGCCTTATGTGGCCGACGCGTTTCCGGCAGCCGCGCTCGCGCCGCTGCCCGGCACGGCGGAACGCGCGAAATTGCAGGAGTGGCTTGGCTTCATCAGCACGGAACTGCATAAGGGAGTATTCGTGCCGCTGCTCGATCCGGACGCGGCCGCCGACGTTCTTAGCTATACTCACAAGAAAGTGGCGTTGCGATTGAACGTGCTGGAGCAGCATCTGCATGGACGCGAGTTTTTGCTGGAGCGGTTTTCCGTCGCGGATGCTTATCTGGTCACCGTGTTGAACTGGGCGCGCTATGGTGGCGTCGAGCTCGCGCAATGGCCATCCGTGCAGCAGTACTATGAACGCACCGCGCGTAGGCCAACCGTTGCCAAAGCGATGGCGGAAGAGTACGCGCTTTATCGCGAGGAACAGGACAGACGCAAGGCCGCGGCCGCGTAGTCTTGCTCGCTAGCTCAAGCGCAAACTCCGCAATACGCCGAGCACATACTGAGTCGGACGCTCCACCGTACCTGCGCGGAAGGCCAGGCCCAACTGCCGCCATAACGCCGGGCGTAGCGGACGGGTGACGATGCGTGCGTCGGCCGTTGAGCGACCAGCTTCCTGCGGCAGCAGCGCGGCGCCGTATCCCGCTGCCACGAGGCTCTTGATCGCATCCGAGTAGTTGAGCTGAATGCGCGGCGTGGGATGCTGCCCCGCCGCGCTGAACCATTCCGTCGTCAAACGGGAAATCCGCGTGGTGGCGTCGTTCAGGATCAGCGGCTTCGCGGCGATCCATTGCGGCGTGATGCGAGCCGGACACGTCCACCCGGCCGGCATGAATGCGACCACCGGATCGCGGCGCCATTTTTCGATCGATAGCCCGCGTATCGGCGCTTGCGGCAGCGCCACGATGCCGACGTCGAGCGACTCGTCCGCGAGTCGCGTCAGCGTTTCCTGCGAAGTCAATACGGCAATTTGCACGTCGATGCCGGGATGTTCGTCGGCCAGCCGTTCCAACGCCTGCGGCAGCAGATTCGCGATGGCCGCGGTGGAAGCGCCGAGCCGAACCCGTCCGCCGAGCCCTTCCACCTGTCGCCGCACGTCTTCCAACGCCTGCTCGGCATTAGCCAGCAACTGACGCGCATACGCCACCAGCGTCTCCCCGATCGCCGATGCCCGCACCTGGCCGCGTTTGCGCGACAGCAGCGGCGCGCCGACGCGGCTTTCGAGATCCGCGATATGCAGACTGACCGTGGGTGGCGCGAGATGCAGAACGCGGGCGGCCTCGGCAAAAGAGCCGAGGTCGGCGACGACAACGAGGGTGCGCAGGCGGTCGAGACTGATTTCTCTCATCGGAGTCGGAATGGCATGGGTCAGAAAAGCTGAATCGCGCGATCAGTAAACTCAATTTTTCCAATCTTACGTGCAGATGGAAGATGGTGGCGCTGGTTTTTCAACGCTGACTATCGGGCCATCGGCATGAACTCATCTTCAACTAGAAGTTGCGAGCCGCAAGACGCTTCCCTTCGGCTGGACGCAATGTCGGACGACGCCAGGTCGTTGCTGCTCGGGTTCGTCTTTGCAGGCGTCGTGCTGGCCTTCGCCGTGATGGCGATGATCTGGACGGCGTCTCGCCCTCCGCTCAAAGGCAAGGACTGCTCCGGCCGCATCGCAAACGACGAACACGCGAGCTTCGTCGCATTCTTCCAGGACCCGGCGGACCAGGGAGCGTTGCTGCGGTCGATCGTAGACTGCGCGAGATGAGCGTCGTTGCGGCGGGATAGCGCGCCGGTCGGCCGCGCCATCCCACACCCCCGCCAGGGAATATCCCACTTCCTGCGATACCACGGGCAAAATACCCGGCGATAATGCCGGACACCGCGTCTTTTCCGTTCGATATCCGAACGCGCCGATGCCCGCGCCGCCAGTGTTCCCTTTCGATGCACCCATGAGCCACGCTACTGCCGACCAACCCGCCTCCGCCGACTCCGCCCCGAACTCGCCGCACTTCCTGTTGTTCCTGATCTGCCTGTTCGCATCCGCCGGACAGCTCGCCATCGACATCTACGTGCCCGCGCTGCCCGCGATGGCGCACTACTTCGGCACCTCCCCGCAAGCGATCCAGACCAGCGTCACCGGCTACATGGCCGCCTACGCGTTCGGCCAGCTGATCTTCGGTCCGATCGCCGACGCGTATGGCCGCAAGCGCGTGCTCGCGTTCGGCCTGACGGTCTACACGGTCGGCTGCCTGCTGTCGCTCGCGGCGCCGAATCTCGAGACGTTCATCCTCGCCCGTGCGTTGCAGGGCTTCGGCATCGCGAGCACGAACCTGCTCGCGAAGGCGATCATCACCGATTCGTTCGCGGGTCAGGCGTTGCTGCATGCGTTCACCTACATGTCGATCGCGTGGGGGCTCGCGCCGATCGTCGCGCCGGTGATTGGCGCGCATCTGCAGACGGCGTTCGGCTGGCGCGCGTGCCTCGTGTTCCTGCTGATCTATTCGCTGGTGATGTGGGCGCTGTTGTGGCGCTATCGCGAGACTTTGCCCAAGCCCGTGCACCTCGAACCGCGCACGCTGACTGCGAACGCGCGCAAGGTGCTCGCGAGCCCCGTGTTCCAAAGCTGTTTCCTCGCGCAGGGCCTGTGCTACAGCATCCTGCTCGTATTCAACATCGTCGGGCCGTTCATGGTGCAGACCACGCTGCACAAACCGCCGACCTTCTTCGGCTATCTCGCGCTCGGCATCGGCATGATGTACTTCCTTGGCGGTCTGTCGAATCGGCTGCACGGTCCGCGTCTGCCGAGCGCCGAGCAGCGTTTGCGCATCGGCGCGCGGCTGATGGCGGCCGCTTCGGTTGTGATGCTGCTGCTCGCGCTGACGGTCGGTCTGCGCGTGTGGACGCTCGCGACACCCGTGCTCGTGATGGGCTTCTGCGCCGGCGCGATGTATCCGACGCTGATGGCGAAGGGCAACTCGCTGTTTCCGCACATCGCTGGGCTGACGAGCGCGATTCTCGGCTGCGCGCTGTTGCTGGTGTCCTCGGCGATGATGGGGCTGGCCGGCTTCGTGTCGGTGCAGGTGCTCACACCGCTCGCGCTGTTCTTCGTGGTCCTCGCGTTCGTCGTCGTGATAATGGTGACGAAGCTGCTGCGCCATCTCGAGCAGGTACAGCCCGCGGCCGCGGCGACCGCGAGCGGTAAGGCAGCGTGAGCCGGCACATGAGCCTGAGCGAACGCCAGACCTTTATCTGTACACGCGAGCACCGATGAGCGGCATGCGCGAGCGCGTCTGCGCGTCCGCTTCCGAGCGGATCGATCCGACCGTGTGGAAGGTCGCGGCGGTCGTGTCGATCGGTTCGTTCATGTCGCAGATGGACTCGACGCTCGTCAACGTGTCGCTGTCGACGATCGGCCATACGCTCGATGCGTCGATCGCCACCGCGCAGTGGATCGTCAGCGGCTACCTGCTCGCGATGGCGTTGATGTTGCCGCTCAACGGCTGGCTGGTCGACCGCATCGGCGCGAGGCGGCTGTACCTGTTCTGCTTTTCGACGTTCACGATAGCGTCGATGCTGTGCGGCGCGGCGCAGACGATCGGCGAGCTGATCGGCGCGCGCATCTTCCAGGGCCTCGTCGCCGGTGTGCTCGTACCGATGGCGCAGATGATGATCGGACGAGTGGCCGGCAGGAACCTCGAGCGCGTGATGGGCTTCACCGCGCTGCCCATTCTGCTCGGTCCGATTCTCGGCCCGGTGCTGGCCGGGCTCGTCCTCGCGCACGCGAGTTGGCCGTGGCTGTTCTTCATCAATGCGCCGGTGGGCGCTGTCGGCATTGCGATGGCGGTGTTGCTGCTGCCGCGCGATGCCCCTGCGTCGCAGAAGCGGCCGTTCGATTTCACCGGCTTCGCGCTGATCTCCCCCGGGCTGGTCGCACTCGTCTATGGACTTCAGAACGCGTTGCGCGCGGTGGGCCTCGCGTGGCTGCTTGCGGGCGCCGTGTTTCTCGCCGGCTTCGTGCTGTACGCGTTGCGCAAAGGCGATGCCGCGCTGATCGACGTGCGCATGTTTGCAAGACGTACGTTCTCGGTCGCGGCACTCGCGCAGTTCTCCGCGAACGGGATCATGTATGGACGACAGCTGGCAGTGCCGCTGTTTCTGATCGCGGGCTGCGGTTTGTCGGCCGCGCACGCGGGCGGACTGCTCGCGGCGACCGGCGTCGGCATGATGTGCTCGTTCCCGCCGATCGGCTGGTTGACCGAGCGGCTCGGTTGCCGACCGCTCGCGGCGGGCGGCGCATTGCTGGCGTTTCTGAGCACGCTGGTGTTTCTCTGGATGAGCATCGCTTCGTTCTCCACCGGATGGGCCGCTGTCAGTCTGTTCCTTGCGGGCGTCGGTCAGGGAACGATCAGCGTGCCGTCGATCTCGGCCGCGTATTCGTCGATCGCGAGAGAACGGCTCGCGGTCGCGAATACGGCGTTGAACATCGCGCAGAGAGTGGGCGGCCCGTTCGCCACGACGCTGCTTTCGATGGCGATCGCGTTGACGCTGCATGGTGCTTCGGATGTACAGCCCAGCCGATTTCTGCCGATGTTCGTGCTGCTAGCCGCGCTGCATTTGCTGTGCTTTGCGGCGACGATGTGTCTGCCGGTTCGGGTTCGCAGGGCGTAGGACGCCCGAGCGCACATTCCCGCGCCCGTGCGTCAGAGTAGTCGCAAGCCCCCGTCACACTCGATCACCGCCCCCGTCATAAACGTGTTCTCCAGCAGAAACTGCAGCGCGTGAGCGACATCGTCGGCCTGGCCGACGCGCCGCACCGGTAGCGTTTCGCTTTGCTGCCGGAATACCTCGCTTTTCACGCTCGCCGGAAATCTGTCCCACCACGGCGTATCGATCACCCCCGGCGACACCGCGTTCACGCGCAGCGGCGCCAGCTCGCGCGCGAGCGTGCCGATCATGCTTTCGAGCGCGCCGTTGATCGCGCCCAGACCCGCCGTGCCCGGATTCGCGATGCGCGCCGAAATCGCGGTCAGAAACGTGATGCTGCCGTCGCGACGCAGGGTGGGCAGCGCGCTCTGCGCCGCTTCGAGCTGCGGCCAGAACTTGGCCTCGAAGCCGCGCCGCAGCGCGGCCAGATCCAGCTCGGCAAACGGCCCCGCGCCTTCGCCGCCCGACAGCGTCATCACCAGATGATCGATCCGGCCGAGGCCGCCGAAGAAGCGTTCGAGCGCCGCGCGATCGGTGCAATCGAGCGCGTCGCCCGTCACCTGTCCGCCGATGCCGCTCAGCGCATCGTCCAGCTTGGCGCGGTCGCGCCCCACCGCGACGACGCTCGCACCAGCCGCCGCGAGCCGCTTCACCGTCGCGAGCCCAACACCCGACGAGCCACCCAGCACCACG
Organism: Paraburkholderia sp. BR14320; assembly: GCF_040948665.1. Lineage (NCBI taxonomy): Bacteria > Pseudomonadati > Pseudomonadota > Betaproteobacteria > Burkholderiales > Burkholderiaceae > Paraburkholderia > Paraburkholderia sp. BR14320. The sequence continues at coordinate 59,165 of NZ_JBFPKG010000009.1, forward strand.
ACCTTCTGATTTTGCCAGTTCATTTCATTGCTCCTGAGAGTGAACGGAAGACCCCGTGGCAGTAGAATGCGCGGTGCGGGCCCATCATTCAAATCGTTTAACGTCATGGCCAACATCATTGAAAATGATTTTCGGCGCTTCGACCTGAACCTGCTGCTGACCTTCCGCGCGTTGCTGGAAGAGCGCAGCGTCACGCGTGCCGCGCAGCGGCTGTTTCTTGGGCAACCGGCGGTCAGCGGCGCGCTGAAACGCTTGCGCGAGACCTTCGGCGACGAGCTGTTCGTGCGCACACCCCAAGGCATGACGCCGACGCCGCGCGCGCTCGAACTCGCGCGGCAGATCGAGCCGTTCCTGCAATCTCTGCATCAGGCGCTCACGCAGCCGTCCGTGTTCGATCCGGCCCGCGCGCAGCGGGTGTTCCGCATCGGCCTCAGCGATTCGCTCGAACTGCTGCTGATGCCGGAGATCATGGCGCGCCTCGCCGTGGCGGCGCCCGGCGTGAAGCTGATCGCGCGCTCCACCGATTCGACGCGCGCCGCCGCGATGCTCGACGACGGCGCGATCGAACTCGCAGTCGGCGTGTTTCGCGAGTGCGTGCCGTGGCAGCGACTCATGCCGCTGTTTTCATGGCGCTTCGTGAGCGTCTACAACCCGAAGCTCGTCAGGACGCGTCGCAAGCATTTGTCGATGGACGAATTTCTGCGCCACCGCCATGTGCTGACTTCGTTCAGCGCCGAACTGCGCGGCTTCATCGATGAACGACTGGAGCTGCAGGGAGTGAAGCGCGGGGTCGTATTTTCAAGTTCGAACTTCGCGACCAGTCCGTTCATCGTGCAACGCACGGCGGCGATCGCGACCGTGCCGGAGTTCATCGGCCGCGTGTGGCGCGATACGCTCGGTCTCGCGCTCAGTCCATTGCCATTCGAGGTGCCGGGCTACGAAGTTTCGTTGATGTGGGCCGCGGCGCACGATCAGGACCCGGCGCTCGCATGGTTGAAGCGGGAGTTCGCTGACGCGTTCGGCACGGCTGACAGCGCTGCGCGTGCGGCTAACTGACAGCGACGTGTGCTACGTTTCATAAGCGTCACATTGCGTTGCGTTTCGTTCCGCCGCTTTACCATCGCCCGTTCAAGCCAGGAGGAAATCCCGATGACTCAGCACATCGCAAAAGGCACTTTCATCGTCTCCCTTCAACCGATGCCGTTCGAAAACGCGGAGACCGAATCGAAGCTAGGCCGCATGTCGATCGACAAGCAGATCTCCGGCGATCTCGCCGCGACCACGCAAGGGCAAATGCTCAGCGCGATGACGAACGTCAAAGGCTCGGCCGGCTATGTCGCGCTCGAACAGGTCACGGGCACGCTGGCGGGCAAGCAGGGCACGTTCGTGCTGCAGCATATCGGCGTGATGAATCGCGGTGTTGCGTCGCTCGCGGTGACGGTCGTGCCCGATTCGGGCACGGGCGAGCTGAGCGGCATTGAAGGCGAGTTCAAGATCGACATCGTCGATGGCGCGCATTCGTACGAGTTCACTTATCGGCTGCCCGGCGACTGAGATGCCGAACATGATTCGCGAGCAGACATGACCCGACTGTTCGGCGTCATGGGCGCGATCGTTTCGCTGGTCGCGTTTCTGCCTTATGGACTTGCGATCTGGCGCGGCAGCGTACGTCCTCATCTGTTCACGTGGCTGGTCTGGTCGGTCGTCACGGCAATTGCGGCTGTCGGGCAATTCGTCGCCGGTGCAGGCCCTTCGGCGTGGTCCACGGCGGCGATCGCGGCCACTTGCTTCTTCGTTCTCGTGGCGAGCGTCTTTCGGGGCGAGCGGCAGCGGACCGCTTTTGATTGGCTTTGCCTCGTCGCGGCGTTGTCGGCTATTCCGCTCTGGATACTCACCAATGATCCGACGTTGTCGATCTGTCTTGTCACGCTGATCGAACTCGTCGGCCTCGGGCCGACGGTGCGCAAGACCATTCTTGATCCGTGGAGTGAGAGTCTTTTGTACTTTGCGCTATGTGTTCTTAAATACGGGCTCGCGATTCTTGCGGTGCCGAAATGGAGTGTGGCCGTGGCGTTTTATCCGGCCGTGAATATCGTGGCGTCCATCGGGATCTGTTCGTTGATGGTGGTGCGCAGGCGGCAGGTAGGGGCCTATTCCGCGCGGTCGCAGTGAATCACCCCGATTCGCCTGTGCGCGTCGCCGCGAACATCGTCATGCGCTGCAAGATCCACGCGAGCAGTTCGTGCGCGGCCGCGACGAGCGGCCGCCCGGCTTTCACCAGCACGCGCGCCTTCGTGCCTAGAAATAGCGCGTGGTCGATCGGCACGGTCACCAGTTCGCCAGCCTGAATCTCGCGCGAGGCCGCGAATTCTCCGATCAGCGTCGCGAAGTTTTCATCGGCGACAAACCGCTTGAGTGCCGTCAGGGAATTGGTGGTGAGCGTCGCGCGGATCTCAACGTGTTCGACGAACGCGAGCATCGTTGCGAGGTGCCCGATGCCGAACGTGCTCGGCATCAACGCCAGCGGCCACGCGAGCAGATCGTCGATCGTGGCGGGCTTGCCGCGCCGCGCGAGCGGATGGTCGCGGCGCACCAGCAACACCACGGGCTGGGCGGAACTCGCGCGATATTCGACGCGCGGATGCGGCGGCGGATTGAACGCGAGCCCGATATGCGCGCGGCTTTCCGCAACTGCGTCGAGCACGTCGTCGACCGGCAGCACGGTCAGGCCGATATCGACCTTCGGGTATTGCACACAGAACGGCGTGATGACCTCGGCAATCAGCGCATCCACGTAACCCTCGCTGACGGCCAGATCGACGCGGCCTTGCTGCAAGCCGCGCAACGCGTGCAGCTGATCCTCGAACTTCTCCTGCTGCGCGCGATAGCCGCGCCAGAACTCCAGCAGATGCGCCGCCGCCTCGGTGGGCCGGACGCCGCGCGCCTGGCGCTCGAACAGCTGCACGCCCAGTTCGTCTTCGAGCAGCTTGATCTGCCGCGTGATCACCGAGGGCGACGTGTTGAGGCTGTCCGCGGCGCCGCGGATCGTGCCGTGCCCGAGCACCTCGTGGAAATAGCGCAGCCGCTGCTGATTGATTTCGCGCATCGCACCCCCGTTTGCCTATAGCTTCGTTGCCCTGGGAGGAACGATATGTGAACTTTGTTGCTATTGCTAGCAAGGATTGCCCTGGTCAGGATGGTGTTGCGCACGATGCGCATCACATCTATTGCATGCGACCAGAGCAGGCGCCAAAGCGCTGCCCCCGGTCGACACACATTCGGAGACAGACATGGCGGCCATTCTTCCCACCGCGCGAAGCGGCGACGCTTCGGCGCTCTACAGCAAGATCAACGCGCGTTTGCTGCCGTTTCTTCTCATCTGCTATCTGTTTGCTTACCTCGATCGCGTGAACGTCGGCTTCGCGAAGCTGCAGATGCAGACCGATCTCGGCTTCTCCGATGCCGCTTACGGTGTGGGCGCGGGCATCTTCTTCATCGGCTATGTGCTGTTCGAGCTGCCGAGCAATCTGCTGCTGCCGCGCATTGGCGCGCGCAAGACTTTCGGCCGCATTCTCGTTCTCTGGGGCATCACATCGGCCTGCATGCTGTTCGTGCGCAGCGTGCCGGCGTTCTACGCGATGCGCTTCCTGCTTGGCGTGTTCGAGGCCGGCTTCGCGCCGGGCATGATCTTCTATCTGTCACGCTGGTACGGGCCGTCGCGCATGGCGCGCGCGATTGCGATGGTGTTTCTGGCCGGGCCGATCGGCGGGATTGTCGGCGGCCCGGTTTCGGCGGCGATCATGAGCACGCTCGCAGGTAAGGCCGGGCTCGCCGGCTGGCAATGGATGTTTCTCGTCGAAGGCTTGCCGTGCATCGTGCTCGGCATCGCGACCTTCCTCTATCTGCCTGACCGCCCGGCCGACGCCTCGTGGCTCAGCGACGCCGACAAGCGTCAGCTGGAAGCCGAAGTCGGCGTGGCGCAGGCTCATGGCACTTCATTTCGACACGTGCTGCGCGATCGCAAGGTCTATGTGCTGGCGTTCGCCTACTTCTGCATCATTGCCTCGATCTATGCGATCAGCTTCTGGCTGCCCGCCATCCTGAAGGCTCAGGGCGTGAGCGACCTGATCACGCTCGGCTGGTACACGTCGATTCCGTACGTTGCCGCGGCGGTGGGCATGCTCTATATGGGCTCGCGTTCGGACCGGCTCGGCGAGCGGCGCCTGCATTGCGCGGCGCCTGCGGCCGCCGCCGCGTTGCTGCTGGCCGCCTGCGCGGCCGCGGGCAATCATCTCGCGCTCACGCTGACGCTGCTCACGCTCGTGACGATGGCGCTGTGGATGGCCTACACGGTCTTCTGGGCGATTCCGCCCGAGTACGTCAAGGGGCCTGCCGCCGCGGGCGGCATCGCACTCATCAACACCATCGGACTTTCTGGCGGCTTCTGGGGGCCCGCGGCCATCGGCTGGATCAAGACGGCGGCCGGCAGCCTGCAACCTGCGCTGCTGGCAATGGCTGGCGTGTCGCTGCTTGCCGCGCTGCTGATCCTCCCGCTCCGGCTCGCTGCCACGAAGCCCTGACCTTGTGCCGCGCTTTCAAGGCGCGCCACGGAACCATTCGATTAGCCATCCTTTATCAACGAGTTAACGGGAAATGAAGATTCTCATCGCAGGCTTCCAGCACGAAACCAACACGTTCGCCCCGACCAAGGCAAGCTGGCAGAGCTTCGTTCAGGGCGAGGGCTTTCCGCCGCTCGCGCGCGGCTCCGGCGTGCTCGCGCTGCGTGACGTGAACGTCCCCGCTGGCGGCTTCATTCAGGCGGTGGAAGCGGCGGGCCATACGCTCGTGCCGGTGATCTGGGCAGGCGCGAGCGCCTCCGCGCACGTGACAGAAGATGCCTACGAGCGCATCGCACGTGAAATCCTCGAGGCCGTGCAGCGCGGCGGTTTCGACGCCATCTATCTCGACCTGCACGGCGCGATGGTCACCGAGCATCTCGACGACGGCGAAGGCGAACTGCTCGCGCGCGTGCGGGCGATCGTCGGCCGCGAAATCCCGCTGGTGGTCTCGCTCGATCTGCACGCCAACGTGACCGAGCAGATGTTCACGCACGCGGATGCGATGGTCGCGTATCGCACCTATCCCCATGTCGACATGGCCGACACCGGCGCTCGCGCCGCGCAAATCCTGATGCGCCTCGCAACAGAGCCGGAGCGTGGCCTCAAGCGCGCGGTGCGCCGCATTCCGTTCCTGATCCCAGTCAACGGTATGTGCACGCTCGCCGAACCGGCACGCGGCACGTACGATCGTCTCGCGGCACTGGAACGCGACGGCGTCGTCTCGCTGTCGTTCGCGCCAGGATTTCCGGCGTCCGATTTCCCCGAATGTGGCGCGGCGGTCTGGGGCTACGGCTTCGACGAGGCCGCCGTGACCGCCGCCGTCGATGCGCTGGCCTCGACCATCGTCGCGCAGGAGCGCGACTGGGAAGTGCGCTTCCTCGACCCGGACGCCGCCGTGCGCGAAGCGATGCGGCTTGCCGAACATGCGACTGGACCGGTCGTGATCGCCGATACGCAGGACAACCCGGGCGTGGGCGGCGATTCGAACACGATGGGTCTCGTGCGCGCGCTGCTGCGTCACGGTGCGAGCGATGCCGCCGTCGGCCTGATCTGGGATCCGCGAGCGGCGGCGAAGGCGCACGAAGCGGGGCTCGGCGCGACGATCAAGCTAGAACTCGGGGGCGGCTCCGGCGTGCCTGGGGACGCGCCGCTCGCCGGGCGCTTCGTTGTCGAGCACCTCTCCCACGGGCGGGTGCGCTTCGATGGGCCGATGATGAACGGCATGTGGACCGATATCGGGCCGGTGGCGTGCCTGCGCATCGACGGCGTCAGGATTGCGGTCAGCTCGGTCAAGATGCAGATCTTCGACCGCAATCTCTATCGCGCGGCCGGCATCGAACCCGAACGGATGAAGATTCTCGTCAACAAGAGTTCGGTTCACTATCGCGCCGACTTCGACGCGATTGCCGCCGCCCATCTGGTGGCGAAAGCGCCCGGCCCGATGGCCGCCGACCCCGCCGATCTGCCGTGGCAGCGGCTTGATCCGCGCCTGCGGCTGCGGCCGAACGGCGCGTCGTTGGGGGAGCTGCGCGGTAGTGCCGAGCGCGCGGCCAGTAATGGTGCACGGTGATTTCGACGAGTTTCGTATCGTTGTGTATCCACCGGGCAACCCGACATACACGGTTGCAAAAGTCGGGGTTCGCGGAAACAGGCGGGATACATGAGGGGGTTCAAATACGTCCATGCCAGTCGGCGGTGCCGCAAAGCAAAGCGGACGTCGACGTGACTGGACGCTCGTGCCACGCAACCGTGGTCTGAACCAACTCAATTGCTCTCAGGTGGATACCATGAAACTCATCAAGTCGCTGGTCGTTGCCGCTGTTGTCGCTGTCCCCGTCGTTTCGTTCGCGCAGTCCAACGCGCCGCTTACGCGTGCCCAGGTTCGCGCGGAACTGGTCCAACTCGAAAAGGCAGGTTACAACCCGGCCGCGGATTACAACACCTATCCGCAGGATATCCAGGCCGCCGAGGCGCGCGTGAGCGCGCTGAACGGCGCGGCGGCGTCGGCATATGGCGGGGCGGCGAACGGGTCGTCGGCGGCCGGAGCCGGCGCGGTCAAGGTCCCGGCTCTGTCACAGCAACAGGACGTTGCCGGCCTCGCCACGGTCTACGCGCATCATTGAGGTGGGGCGAGCGCTGCCCATGTGGGCGGCGGCAATGCGCGACGGCCCGCTTCGAGCGGGCCGTCGCGCATGCACCATCGAATCGCTTCGAGGATATTCACCCCGCCGCAAACCTTTCTACCCTTTTCACCTGCCTCGGCAAAACGATATACATCCCCCACGCCACGACAAGAATCGCGCGCAGCGCATCCGCGGCATGACCGGGCGATGAAATTCCGACATCGGCAATCGCGACGCTTCCAGGCACCGACCAGAGATACGTGGTGAGCCCGAGCGACACCGCGCGCCAGAAGCCGAAACGCTCCGAGCCGGCGAAAGCATGCGCGGCCAGGCCGCTGCGCACCATGTATCCGGCGATCGGCAGACTCACCAGCAGGTAGATCGCAAGCGCGACGATCGCCGGCATCGCCGCAATCACCGTCGACCATGCCGGTGAACTCTTCGCGACTTCAGACGGAATCACGTGCTCGGAAAATTGCATCAGCGGCACCGCCGTGCGCGGCATCAGAAAGTGAAACGCCACCACGGCGACGATGAAAAGCAGCGTACTCGCGAGCCCCTGACGCCAGGCGCACGACCACCACACATACAGACGACGCCCGAAACCGATCGCGCGCCCGACGCTGAACATTGCGCCTCTATCCCTCAGCGCCGCAAAGCACACCAGCACGACGAACAGCACCGCAGCGAAAACCAGCGCATGAGGGCTCCAAATGAAGGCGCCCACACCGTGTTCCATCGAGGCCGCACCCGAAGCCGACGACGTCGTCGAAAAGTTCTGCAGATGGTGAGCGATATAGTCCGCGGGATCGAGCGCCTGCGACGAATCGTGCGTTGCCATCTCACCTCCGCATGTCGTGAATCACGGTGCAAGTCATCACGCTCTTCAGCATAGACGGCACGTGGCGTCATCGCGTTTCGCAGCGAGCGATCTGATTGTGCCTTCCTTTTGTCCGATATTCATCAGGTCGCCGCAAATAGCGTGGATTACACTGGTTTTCGCTATGCGACTTTAGAGCATGGCCGACCCACGAAGTCACCATTGCGCGGACTTTCGTGCATCCCTTCCGCACGTACCCGCCGACGCCGAGCGAATCACGACTGCTTGGTGAAAGCCTTTCGCAGTTCACTACTTTGGCCCACACCTGGTCCCTTCAAACGACAGCGACCACGCATTACTGCGGCCATTTGTTAATCGACTATTTTTGTTTGATTCAATCAGGCGCCTGTGATCCAGGCCGCTCGTAGGCCCTTGCACGCCAGGATTTCACGCGTCCGATTCGTCGTTGACAAGGAGATGACGATGAACACCCGGCATTTGAGCATTTGGTCAGCTATGGCCGTTGTACTTCTCTCGCTGAGCGGCACCGCGCAGGCCGGTGGTGACAATCGTGGCGGTGGCGGGCTTTGCTCGAACGCGACGCTAAGAGGACCCTATGGGTTCATCGGTCACGGAGTCATCCTCGGCTTGCTGGATTCGAACAACGTGCTGCATCCGTTCGCGACCCAGTCGATCCTCGATGACGTCGCCCTCGTGACATTCGACGGCAACGGCAAATTCACCCGCACCGATTTCGGCAGCATCAACGGCGTGCCGAAAGGCGGGCAGACCACCTTCAATCCGTTTCAGAAAGGCACTTATAAGGTGAATGCCGATTGCACCGGCACGATGTCGATCGTCTATATCGCGGGAGGAGCCGTGCCTGCCGGCGTCGAGACCGATCTGAACATCGTGGTCACTTCGGACGGGACCCAGGTCGAATCCGTCGTCTATCGGGCGAGCATCCCGTCAGCCGCGTCGGCCCCGGACGGCTTCAGCTGTTCGATGGATTGCGTGCAAGGGGTGCAGGAGGCGTTCGAAGGGAAGAAGGTTCTGGTCTACGGCTTCCGGTAGCCGGGTACCGAGGACCGGATGGATTCAAGCGTGCCGCCGGCTTTTCAACCGGCGGCACGCGCGCTTCGTCGATGCTTCGCTCAGTGCCCTTGCCGCTCGCCCACCGCGACCGGCGCATGCCTGGTCTGGCGGCTTAGCATCAGCGTCACGACCGCCGACACCGCCAACGTCGCGCCGACCACATAGAGCCCCGCCGTATAGCCACCCGTCACGTTCTTGAGCCAGCCGATCGCAAACGGCCCGACGAAGCCGCCGAGGTTGCCGATCGAGTTGATCATCGCAATCCCCGCCGCCGCCCCGGCGCCCGACAGGAACATACTCGGCATCGCCCACAGTGGCGCCTTCGCGGCGCTGATGCCGACGTTCACGACGACGAGCGCAAGCACGATCATCAACGCCGTGCTCGCATTGCCGGCGAACACGAAGCCTACGCACGCAAGCGCGCACGGAATCACGACGTGCCATGTACGTTCGTCGGTACGATCCGAGTGCTTCGCCCATAGCACCATCGCGATCACCGCGAGCACGCTCGGCACACCGGCAAGCAGCCCGGTTTCGAACGTGCCGAAACCATATTGGCGGATGATCAGCGGCGCCCACAAGCCGAGCGTATACAGTCCCGCCGAGGTGCCGAAGTAGATCAGCGCGAGCGCGAGCACGCGCGGATCGCGCAACGCGGTGAGCGCGCCGGCCGTGTGGCCTGCCTGCGCGTGTCGCGCGTCGGCTTCGAGCTTCAGTTTCGCGATCAGCCAGTCGCGCTCTTCGGGCTGCAGCCATTCGGCTTGCGCGGGCTTGTCGGTCAGATACTTGAGCACGCAGAAGCCGAGGATGATCGCCGGCAAGGCTTCGAGTATGTAGAGCATCTGCCAGTCGGCGAGTCCGGCGATCGGCGGCAGTTTCATGATCGCGCCGGAAATCGGCGAGCCGATCGCGGTCGAAATCGGCGCGGCGGCCATGAACCACGCCGCCGCGACCGCACGCTGCCGGGTCGGAAACCACAGGCTCAGATACAGGATGATGCCGGGAAAGAAGCCCGCTTCGGCGACGCCGAGAATGAAGCGCAGCGCGTAGAAGCTGTTCGGCCCGACGACGAACGCCGACGCGAGCGACACGAGCCCCCACGACACCATCACACGAGCAATCCAGCGGCGCGCGCCGACCTTGTGCAGGATCAGGTTCGACGGCACTTCGAACAGAAAATAGCCGATAAAGAAGAGGCCGCCGCCGAGTCCGAACGCGGTCGGCGAAAGGCCGATCGCCTTGTTCATCGACAACGCGGCGAAGCCCACATTCACGCGATCGAGAAAGCTCACGAAGTACAACAGCATGACGAACGGGATGATCCGCAGCATCAGCTTGCGGGACACCCGGCTTTCGAGTTCCGAAGTCATTGTCTCCTCCTTCTGCGCGCGGCAGTGGACCGCGCGCGAGCCTCGCGCCGGCCGACGTTGGGCCGAGCTAGTCGAGTCAAGGTTGGGTGCCGGCCACGTGGTGGCCGGGGCGTAGACCGCGCGCCTGGGTTGCGCGCGGTTCCCGCTCGGTACTGGTCAATTCAAGCGAAGTCACCGCTCAAGCCGCGTTCGCCGCGGGCGTCGCCGCCTGCTCGATGAACGCGCATACGGCCGCCGTGACCTGCGCGGTCGTAGCCGTGCCGCCGAGGTCGCGGGTATGCAGCGACTTGTTCGCGGTGACCGCTTCGACGGCCTGCATTACGCGCGTGGCCGCGTCGAATTCGCCGAGGTGTTCGAGCAGCATCACGACCGACCAGAACGTGCCGACCGGATTCGCGAGCCCCTTGCCCATGATGTCGAACGCGGAGCCGTGGATCGGCTCGAACATCGACGGATAGCGGCGCTCCGGATCGATGTTGCCGGTCGGCGCGATGCCGAGGCTGCCCGCGAGCGCGGCTGCGAGGTCGCTGAGAATATCGGCGTGCAGATTGGTGGCGACGATCGTGTCGAGCGTGGCGGGACGATTGACCATGCGCGCGGTCGCCGCATCGACGAGTTCCTTATCCCACGTGACGTCCGGAAACTCCTTCGAGATTTCGAGCGCGATCTCGTCCCACATCACCATCGCATGACGCTGCGCGTTGCTCTTCGTGATCACGGTCAACAGCTTGCGCGGACGCGACTGCGCGAGGCGGAACGCGAAGCGCATGATGCGCTCGACGCCGGCGCGCGTCATGATCGACACGTCGGTCGCGGCTTCGATCGGATGGCCCTGATGCACGCGGCCGCCGACGCCCGAATATTCTCCCTCGGAGTTTTCGCGAACGATGACCCAGTTCAGGTCCTCGGGCTTGCAGTACTTCAGCGGCGCGTCGATGCCGGGCAGGATGCGCGTCGGGCGCACGTTCGCGTATTGATCGAAGCCCTGGCAGATCTTCAGACGCAGACCCCATAGCGTGATGTGGTCGGGAATGTCCTTGTCGCCCGCCGAGCCGAACAGGATCGCATCCTTGTTACGGATCGCGTCGAGCCCGTTGCCCGGCATCATCACACCGTGCTGGCGATAGTAGTCGCCGCCCCAGTCGAAGTTCTCGAACTCGAACGTGAAGGCGCGGGTGGTTTTCGCGAGCGCTTCGAGCACCTGTGCGCCGGCCGGCACGACCTCCTTGCCGATGCCGTCGCCGGGAATGGTTGCGATGCGATAGGTCTTCATGTCTGCGTCCTGTGCTTGGTGAATGGCGTGAGTGGACTCTAGCGCGCTCGCACGGGTAAAAACCGGTGCTAAACTCAAAGCATCTTTAACTTGCATTCACAAATGCGAAGGCGTGGAAAAGACGATGCGCGACACCGTGCAGCCAGCGGATCTGAGCTTTTTCTCGACGCTCGCCGCGAGCGGCAGTCTCAGCGCGGCCGCGCGCGAGCTGGGGCTGACCGCGGCCGCGGTCAGCAAGCGCCTCACGCAGATGGAGCAGCGCGCGGGCGTTGCGCTAGTGAACCGCACGACGCGCCGCATGATGCTGACGCCCGAAGGCGAGCTATACCTCGAACGCGCGCGGCGGATTCTCGACGAGCTCGACGAGCTGGCCGAATTGCTCGGCTCGGCGAAGAAGACACCTAAGGGTTTGCTGCGCGTGAACGCGACGCTCGGCTTCGGGCGCAGCCATATCGGGCCGGCGATTTCGCGCTTCGTCGCGCGGTATCCGCAGGTGTCGGTTCAACTGCAGTTGTCGGTCACGCCCCCGCCGCTCACCGACGACAGCTTCGACGTCTGCATCCGCTTCGGCGAGCCGCCCGATACGCGCGTGGTCGCACGCCGGCTTGCGCCGAACCGGCGTCTGCTGTGCGCGGCGCCGTCGTATCTCGCGGCGCACGGTACGCCTCTCACGGCGCACGATCTGACGCGCCACAACTGCATCGGCATTCGGCAAGGCGACGAAGCGTATGGCGTGTGGCGGCTGACTTCTGGGCGCGGCGCCGCGCGCAAGACCGAGGCGGTGCGCATCAAGGGAACGCTGACCACCAACGACGGCGAGATCGCCGTCAAATGGGCGCTCGAAGGACACGGCATTCTGCTGCGCGCGGAATGGGACATCCGGCAGTATCTGGCGGAGGGGTCGCTGGTTCAGTTGCTGCCCGATCACGACACGCCGAATGCGGATATCTTCGCGGTGTATTCACCACGGCATCAGATGTCGAATCGGATTCGCGCGTTTGTCGAGTTTATTGCGCGGGAGTTGGGGGGTGAGGTGGGGATGGTTGTGTAGTGCTGCGGAGCGGGTGACTCGAGGTCGAGCTACTCGACATATTGCGACACATTGATCGGGAGGCTGTTTCTTGCTCGCTAGCAACCAAGCGCATCTGATCGGGAATGGCGAGTGCGTTACACGCGTTCATGCTGTTGTGAGTATTTCGCGGTCTTCCTTATGGAAAAGGGGAGACCGGGTCCAAGGCAATGTCCTCATCGCCAAAGGAACCGTAATAGCTAAATTCGACAGCAATGGACGCTATGGAAATCACACGAACGGAACCAGCCACGCGGCAATTTATCTCGGGCAAACACTGGATGGAATCACTGTAATTGACCAGTGGAATGGACATACCAAACAACCTCCGCATCGGCGTACTATCCATTTCCGTCGCGGCCATGGAACGCCTGTTAATCCGATATTATGTTGTCGAATAAGGCGCTCTTCCTGGCAGTTTGCCTCGTGGCAAAGAGCGCCGCGGGTGCGTCGCCAACACGGGTCCGGTTCGAATGCCCAAGCGTTCTTTCTGCGGGAGGGCAACATCATGTTCTGGATAACGCATCCCTGTTCGATGGCCCTCCAGAATAGGCGGCGGACCTTATTCCTGAGGCCGGGAATGAGATTTAACGGGCGTCGACCCCTATCTGGTATGCCGCTACCACGGCACTAACAGCACTCTTGTGATTCATGCTGTTGGTGCTCGGACCTGTGAAGCCACCAGCAAACCCTTTGCGGTTCACTGCACCTCTCGTTAAATGGACTGGGATAACCGCAAAATGGCGACCCGGCTTATAGTCGCTGCGGTTGCTGCCTAGATGCCGTTGGCACACGGCAAAGTTTGCATCACATTAACTCAACACTTGATACTGACGACCTTGAGCCTCCGACACCGCAACTCCCTCTGACTGAACAAACAACGCGCGTGTTCGTACGCCGGAATGGCCTGTACGACCGGAATCTGTAGCACGAATATCGCGGTCGCCAGAGTCTGTAAACAGACCCCGCCTGTTTTCACTGCACATCACTGGCTATCGAATAAAACTCCCCGATATCGTAAAGTTCAGGAACCAAACCCCGATCCCACTCCTTGACTCACCAAGGCCGGACCTGACCAACCCGGGTAACGATGCCGAGACCAGACCCTGCGCCGTACCGCAGCCCGAGAACCCCGATGACACGGCGGCGCCGGCGTCTTCTGATCATCGGCTCGATCGTGCTCGTCGCCGCGCTCGGCTGGATGCTCGCGTTGATTCTCGAGCCCGCGTTCCAGCGCACGATCGTCATCACCTCCGGCGCGGACGGCGGCATTTACCGCGGCTTTGCCGATCGCTACGCGCCGCTGCTCAAGCGTGAAGGCATCAAGCTCGACATCCGCAGTTCGTCGGGTTCGGTCGAAAACTACCAGCGCCTCGCGGACCCGGACAGCGCCTATCAGGTCGGCTTCATCCAGTCGGGCACGACCAGTCCGAAAGACACGGACAATCTGCAAACCATCGCCGCCGTGTCGTACGAGCCGATCTGGGTGTTCTATCGCGGCGACGCGACGATCGACCGGCTGTCGCAACTGCGCGGCAAGCGCATTTCGATCGGCGTGCCGGGCAGCGGGCTGCTCAACGTCTCGCAGGTGCTGCTCGGCTACAGCGGCGTCACGAGTCAGAACTCGACGCTGCTGCAGATGGACGCGAACGCCGCATACGAAGGGCTGGAAAGCGGTCAGATCGACGCGGCGTTCTTCATCGGCCGGCCCGACGCCGACATGCAGCACACGCTGCTGACCAGCAACCTGAAGCTGATGAGCTTCGCGCAGGCCGATGCACTGGCGCAAAAATTCCCGTCGCTTTCGAAGATCGTATTACCGCGCGCCTCGACGAGCGTCGCCGACGATCTGCCGCGCAGCGACGTCACGCTGCTCGCGGCGACGGCGCTGCTGGTGTCGAAGGACGCGCTGCATCCGGCGCTCGTCTATCTGCTGCTCGACGCGGCGCGCACGGTGCACGGCGGCGAGGACTACTTCACGCCCCTCGGCACGTTTCCGAATCTGAACACCGAAGAATTCCCGATCTCTGACGAAAGCGTGCGCTACTTCAAATCGGGCCGGCCGTTTCTGTATCGCTACCTGCCGTTCTGGCTCGCGAGTCTGATCGAACGGCGGCTGCTGATTCTGGTGCCGTTCCTCGCGCTGCTGATCGGCCTCGCGCAGGCGCTGCCGCGCATGCTCGAAGCGCGTATGAAGAAACGCCTGTTCGTGTGGTACCGCGCGATCAAGGCGCTGGAGGACGAAGTGTGGAAGAACGCCGAGCCGTCTCGCGCGCAGATCGCGCAATGGAGGGACGAGATTGAAAACATCGACGCGAACGCTAGCCAGATTCGGATTCCGTACCGCTACTTTCAGGACGTTTACGCGCTGAAGCAGGCGATCGGCGTCGTGCGCGACCGGATCGCGCATGTGGCGCAGAAGATGGAGAAGTAAAAACGCTGTTCGCTTATCCCTGCGCGTTTCCCGGGTATTCACCACCGCCGAACCGGTTGATTTTTCGCGCGCCCTCACCGCAGGGTCGCTTGCCGCAGCGCAAGAAGAAAATCTCTGTGAAACCGGTCGAACGATAGGACGATTTAATTGGCGTGCTCGCGAATCGCATCCTGTAATGGACTCCTGCCGTGCGCGTAGCGTCCATCCAGTCTGCCGCGCACTACCCGGAGAGCGCCCATGTCGCAGCCTGAGCCGAATGTAGACGAAGTAGTCCGCAGCATCGCCGAAGAAACCGACACGCCGACCGAAACGGTGTCCCGCATGTACGCCGATACGCTCGCCGAATTCCGGAGCGAGGCGCGCGTGTTCGACTACGTTCCGCTGTTCGCCGCGAAGAAGGTCCGCAACGAGCTTCGCCAGAAGCATTCTCGCAAGCACTGACACGCTGTAGGCGGGGATGCATCGGTTCACCGCACTGTCGCACGCGTCGTGGCTCCAGATTTGGCGATCATGGTGGAGCTAACAATCACGTCGCAAATTTTCTATGCTGGCGGTTCCATAGCTTTCCAAAGGAGCCGCCCACATGTCCGCCCCGCTGCAGATTCGCGCCGTCACCCGTGACGATTTCGATGCATGGCTGCCGCTGTGGAACGCCTACAACGCGTTTTATGGCCGCTCGGGCGAGACCGCGTTGCCGCGCGAGATCACGCAGATCACGTGGAATCGCTTTTTCGATGGCTACGAGCCGATGCATGCGTTCGTCGCCGAACGCGCCGGCCAATTGCAGGGCATCGTGCATTTTCTGTATCACCGTCATACGACGATGGCGGGACCGATCTGCTATCTGCAGGACCTATACACGCTCGATAGCGAGCGCGGCAAGGGTGTCGGCCGTGCGCTGATCGAGGCCGTCTATGAGCGGGCAAAAGCCGACGGCGCGCAACGCGTCTACTGGCAGACGCACGAGACGAATCACACCGCGATGCAGCTCTACGACAAGGTCGCGGACAAATCCGGCTTCGTGGTTTATCGCAAGACGCTCTAACGCACAGCGCTTCATCCAGGCCCATCGGCTTGCGTCCCGCCTATAGCGCGAAGCATGCGGCAACTCGGCCACGCGGTGCTATGCTTTGATCCGGTCCTAGCGGCGCGGTGTGTCCCAGCCGCGCGCTCGCGCCGCCCAAGCGTAGGAGGCCACGCCATGCCCAACGCGATCCAGATTCAGGTTGCCGACTCGCATCTTTATCCGGGCTGCGCGGTGCGCATCGCCGATCTTCCCGAACCGGCCGGCGCGCCGAACCTCGCCGAGGCGCGCGTCGAGTTCGCGGATGGCTCCGGGGCGCACGCCATTTGTCATCGGCGCGCGCATGACGAACTCGAATTGACCGTCGACCGTTACGCGACGCAAAAGCGTCATCCGATCGACGCACGGCACTGGCTACTATTGGCTGTCGATGCCACGCATCACAGCTGGCGCGTGAAGCGTCGGCTGCCGTAAAGCCGCGAGGCCTGCCGGCCTCGGCGGTTCCATAACCGGTGTCGCGCGCGCCGCCTGCAGCGGCGCCGAAGCGACCGTCACGTCTCCTTCGGAACTCACCGATGACCGACCACGATCCTCACCTGCCGCCGAAACTGGACAACCCCGATTCAATCGACAACACCAACGACGCCCCCGACGATCCCGAACGCCGGCGCGTCCTGACCGGTCTCGCGGCAGTCGGGCTCGGCCTCGCGCTGCCCGGCTGCAAAACGGGCGAGGAACTCGCGGGCAACGGCCCGCCGCGCAGCGCCGCCGACTTGCGGCTCGACGCTGCGCTGCACGATCAGGTGAAGAACATCGTGGTGATTTTCGCGGAGAACCGCAGCTTCGCGAACCTGTACGGCAACTACCCGGGTGTCCAGCATCCGCTCGACGCGGTCACCGCCGAGCAGTACGTCCAGCTCGACCGCGATGGCAAGACGCCGTTGCCGCGGCTGCCTGCGATTTGGGGCGGGCTCGTGCCGCAGGCGCAGGAAGTCGACGGCAAGCGCTACATGATCGGCGAAAAAGATCTCGATCATCTGCGCAACCGGCCGTTCCAGATCGTCGATGCTCACGGCGCACCGTTGCCGACCGGCGTGATCACCCGCGATCTGATCCATCGCTTCTATCAGAATCAGATGCAGATCAACGCGGGGCGCAACAACCAGTTCGCCGCGTGGGGCGATTCGGGCGGCCTCGTGATGGGGCACTACCGCAATTCCGCCGACTCACTGCGTCTCTGGAATCTGGCGCAGCAGTACACGCTGTGCGACAACTTCTTCATGGCCGCTTTCGGCGGCTCGTGGCTGAACCACATCTTCCTGATCTCGGCGCAAGCGCCGTACTACCCGGACATCCACAACAGCCCGGCCAGGAAGATGGTGTCGGTCGTGGAAGGCGACGATCCGACCGGCACCCGTTTGAAGCTCGCGCCCAATTCACCTGCGTCGGCGCTCGACGGTCCGCCAAAGTTCGTCAATGACGGCGCTTTCACCGCCGACGGCTATGCAGTCAACACGATGGCGCCGCCGTATCAGCCGAGCAGCGTGCGTCCGGCCGAAGGCGGCGACCCGGCCTTGGCTGATCCGTCCGACCCGCGCGTTATGCCGCCGCAGAACTACGCAACCATCGGCGACCGGCTGACGGCCAAGGGCATCGACTGGGCGTGGTACAGCGGCGCATGGCAATTCGCGCTCGATCATCGCGATACGGGATCGATGCCCGACTTTCAGTATCACCATCAGCCGTTTAACTACTTCGCCAATTACGCGCCGGGCACGGCCGCGCGCCGCCGCTATCTGCGCGACGGCGGGATGGGCAACGACGCGTCGACCAATCGCCTGATCGCCGAAATCGACGCGGGACGTTTGCCGACCGTCACGTTCTACAAACCGCAGGGCGACCTGAACATGCACGCGGGCTATGCCGACGTCGCCTCGGGCGACCGTCACATCGCGACGCTGATCGAGCATATTCAGCGTGGCCCGCAATGGCAGAACACGGTCGTGATCGTCACCGTCGACGAGAACGGCGGTTGGTGGGACCACGTCGCGCCACCGGTCGGCGATCGCTGGGGGCCGGGTTCGCGCGTTCCCGCGCTGGTGATCTCGCCGCTCGCGAAGAAGGGTTACGTCGATCACACGGTGTACGACACGAACTCAATCCTGCGTTTCATTAGTCGTGTGCATGGACTCGCTCCGCTCGATGGCGTGGTCGCGCGCGACAAGGCATTCGCCAGCAACGGACTCGCGCCGCTCGGCGATCTGACCGCTTCGCTCGATCTCGCTTGAACGCCTGTCGGCTGCGTTGATTTGCCGCGGCTCGCGATGTGCATGTGGTCGTTACAGCATGCATATCGCGTCCGCCGCGCCGCGGTGAGCATGCACCGTTCCTTCCCCACGGTTTGGAGAATTATTTTTCCATTCGCAAATCATGCCTTTGTCTTGCATAAAGCGCCGCGCCGCCTAGACTGATAAAGCCCTTCGCAATTTATGAACGGAACTGCTATGCGACTGACCATCCTGATCAACGGTTCCGATCCCACCGTAAGCCATGATTACGCTGTGCTCTGGCTCGATACCGATGAACATCGGTGGTCGAGAGAAGCGCATCAAGGGATCGACTTGCCCCCTTGGGGTGAGCTGCGCGACGAGAACGGCGTGACCACGCTGTGCGCACCGAGCGCCGACGCGCCGCTCTGTACGTTGCGCGGTCTGCACGTCGATCGCAAGGAACGAGTGAGCGCCGCACAGGGCGCCGCAGCATGGACCGCGCTGCGAACCCGCAAGGCGACTAGCGGCTTCTGGCGTTTGCAGGCGGTGGATCGTCAAAAAACTCGCGCTGAAAACAGCGTGTTCGGTAATTAATCTCTGGCGCGCTTCGCCGCGCTTCTCTTTTCCGGTCGAAACTTCCGGCTCGTTGCGCGAGCACTGCTCGAACTCGTAAATCTGTTCGTGCGCAAACGAACATAACGTACCGCCATATCGCGAGCCTTAAGACCTTCTTAAGCTTGCGTGAGTAGAGTCGGAAGTCCACGCATTCGGGTCGCTGCAAAGCGGCCCACTTTTTTGTGCGGCGCACGCCGCCTCTTCTGTTTCCCATCCCCTTTCTTTGATTCGCATGGTGCGGTCGCTCGATGCGGGCCGCGACGCTATACTTGCGTCCCCTTTCATCGAACCACCGACACATGAAGAAGTGGCTTGCCTGTCTGTTCCTCGCCGTCGCCGCTCATGCGGGCGCGGCGCCCCCCTGCACCAGTTTCACGCCGAATGCGCAATGGCCCGTCCTCACCAACCAGAAGATGGCGCCCAAAACGCGCATGCTTTGTTATAGCGATTTCGCGGTGCTGCATTCGGGTATCACGCACGGTCCGCTGTGGTCGGCCGAACATCTGACACGCGAGCACATCGAAGAAGCGAAGGACATGGTGCGTACCAACAAGTTCTTCGAAGACGCGCGTCTGCCCGAAGGCGAAGGCGCGACACTCGCCGACTACAAACGCAGCGGCTTCGATCGCGGTCATATGAGTCCGGCGGGCAATCGCTGGAACAATGAGGCGATGGCGCAATCGTTCTCGCTCGCGAACATCGTGCCGCAAGACCGTCAGAACAACCAACGATTGTGGGCGCGCATCGAAACCGCAGTGCGTAAGATCGCACTCGCCTACGACGACACGTACGTCGTCACCGGACCGCTATTCACCGGTCAGCAATTGCAGACGATCGGACCGACCCGCGTGTTCGTGCCGACCCAGTTGTACAAGGTCGTCTATGTGCCGTCGCGTCAACTGGCATTCGCAGTCGTGGTTGATAATGTAGCGACCAACCGCTACGACATGCGCACGATTCACGAACTCGAAGCGATGTCGGGCATCCGCTTTCCGGGCATTCCGGATAACCTGAAAGACCAGCGGCCAGGAGGACTAAAAGGTGTTTAAGCCCTACTCGAACGATGACGATGTGCTCAACATTCAGGGCGATGCGCTCACGCTCAGCAACGGCACGACGCGTGTCGTGCTGAACGGCACGCTCGAATTGACGCGCGATCAACGCGGATTGAAGGCGGCGCTCGTACTGAAGGAAGCGCTCGATGCGATCGTCGCGAGTCTGGAGGCGCAGAAGGATCTGCCGGCGAAGGTGCAGGACGAGCCAGATGCCAAGCCGGGTGTCGTGCAGAATCCGTTTGAATAACTGGACCGTCGACGTTGCATTTGCGCAACCTCGCAACTCGCAAGTTTTACTGATGTCGGTCACGCAAACCTTTGCGTGACCACGCGTTTTCCAATCTCGCGCCAATCGGGCGGAGCGCCTCCGCTCTGTCACATAAAGTACATAGAGAAACCTTAGCGTGCGAGGTTTCTTCATACATCGACTGGCGTCGCCATGCATCCAGCGTTCTCGAGGTTTCGCCGTTCTTCCGCACAGGGGAATCCGCGCACAGCCGGAGACTTGTGCCAGGAAGTTCCATCCGTAGACGTTGAAGATCCCAACTCCGTGGTCATGGAGATCTTCTCGGCGCGCCGCGACATGCAGAGTCTCGCTGTCATCAATCACCAGCGTCCCATCGGCCTGATCAATCGCGATATCTTCATGTCGCAGATGAGCAAGCCGTTCCATCGCGAGCTTTACGACAAGAAGAGTTGCATCGCGTTCATGGACAAGGACCCGCTCATCGTCGATGCCGGCGTGAGCATCGAGGCACTGACGTTCAGGACCGTCGAGGCCGGAGAAAAAGCACTGGTCGATGGTTTCATCGTGACGCGCGACGGACTCTTCTCAGGTCTCGGCAGCGGTTTGCAGCTGATCAGCGCGGTCGCTGAAATGCAGGCGGAGAAGAACCGCCAGATCATGCAGAGTATCGAGTACGCCAGCGTGATCCAGCGCGCCATGTTGCGCGCTTCCAGCGAGACGCTGTCGATGAAGCTGCGCGACGCGGCGATGGTCTGGGAACCTCGCGACGTGGTCGGCGGCGACTTCTATCATTTCGCGGCCTTTCCGAACGGCTGGTTCGGCGCCGTTGCCGATTGCACCGGACATGGCGTGCCCGGCGCCTTCATGACCTTGCTTGCTTCGGCGTCATTGTCGAAGGCGCTCGAACAGATCGGTCCGCGCGACCCCGCCGCGCTGCTGGCTGCCGTCAATCGCAACGTCAAGGCCTTGCTGGGGCAAGTGAACGGTGCCGACGAAGGAACCCAATCCAACGACGGCCTGGACACGGCACTCTTCTGGTTCGATGCCACCGAGAGCGTGCTGCATTTTGCTGGCGCGAGGATCGCGCTGCACATCCTGTCACCCGATGCCGGGGCGTTCGAAACGATCAGCGCCGACCGCATGGGTGTCGGCTACGTGGACAGTCGCGCCGACTATGCGTGGAGCTTGCGCTCGGTTCCGGTGACGGCGGGCAGCCTGCTGTTCGTCTATACCGACGGCCTCGCCGATCAGATCGGCGGCCCGCGCAACATTTCTTTCGGCCGGCGCCGTGCGCTCGACCTGATCCTCGATAACCGCGCCGAAACCCCAGCGACGATTTGCGAGCGCGTCCGGCTCGCGCTCGCGGAGTGGCAAGGCAATCAACCGCGCCGTGACGACGTCACGCTTTTCTGTGCCCGCATTTAGTGAATTCCCAGAATGTCTCAACTACTAGAACAAGACAGCGCTTTTTTCGAACTCGCGCAGCGGCGCAACGTGCTCTTCTATCACAAGGGCTACTTCTCCCATAACATCGTCGCGTCGATGGGCGAAGTCGTGAAACTGCAACTCGAAGTCGCCGGCGTCAGCGGTCCTACCCGCCGCAAACTT
Source organism: Paraburkholderia sp. BR14320 (assembly GCF_040948665.1). Lineage (NCBI taxonomy): Bacteria > Pseudomonadati > Pseudomonadota > Betaproteobacteria > Burkholderiales > Burkholderiaceae > Paraburkholderia > Paraburkholderia sp. BR14320. The sequence goes on from NZ_JBFPKG010000009.1 coordinate 80,787, forward strand.
TTCTCGTCTTTTATCGAGCTGGCACAGAACATCGTTCATTACTCGTCGAACGCGCTGGAGCCCGGCGGCGAACGGGCAGGCGCGATACGCGAGGGCGCGGTGTGCATCTCCAGGCACGGCGAGCATCATGTGATGCTTTGCGTCAATCCCATCGCGACCGCCGAGGTCGAGGGCCTGCGCAACCGGTTGGAGCCTCTGCGCAACATGTCGCTCGAAGAAATCAAGCAGGCGTACAGGGTGACATTGCGTGCCGACGCTCCGAAGGACAGCAAGGGCGCCGGCCTCGGCTTCCTGACGATGGCGCGCGACGCGAGCGCGCCCCTCGAATTCGCTTTTCATCCGCGTGCCGACGAACCCGGCACCACGCTGTTTTGCCTCATGGCCATCATCTGAGCAGGAAGGCACAAGAACAATGGAAAACCTACACATCCCCGCGACGACGACGTCGCCCGAAGTCGACTTTCGCTTCGACCAACACGCGTTGTCGATCAAGGGTGAGTCCTACCCGGAAAACGCAGCCGCTTTTTACGCGCCGATCATCGACCAGATGCGTAAGTACCTCGCCGCGAACACCGGGGCCGAAATCACCATCGACGTCGCGCTAACGTACTTCAACAGCTCGAGCACCAAGATGCTGTTCAGCATCTTCGACGCGCTCGATCAGGCGGCGGAATCGGGAAGCCGCGTGTCGATGAACTGGTATCGCGACGAGGAAGACGAGACCATCGCCGAATTCGGCGAAGAACTGAAGGCCGATTTCCGCTCGATCGAGTTCACCGATCGTCCCATCGCGCAGCAGGGAAAATAAGGTGCGTTCGACCTCTTCCCGTGACGTGTCCTCGGGCGGCGCACCCGATCTGTTCCAGAACGAGAGCACGGCGCTGGCAAAGGCCCGCGCAATGCATTCGATCATCGATGCGGATGCCGCGGAATATCGCCAGTCGCTGGGCGAACTGATCGAGCACTTCCAGCGCCTGATGCGCGAAACACGGCGCCTGATCGGCCGCAGCGACCGGGCCGAACGCGAGATGCAGGTGCTGGCCCAGCAGTTGGCGTATCGCGCCTCGCACGACGCGTTGACGGGCGTACTGAACCGCAGCGCCGTAATCGAGCGGACCACCAAGGTTTTGCGCACCAGCAGCGCGGTGATGATCATCCTCGACATCGACGAATTCAAGCGGATCAACGACGACTACGGCCACCCCACTGGAGACGCGGTCATTTCGGGGGTCGTAGACTGTCTGCGCGGAATCGTCGGGGAACAAGGCTTCATCGGGCGAGTGGGCGGTGAGGAGTTCACCGTGCTGCTGCCCGGTCATGAACCGGCCAGTGGCGCCATTCTTGCCGAGCGCATGCGGGAAGCCATCGGTGACTCACTGGTCGTTCCACCGGTCGAGCGCCGCATCACGGCCAGCTTTGGCGTCAGCATCAACGCAGTCGGAACCTGTTTCGACACCGCATACGGTCTCGCGGATGCGGCTCTGTACCGCGCCAAGCGAAGCGGACGCAACCGCGTGGAATTTGCTGATCAATAGGCGGATAAGCAGAGCCCTAGCGCGCCATTACCGGGGTAGATCCCCAGCGCCCTAAGGCAAGTCATGCAGCCACCTGAACATTCACTATCCGGGCGGGCCGGTTTTCGCCCGCGCTGGGTTGACGCAAAGGAAGCGCCTTGGGACAGGAAGCAACGCGCAAAGCCGGTACTGTCATCGCCGTGCTTGCCATCCTCGCTGTCATTGCGACGAGTACCTTCCTCGCAATCCGCCAGAGCAGCGAGCAGGACAGTTCGCTTCGGACGATCCAGGCTTCCGGGCGGCTGCGCCACGACCTCGACCAGGTTCAGCATGCCATGCTCGATGAGCATGCGACGCTCTACACCTCGATAGCCACGGTGCCGCTCTACAACCGCGCGGCCTATACCTTTCCGATGCTGGAACTGCTCGCGTTGACGCGCGACGCGCGCGAGAGCTGCAGCGAGAATCAGGAATGCGTATCGCGGCTGTCGGACCTGGACGACATGATCGGCAGACTCAGCGAGCTGAGCTTCGGTCTCGCGCGCACGATCGCGGAGCATCCCGGCAGCGTGGCAGTGGGCGACCCCAGACTCGAGGAAATCGACGCGTATTTCTATAGCGTCCTCGAACGGGTAGTCGACGTACGACTCGCGGCCGATGCCAAGGTCGCTTCAGTCGTCAGCAAATCCTCGCTCGACGGGAAGTGGTTTACGCGCGTGCTGTTGGGCTGCGGCGTCGCTTCGGCCTTGCTGCTGCTTTCGCTGATTCACTGGAACGGCCGCATCGGAGCGCATCTGCGCCGCTCGCTCAAAAGCCTCGAACATCAAGCCAGATACGATGCCCTGACCGAGCTGCCGAACCGGGTGCTGCTCGGCGAACACCTTTCGGAGTCGCTGGTGCGCGCGCAAGCGACTGGCCAGAACGTTTCCGTCCTTTTTCTCGATCTCGACCGTTTCAAGGACGTCAACGATTCGCTCGGACACCGCGTTGGCGATTTGCTGCTGCAAGCCGTGGCGCGAAGGCTTCAGCGCCTGCTGCGCGCGACGGATTTCGTCGCGCGCTACGGGGGCGATGAATTCGTCATCGTCGCGGAACGGGCCGACGCGACGCAACTCACCGAAATGCTGGAGACGCTGATTCACGAGATGAGCGAGCCGTATAGCATCGGCGAGCACGAGCTTTATCTCGAAGCAAGCATCGGCGTCAGTACGTTTCCACAAGACGGCGCGCAGCCTGAACTGCTCACGCGCAATGCCGATGCCGCGTTGTACGTGGCGAAATCGCGCGGGCGAAACGGCTATCAATTCTACGAACCGGAGCTGAGCCGGGCGGCCGCCGAGAAGTTGCGGCTCACGACGCGACTGCGGCGCGCGGCGAAAGCCAATGAGTTGTATCTCGCGTATCAGCCGCAGATCGATATGAAAACCGGATGCATCGTCGGTGCCGAGGCGCTGTTGCGCTGGCACGATGACGAACTCGGTGAGGTGTCGCCGGCCGTCTTCATTCCGCTTGCCGAAGAAACCGGTCTGATTCAGAGCATCGGCACATGGGTATTGCGGCAGGCGTGCCTGCAGGCGAGCGCGTGGGTACGCTCGGGGCTTCCGCCCGTGCGCATCTCGGTCAATGTTTCGCCACTTCAACTCGAACGGGCGGACCTTCCCGGCGTAGTGCGCTCGGCACTCGAGGAGGCCAACTGGCCCGCCGAACTGCTGGAACTCGAAGTCACCGAGGGCACGCTGATGCGCAACGCCGAAGAAGCGCAGCGGGCTTTTCGCGAGCTGCGCGAACTCGGTGTGTCCATCGCCATCGACGACTTCGGCACCGGCTATTCGAGCCTCAGCTATCTGAAACGCTTTAGCGTCGATCGCATCAAGATCGATCGCGCCTTCGTTTGCGAGATCGGCAGAGACAAGGAGCTCGAAGCGCTATCGCTTGCGATCATCGCGATTGCTGAAACGCTGAGCTTCGATGTGATCGCTGAAGGGGTCGAGCTCGAGGTCCAGCGCGAGTTTCTGGTCCGCCACGGATGCACGGTGGCCCAGGGTTTCCTGTTTAGCCGAGCGGTCTCGCCGGAAGCTTTAGCGCAATTGCTCGGCAAATCCCCGGTCGCGTCTTCATTGAGCGTGGCGACTTTCCGTGGATTCACTTTCTGAGCCGCAACATGTATCCGCGCTGACGCACTACTTACGTTTTGTCACCAGCGCAGCGTCAACTCCTGTATTCCGCCCTACGTTAAACCGGCAGCGCTGAAATGATTCAGCCGCGACAAACGAATCCACCGATTCAACCAGGAGTCACATCATGAAGACGCTTTTCGCCGCTGTTGCTTCCGCACTGCTCGTGTCGACCGCATTTGCTCAAACGGCCGCACCGTCCGCCGCACAACCCGCACAACCCGCGCAAGCCACGCAGCTGCCGACTGCCGGCCACGCGAATCTGAAAGCAAGCACCGCGGTACAAGCCGGCGCGACGGACGACAGCGCGACCGCAGCGAAAGCGCCCGCCGAAGCCGCCGCGCAAAAGCACGTGAAAAAGACTTCCGCCCATACGAAGAAGGTCCACAAGTCCACGAGCAAGCATGCCGTCGAAACGAGCGCCGCGAAGACTAAAACGGAGAGTGCGAAAGAGGCCAGCACTGCCCCGGCGAAAGCCGACGGCGCACAAGCCGACACGACCAAAACGCAATAACACGTGATCGGTTTCGGCGCTGACCGGCCATGCAGGTGCTGTTCAAATAGAAGCTGATCGAAGCCGGACCGTGCCGTTCAGGGAGGGCGAGTCTTGTGACTCGCCTTTTTTTATTCCGCGCGCGATGCCGTGTCGTATCTTTTTGTCGACAGACGCGCGAATTTTTGCACCGTCTTTACTCGCGGGCGATTACTCTCGAATTGTTCCAATTCACCCTCGCGTTACACGAACGCCGCATCACATGGCTCTCACGCAATCGCTCGACACGCTCTCTGCGCAACCTGCCAGCAAGCAGGTTCAACCCAGCAACGTCATTCCTTTTCCGTCGGCGCGTTCGCTTCTGCTCGTGACGCTGCCGCAGCCTCACTTGCGCGCACTGCTTCATTCGCCGCTCGGCGTCTATGTCATCAACACGGAGCCGGTGCGCGGAGAAGTCCGCGTGCAACTCGACATCGCTCGCGAAGATCTCGACTTCACGCTGCACATGCTGCTCACCTCGTTGCCCGCCGCGACGATCGGCCCATTGAAACGTCGCGCCGGTCACCCGAGTGCGCGTTAAACGCGCTCGACGAGCACAGTACGAACCATGGACAGCATCAGGGGGCGATAGTCGCTGATCGTCGGCTACCCTATGGTTTGAAAATCCGCTCCGCGCGATTATGCTGACGTTGACACAGGAGCGGCATTCATGAGAACGCTGACGCAGCAACTGACGCAATACGCGGCCTACCATCGCGACCGGCGCAATATCGCCACGCACTTCGTCGGCATTCCGACGATCGTGCTCGCGCTCGCGGTGTTGCTGAGCCGCCCGTCGTTCGGTGCCGGGATGTTCCCGGTCACGATGTCGCCAGCGCGGCTGTTGTTCGTCGCGGCGACCGTCTATTACCTCGCGCTCGACGTGCCGCTCGGCGTGCTGATGGCGTGCATCTCGGCGCTCTGCCTGAGGTTCGGCGAGTGGTTGGCCGCCCAAACGACGCTCGTGTGGCTCGCGACCGGCATTGGACTCTTCGTGATCGGCTGGTTGTTCCAATTCGTCGGTCACGTCGCGTACGAACATCGCAAGCCGGCCTTCGTCGACGACGTGATCGGCCTGTTGATCGGCCCGCTATTCGTGCTCGCCGAAGCGCTGTTCGGGGTCGGCTGGCGTCCCGAACTGCGCGACGCGATAGAGGCGCAGGTAGGCCCGACTCGCATCAATCCACAGCGGACCGAAGCGCATCGCTGAGCGCGCGTCGCCGTTCAGCTCGACGCAAACCGAACGAAGCGCACGCTGTGCAGTGCGGTCAGCGCAACGGCGATCCAGATCGGCACATAGGTCGCGAGTTGCGCGACGCTCAGCGTTTCGCGCAGCAGCGTGATCGATACGAACACGAGCAGCACCGGCTCGACGTAGCCGAGGATGCCGAACAACGCGACCGGCAACAGGCGGCTCGCCTTCAGATACGAAGCGAGCGCGAGCGTGCTCAACGCGCCGAGGCCCGGCAACAGCAGAAACCACATTTCCGCGCGTCCGGCGATCGCTTGCAGCGAACCGCCGACGAGAATGGACACGATCGCCACCGGCAGCAGCAAGGTCATTTCGACGGTGAACATCGCGAGCGAATCCTGATTGATCTGGCGGCGCAGCATGAAATAAGGCGGATAGCCGAGCGCGACGACGAGTGTCGGCCACGAAAACGCGCCGGTCACCCACAGCTCGTGCGCGACGCCAACCGCAGCGCAGGCGACCGCGAGCCACTGCAACGCGTCGAGCCGCTCGTGATAGTGGAAGCGCCCGACCAGCACCATCACGAGCGGCAGCAGGAAATAACCGAGCGACACTTCGAGCATGCGCCCATGCAGCGGCGCCCACAGAAACAGCCATAGCTGCACGCCGAGCAAGCCCGCGGCCACGCTCATCGCGATCCCGAGCTTCGGCTGCTTCATCATTCGGACAACGAGCGCGCGCAGAATCGGCAGACGCTTGCGCACCGCGACGAGCAGGACCGCGCCGGGCACGGTCCATACGATGCGCCACGCGAAGATGTCGAGGCCCGAAAGCGGTTTCAGCAGCGTCGCGTAAGCGGAGAGCAATGCGAACATCGCCGACGCCCCGACCGACAATGCGATCCCGCGCCTGAAGTCGTTGGGGTTCATTGCGCGGTCCGGAATCGGTGTGACGCTTGGCGTTGTGGCGCGCGACGCAGGCTCGCGGCGTTCGTTGTCGTCATGAATATGATGTCTCGTGAGCAGGCGGGCATGGGTGCAAAGCGGCCGACCCTGCATTGTTGTTCTGAAGCGGCGCTGCAAAAAAGTCAGAAAACGGGCATTCTAGACGGGTTGGTCGCCGACGGGCCTGCGCTTTTTCGTCAATCGGCTGCAATTAGTCGTGCGCATTGCCCGTCAATGCACTAGAACATAACTTCATGTGCGCGGCCGGCGAACTCATTTCCGGTTCGTCATCGTCGTGCGCGAATCTTGCTACCAGGTTTTGCACGCTGTGGCCCCGTCGCCCGCGACAACGACAGCCACAGTGGCACGAAACGAGCAGCACCCACGAGCCGGGTCGGCGAATGCAACTCCGAGCGTAGTCTCGGAGCCCGTCACCAACCGACGTCCGCGCATCTCGCCCACGGCACGCGTCAACCGCTTTTCATCGCGCATGCCACCACCCGGCAGCAATCCCGCTCATCGAATGTGACTACTGGAGCCAGCATGACCCAGCCAGCCCTATCGCTTAGCAACTCGCCTTCCGAACTGCGCCGCGCCTTCGCCGCCGACGTATACGCCGGCCTCACCCACACGCCGCAAAAAGAGCTGCCGTCGAAGTATCTGTACGACGAAGTCGGCTCCGCACTTTTTGAAGTGATTACCGTATTGCCCGAATACGGCGTCACGCGCGCCGAAGAACGGCTGCTGACGAAGCACGCGGCCGATATCGTCGAGCATTTGCCGCATGACGTGACGGTCGCCGAACTCGGCAGCGGCAGCGGGCGCAAAACGCGGCGCATTCTCGAGGCGCTGTGTAAAAAGCGCCCCACTTCTTACTGCCCGATTGAAATATCGCGCAGTGCTTTGCAGTTGTGCCGGCGCGAACTCGGCGACATCGAGCGGATTTCGATCGTCGGTTATGAGCGTGACTATCTGGCCGGTCTCGCCGAGGTGAGCCGGCAGCGCGCACCCGGCGACCGCTTGCTCGTGCTGTTTCTCGGCAGCACGATCGGCAACTTCGGCCGGCTCGCGGCAACGCGTTTTCTGCGAGACATCCGCAACATGCTCGCGCCCGGCGACGCGCTGCTGCTCGGCACCGATCTGATCAAACCGACCCCCGTGCTGATCGCCGCGTACGACGACGCGGTCGGCGTGACCGCGTCGTTCAATCTGAACCTGCTCGCGCGCATCAACCGCGAACTCGACGGCGACTTTCCGCTCGATGAGTTCGAGCACGTGGCGCGCTTCAATCCGGACGCGCGCAGCATCGAGATGCATCTGCGCGCAAAGCGCGATATCACCGCTCACGTGCGCGCCGCAAAGCTGACGGTGTCGCTGAAGGAAGGTGAGACGATCTGGACCGAAAGCAGCCACAAGTATCGCGCGGAAGAATTGCCCGCGATTGCCGATGACGCCGGCTTCGTGTGCAGCCATCAATGGATCGAGGATGAGTGGGGATTCGCGGAGAGTTTGCTGTTGGCGCGCTAAGCGCTGACCTCGCGGCGAATCACCGCCGATAAAGGCCATCAACGAAAAAGCGGCGCGCCCTCCTCTGGACGGCGCGCCGCTTTTTTTTAACCCCCGTAGCTCGAACTCAATGCTGCTCGAAGCGCTCGTACCGCTTGTCGGTCGCGCGCTCCTCGCCGCTCACCTCGGTCACACGCGCCGCCGGCAGTCCGTGACGCAGCCACGACAGCATCCGGTCGATCTGATTGGCCGGTCCCTGCAACATCGCCTCGACCGAACCGTCGTCGAGATTCGCGACCCATCCCTTGATGCCGAGGGCGTGCGCCTGGCGCACCGTCGCGAGGCGAAAGCCAACGCCCTGCACGGTGCCGCGCACCCGCGCGTAATACGTTTCGATCCGCTCATCCAGATCCGGGGCCATGCCGCTACCTCCTTTTAATGCCTGACAGTCTTTCAAGCCGGCATTCTAGTCGTGTCCCGGCGAGCGTGCTCGACAACACCCATCCATCGCGCGCGCCACGTACAATCCGTCGACCGTCACGCAGGAAATGGAAACAGAATGACCGAACAGAATCGCGATCTCGTGCTCGTGACCGGCGCGTCCGGCTTCGTCGGCTCGTCGGTGGCGCGCATCGCGCAAAGCAAGGGCTTTCGTGTACGCGTGCTGGTGCGCGCGACGAGTCCGCGCAAGAACGTCGAATCGCTCGATGCGGAAATCGTCGTCGGCGACATGCGCGACGAAGCATCGATGCGCAACGCGCTGCGCGGCGTGCGCTATCTGCTGCACGTGGCCGCCGATTATCGGCTGTGGGCACCGGACCCCGGCGAGATCGAACGCGCGAACCTCGAAGGCACCGAGGCGACGATGCGCGCGGCGTTGAAGGAAGGCGTCGAGCGCATCGTATACACGAGCAGCGTTGCGACTCTGAAGGTGACGAGCTCCGGCCAGTCCGCCGACGAAACCTCGCCGCTGCGCGCCGATCAGGCGATCGGCGTCTACAAGCGCAGCAAGGTGCTCGCCGAGCGCGCTGTCGAGCGCATGATCGCCGAGGACGGTCTGCCCGCGGTGATCGTCAATCCGTCGACGCCGATCGGCCCGCGCGACGTAAAGCCGACGCCGACCGGCCGCATCATTCTGGAGGCGGCGCTCGGCAAGATTCCCGCATTCGTCGATACCGGGCTGAACCTCGTGCACGTCGACGATGTCGCCGCCGGCCACTTCCTTGCGCTCGAACGCGGGAAGATCGGCGAGCGCTATATTCTCGGCGGCGAAAATTTGCCGCTGCAGCAGATGTTGGCCGACATCGCGGCGTTGACCGGTCGCAAGGCACCGACACTGAGCCTGCCGCGCTGGCCTTTGTATCCGCTCGCGATGGGCGCGGAAGCGGTCGCCAAGTTCACGAAGCGCGAACCGTTCGTCACCGTCGACGGACTGAAGATGTCGAAGAACAAGATGTATTTCACGTCGGCGAAGGCGGAACGTGAACTGGGGTATCGCGCGCGGCCATATCGCGAGGGTCTCGCCGATGCGCTCGAATGGTTCCGGCAGGCGGGGTATCTGAAGCGGTAAGCGACAGCCGCAAGCAATTTGTTACAAGTCCCGCGCCGGCGACGGGTCCAAGCCCGCGCGCAGCAGGTAAAATCGCGGGTCCTACCTGAGAAACCTCGCATGAATCTTCACGAACAGCTCGGCGCGCTGGAAATGGGCGTCGATCAGCTCATTCAGGCTGTCGTGGCCACGCAGGCCGAGAACACTCCCCAGACAAACGCTGACGCGGCGGCATCGCCCGCGGCGGCGGAGCACGCCGCGCACGACATAGCGGCGGAAGCGGCAGCGGAACAGCCCGCGAGCCCCGCAGCAACCGCCGCAGCGATCGATAAGCCGGCCGCCCCGCAATTGCAGCCGACGCTCGAGATCAACCGCCCCGCCCGTGACGAAATCACGATGACGATCGGCAACCAGACCGTCGCGCTGCGCCCCGAGCAGATCAGCCGGCTGATCGAGGAACTGTCGAACGCGCGCGCGTCGATGACGCCGGAGCAGCCGCAGGGCATCCCGCCGGGCTGGCAATTCGTGTCGACGAAGAATCCGATGATGGCCGTGCAGAAGCAGTCGAGCGGCGACCGTTTGCTCGTGATGCGCCACACCGGCCACGGCTGGGTGCCGTTCACGTTCTCGCCGGACGTCGTGATCCAGATGTACATGATGCTGACGAACGCGTGACGAGAAGCGCGTGACGAAAAAAAAAGCGGCCAGGAGCCGCTTTTTTTTCGTCTGCATTCTGCCGGCAGCATCATTGGCCATCGCCAAACGAATTCACCTCTCCTGCACCGGCGCCTGCACGCGCGCCTTCCACTGTCCACCCTTGCCACGCCAGTAACGCACCGCAGATGCGAACGTTGCGCCGACATAGAACAGTGCCACGAGCGGCAGAAACGGCGCCCACAGTGGCGCGCGCCGGTAATAGACGAGCATCGGCGCATACGCGCAGCACATCGCGGCCCACGCGATCCAGGCCGGCCAGCCGAGCGGCCCGAGAATCAACGCCGCGACCGGCGGCAACAGATAGATGATCGCCATTCCGACGAGCGTGCCCGCGAGCAGCAGCGGCGAGTAGCGCAACTGCGTGAACGCGGTACGGGCGATCATGTTCCAGATGTCGCGCCAGCTATCGTACGGACGCAGCGACACGCTCTTCGCCGCCACGTCGAGCCGGATCGGATGACGCCCGCTGCCGCGATGCTTGATGCGCGCCGCGAGACTGCAATCGTCGATCAGCTCGGCGCGGATCGACTCGATGCCGCCCGCCTCCTCGAGCGCCGCGCGGCGCACCAGCATGCAGCCGCCCGCCGCGGCCGCGGTACGGTTGCGCGGATTGTTGACCCACGCGAACGGATACAGCTTCGCGAAGAAGAACACGAAGGCCGGAATCAGCGCCTTTTCCCAGAACGAATCGCAGCGTAGCCTGACCATCAGCGAGACGAGGTCGCGCTTTTCGGCATCCGCGCGCGCGACGAGCTGCGTCAACGCGTCGGCGGGATGGCCGATGTCGGCATCGGTCAACAGCAGGAACTCGGCTGGCAAATCGAGCGTGCGCACCGCCTCGATGCCCTGCGACTGCGCCCACACCTTGCCGGACCAGCCCGGCGGCAACGGCTTCGCGCCCAGCACGGTGAGGCGCTCCGGACATTGCAGCTGCAGCGCGGCGGCCCGCGCGGCGTCGGCGGTGCCGTCGGTGCTGTGATCGTCGACGACGATCACGTGGAACGCGCCCGGATAGTCCTGCTTGAGCAGCGACGTCACCGCCTCGGCGATCACGTCGACTTCATTGCGCGCCGGTACGACAGCCGCGACGGCCGGCCATGCTTCGCGCGCCGCGATGGTCAGCGGCGCGGCGGGACGCGCACGCCAGAAGCCGCCGCGCGCGAACAGCAGCACGCACCAGATCAGCAGGGAAACACACGAAAGAATGAACAGGACCGCCGCCATTAAGCATTTCCCTCGATTGAGCGCGCCGCCATGCCGACGCGCCTGGATAGTTGCATTGTCAGGGTGCGTACCGCCACCACGCACCAGTCGAACAGATTGAGCACCGGGCGCTTGCGGAACACATCGTAGTCCGCGCGTTCGATGCGCTCGAGATACCGCAGTCCGGCATGCACCGCGCCGCTCAGCTCGATGCCGAGCCGCCCCGGCGTGCGCAGCGCGAGCGGCGCGCCGCTGATCAGCGTGGCACGCACGAACGCGATTTCGTGTGCCATCAGCGCGCGCCACGCGTCATCGACGACCCCCTCGGCAATCTGCGCCTCGGTCACGCCGAAGCGCAGCAGATCGGCTTGCGGCAGGTATACGTGCTGTCGTTGCCAATCCGCAGCGACGTCGAGCCAGAAGCTGATCAGCTGCGAGGCCGTGCAGATCGCGTCGGCGTCGGCGAGGTTGTCCGGCGTCGCCGCGCCGACCAGATGCAGCAGCAGATGCCCGACCGGATGCGCCGAACGGCGGCAATAGTCGACGAGCGCGGCGCGATCCGCATAGCGATTCGTATCGATGTCCTGTGCGCAGCCGTCGAGCAGATCGTAGAACGGTTCGAGCGGCAGCTCGTATTGCGCGATCACGCCAGCCAGCTTGCCGAACAGCAGCGCATGCACGGGCGCTGCGCGCCGTTGCGCGATCGCGTCGAGCCCGGCGCGGAAATCGGCCAGACGGGCGTGCCGCTCGGCAGCGTTCCACTGACCTTCGGCGGAGATATCGGCCGCGGTGCGCACGACCTGATAGATAATACCGACAGGCGCGCGTAGCGCCTTCGGCAGCAACACGCTCGCGATCGGAAAGTTTTCGTGTTGATCGACGTCCATCCAGCGAGCCTCGAAACCATTCTGTAATACAGCGCGATGTCCGCGCAGCAAGGATCGGTAGTTTAAGGGTTCCGCCGTGACGGTGCAGTGGGCGGTCATGGCCGGGCGCGTTACGAGGCGATCTGGCGCTGGCTCCTTACATCGTGGTAACGCTCGTAGCCCCGGTCCTCCGCAAGGCCCGGCAGATGCGGCAAGCGCCCAACACACGGGCCGCACCAGAAAGCAAAGCGGCCCCGATAGCGTTAGAATGCGCGTTTGGTTTTGCTGTACCGGCCGGTCGCCGGGGCTCAAGACGTCAACTAATCAAGATGAGCGCGGCGATAAAGTCAGTTTCACGACTTCTTCGAAACCCGCGTTAGTCGGAGTTCGCCAACTTATGCGAGTCATCCTTGCCCAGCCGCGCGGCTTTTGTGCGGGCGTTGTCCGCGCGATCGAAATCGTCGATCGTGCGTTACAGCAACACGGCGCTCCCGTGTATGTCCGTCACGAGATTGTCCATAACCGTCATGTGGTCGACAATCTGCGCCAGAAGGGCGCGCGTTTCGTCGAGGAGCTCGATGAAGTGCCGCAAGGTGCCGTCGCGATATTCAGCGCGCATGGGGTTGCGCAAACCGTCGAACGCGATGCCGAAGCGCGCGGCCTCGACGTGCTCGATGCCACCTGCCCGCTCGTGACCAAGGTGCATGTGCAGGGTCGCCAGTACGTGGCCGCCGGCCGCACGCTGATCCTGATCGGCCACGCCGGCCATCCCGAAGTGGAAGGCACGATCGGCCAGATTCCCGGCACGGTGCTGCTGGTGCAGAGCGAGGCAGAGGTCGCGAAGCTCCAGTTGCCGGTCGATGCGCCGCTCGCCTACGTGACGCAAACCACGCTGTCGGTCGACGACACGCGCGGCATCATCGACGCGCTGCTGCGCCGCTTTAGCGACATCGTCGGTCCCGACACGCGCGACATCTGCTATGCAACGCAGAACCGCCAGGCTGCAGTGCGCGAGCTGAGCAAACAGGTCGACGTGCTGCTGGTGGTCGGCGCAACCAACAGCTCGAACTCGAACCGGTTGCGCGAAATCGGCAGTGAGAGTGGCGTGGCGAGCTACCTCGTCGCCGACGGCTCCGAAGTGAAGCCGGAATGGTTCGCTAACGTGCACACGGTCGGCATCACGGCCGGCGCGTCGGCACCCGAAGAAATGGTCGAAAACGTAATCGATGCGCTGCGCGCATTGGGGCCCGTCGATGTCACGACGATGGCGGGCCGTGAAGAAAAAGTCGAATTCAAGTTGCCATCGAAACTGATGCAACCACTCGCTGCACGCGAAGTTTAAGGAGGACGCCTTGTCTATTCCGCTGCTACAGAAAGTCCGCGTCGGCGCATACATCATGCGCCAGCATCTCTCCGGCAACAAACGCTATCCGCTCGCCCTGATGCTGGAGCCGCTGTTCCGCTGCAATCTCGCCTGCAATGGCTGCGGCAAGATCGACTATCCGGATCCGATCCTGAACCAGCGTCTGTCGCTCGAAGAATGCCTTCAGGCAGTCGACGAATGCGGCGCGCCGGTCGTGTCGATCGCCGGTGGCGAGCCGCTGCTGCACAAGGAAATGCCGCAGATCGTCAAGGGCATCATGGCGCGCAAGAAGTTCGTATACCTGTGCACGAACGCGCTGCTGATGGAAAAGAAGATGGACGACTACGAGCCGAATCCGTACTTCGTGTGGTCGGTTCACCTCGACGGCGACAAGGAAGCGCACGATCACTCGGTGTCGCAGGAAGGCGTCTACGAGAAGGCCGTCGCCGCAATTCGCGAAGCGAAGCGCCGCGGCTTCCGCGTGAACATCAACTGCACGCTGTTCAACGACGCGCAGCCGGAACGTGTGGCGAAGTTCTTCGACACGCTTGGCCCGATGGGCGTCGACGGTATCACGGTGTCGCCGGGTTATGCGTATGAGCGCGCGCCGGATCAGCAGCACTTCCTGAACCGCGACAAGACCAAGCAGCTGTTCCGCGAAATCTTCAAGCGCGGCAACAACGGCAAGAACTGGTCGTTCAGCCAGTCGGCGATGTTCCTCGACTTCCTCGCGGGCAACCAGACCTACGAATGCACGCCGTGGGGCAACCCGGCGCGTACCGTGTTCGGCTGGCAAAAGCCTTGCTACCTGGTCGGCGAAGGCTACGTGAAGACCTTCAAGGAACTGATGGAAACCACGGACTGGGACAAGTACGGCACCGGCAACTACGAGAAGTGCGCCGACTGTATGGTCCACTGTGGTTTCGAAGCCACGGCCGTGATGGACACGGTTGCGCATCCGCTGAAGGCGCTGAAGGTCAGCATGCGCGGTCCTAAGACCACGGGCGCGTTCGCGCAGGACATCCCGCTCGACAAGCAGCGTCCCGCCGAGTACGTGTTCTCGCGTCACGTCGAGATCAAGCTCGAAGAAATCACGCGCGCCGGCAAGGGCAAGAAGGTGGAGACCGCGACGGCGACGCACTAACGCGTTCCACAGGAGGCGGCCGGGCGCCGCCTATGAAGGATGAAAAAAGCGCAGTGGCCAATCAAGGCCACCGCGCTTTTCTTTTAGCGACTAACGCTTCTGTCGACCGACCCGCTTACGCGCCGCGCGCATTATGCTCGGTCAGGAATTTGATCAGCCCGTCGATGCCGCCTTTGGCGATCTGATCGGCGAACTGCGTCTGATACACCTGGATGAGCCACGCGCCCATCATGTTGATGTCGTAGATCTTCCAGCCCGACGGGCCCTTGGTGAGCCGGTAGTCGATCGCATCGTCGCCGCCGGTGCTGATTACGTGCGATTGCACGACGATGTCGGTCGCGCCGGCGGGCGCGCTGACCGGTGCAAACTGGAACTTCACTTCCTGGTCGCGCAATTGCGATAGCGATGCGGCGTAGGTACGCGTGAGCAGCAGCGTAAACTGCTCGTACAGTTGCTTCTGCTGTTCCGGCGTCGCGGTCGCCCACGGCTTGCCGACCGCGATACGCGTGGTGCGCTGGAAGTCGGTGGCGGGCAGGAAGTGCGTCTGGACGACCTGGGTGATCTTCGCCATGTCGCCGCCGCGCGCCTGCGGGTCAGCCTTCATTGCAGTCACCGTGCCCTGGACTGCACTTTTTACCACCGCGTCGGGTGCGCTCTGCGCAAACGCCGCCGTGGATACCACGGCCGCAGCCACAAAAGCAGTCAGATATCGTTTCATACGCTTGTCATGACTCGAAAGAAGTAGCGCCGGCGGGCCGCAGCCCCGCGGCTAAAGAGGGTAGACCAGTATAGCGGGGATTACGTTCCCATCCTGGCGAAGCTGTCAGGAGTCGTACTTGCTACCGAAGTCGGGCTTGCTTGCCCGGGCTCTGTATACTTATGCACCTTCGTCAAAAACAACACCCGTGATAAGGCCACGTCCGCCTACATGCTGAAGCCATACATCGTCCGTCTCGTCGCGTACTCGGTGCGTCATCCGCTCAGGATCATCGCGCTGTCGATCGTGCTCGCTGTCCTGAGCGGCATATACGTCGCGCATAACTTCAGGATCAACACGGACATCAGCCGTCTCGTCGAGACCGACAAGCAATGGGCGGCAGCCCAGAATGCGATCGACTCAGCCTTCCCCGACCGCGGCGGCACCATGCTGGTGGTGGTCGAGGCGCGCGCGCCCGAATTCGCCGACGCCGCGGCCAACGCTCTGACCGCCGCGCTCAGAGCCGATCCCAAAGAGTTCACGTCGGTCTCGCAACCCTCCGGGGGCCCGTTCTTCGAACACAACGGCCTGCTGTTTCCGTCCACCGACGAGGTGATGTCCACCACCTCGCAACTCGTACAGTCGCGCCCGCTCGTCAATCAGCTTGCGCATGATCCGAGCCTGACCGGTCTCGCCGGCACGCTGACCACGAGCTTGCTGCTGCCGCTGCAACTGGGCCAGGTCAAACTCTCCGACATGAGCCGGCTGCTTGCGCAAAGCGCGAACACGCTCGATCGCGTGCTGGCCGGCCAGCCCGCCGCGTTTTCATGGCGCGCGCTCGTCGATAAGAGCGCCGCCACCGATCCGGCGCGTTCGTTCGTGGTCGTGCAGCCGGTCGTCAACTACGACGCGCTGGAGCCGGGTGCAAGCGCATCGAGGGCAATTCGCGCGACCGCGGTGTCGCTGCATCTTCAGGAGCGCTACGGCGCGACGATCCGCCTGACCGGCGAACAGCCGCTCGCAGACGAGGAGTTCGCGTCGGTGCAGGACGGCGCCGTGCTGAACGGCATCGGCACTTTCATCGTCGTGCTGATCATTCTGTGGCTCGCGCTGCGCTCGGGCCGCATGATCGCGGCCGTGTTCATCACGCTGTTCGTCGGCCTCGCGATCACGGCCGCGCTCGGCCTGTTGATGGTCGGCGCGCTGAACATGATTTCGGTCGCGTTCATGGTGCTGTTCGTCGGGCTCGGCGTCGATTTCGGCGTGCAGTTCGGCGTCAAGTATCGCGAGGAGCGCAACCGCGACGACCGGCTATCGGCCGCGCTGATGCACACCGCGCACAGCATCGGCGTGCCGCTCACGCTCGCGGCCGTGGCAGTGGCGCTAAGCTTCTTCTCGTTCCTGCCGACCGCGTATCGCGGCGTGTCGGAGCTTGGGCAGATCGCGGGCGTCGGCATGTTCGTCGCGTACTTCACCAACATGACGCTGCTGCCGGCGCTGCTGAAGATCTTCAATCCGCCGGGGGAAGTCGCATCGCCGGGTTTCAAGCAGCTCGAACCCGTCGACGACTTCCTCGATCGCAATCGCAAGCCGGTGCTGATCGGCACGCTGATCGTCGTGATCGGCGCGACGCCGCTGCTCGCGCACCTGCGTTTCGACTTCAATCCGCTGCATCTGAAGGACCCGCATACGGAGTCGATGGCGACATTGCTGTCTTTGAAGGATTCACCTGAAGCCGCGGTCAACAACGTGCAGGCGCTGGCGCCGTCGCTTGCCGACGCCGACGCGATGGCCGAGCGGCTGCGCAAGCTGCCGGAAGTGGGCCGCGTCAACACGCTGAGCACCTTCGTGCCGGCCGAGCAGCAGCAGAAGATGATGCTGATCGCACGCGCCGCGCAGCAACTGCTGCCGGCGCTGCAACAGCAGCCTGCGCCGCAAGCCACCGACGCGGTGCGCGTCGCCGCCTTGAAGCGCGCGGCCAATCAGTTGTCGCTCGCCGCCGAGGACCACCCGGGCCCGGGCGCGGCGGAGGCACAGCATCTGTCGACGACCTTGCAAAAGCTCGCGGCCGCCGACGCCGCCACGCGCGACCGCGCCGAAGTCGCGATGTCCGACACGCTGCGCATCGCGTTGAAGCAGCTGGAGAACCTTCTGCAGCCGACCGAAATTACTCAGGAGACGCTGCCGCCAGGCATCACCGCGATGTGGATCGGCAAGGGCGGCCACTCGCTCGTCGATATCGCGCCGAAGGTGCCGCCCGGCGTCGACCCGAACGACGACCAGATGCTCGCCCGCTTCGCGCGCGCGGTGAAGCAGGCCGAGCCGGGCGCGATCGGCGGACCGATCTCGATCATCCATTCGGCCAACACGATCATCAAGGCGTTCCTGCAGGCGGCCGTCTATGCGCTGCTGTCCATCGCCGTGCTGCTGTGGATCGCGTTGCGCCGGATCGGCGACGTGCTGCGCACGCTGGTGCCGCTGCTGGTCTCCGCGTTGGTCACGCTCGAGCTGTGTGTGGTGTTCGGGATGCCGCTGAACTTCGCGAACATCATCGCGCTGCCGCTGATGCTCGGCGTCGGTGTCGCGTTCAAGATCTACTTCGTGATGGCGTGGCGCCACGGCCAGACCGGCCTGTTGCAGTCGAGCCTCACGCATGCGGTGCTGTTCAGCGCCGCCACAACGGCCACCGCGTTTGGTAGCCTGTGGCTGTCGCACCATCCGGGCACGTCCAGCATGGGGAGGCTGCTCGCGCTTTCGTTGTTCTGCACGCTGATCGGCGCGGTGGTTTTCCAGCCGGTGCTGATGGGCAAGCCGCGTCAACGTCGCGGGAAGCAAAAAGGAATATAAGCATGAAGCTGCGTAACACCGCGCTGGCGCTCACCGCCGCGGGTCTCATTTCGGGCTGCGCGACCGCCCCGGATCGCAAGCCGGGCGATCCGTTCGAGCCAGTGAACCGGGCGATCTTCACTTTCAACGACGGAGTCGATCGCTATATCGCGGTGCCGGTCGCGAAGGGCTATCAGAAGGTGACGCCGCAGCCGCTGCGCACCGCCGTCAGCAATTTCTTCTCGAACCTCGGCGATCTCACCAACGCCGCGAACGCGCTGCTGCAACTGAAGATCACCGACGCGACCGAAGACATCATGCGGTTCGCGTTCAACTCGGTGTTTGGTATCGGCGGCCTGCTCGACTGGGCAACGCCGGCCGGCCTGCCCAAGCATCATCAGGACTTCGGTCTGACGCTCGGGCATTGGGGCATTCCGTCGGGTCCGTATCTGGTGCTGCCGCTGTTCGGGCCGAGCACGGTGCGCGACAGCATGGGGCTCGTCGTCGATGTGAAGTTCAATCCGCTGAACTATGTCGAACCGGCGACCCGCAATCCGCTGTACGTGCTGCAGTTCGTCAGCACGCGGTCGGATCTGCTCGGCGCGACCAGCCTTTTGGAGCAGGCTGCACTCGACAAATACTCGTTCGTGCGTGATGCCTATGTGCAGCAGCGCCTCGCGCGTCTGCGCGGCACGGGCAATAACCCGGCGCCGCTGCCGGAGTACGACGATCACGGCGATACCGGTCCCGCTGCTGCCCCCGCAGCAGGCGCGCCGGCGGGCGGCGTGCCGAATTACTCCGATCCGGGCGATGTGGGCGAGACGCCGAATGGGGCCTCAGGAGAGGGTGGCGCGGCCAAGGGCGCGCCGGGCGCGCTGCCGAACTACAACGATCCGGGTGAGTCCGCGCCGGCGCCCAATGGGGCTTCCGGCGGCGCGACCAAAGCGCCTGGCGCGGATCTGCCGAACTACGCCGATCCGGGGGACAGTGGCGCGGGTGCAATGCCGGCTGCGCCTGCGGCGCCGGCGTCGTCTCCGCAGTAATACGCGCTCCAAAGCACAGCGGGGCGCCCTCGATGGGCGCCCCGCGTGGAAGTCAACCGTCGCCCGACCAACCCGCGGGCCTTACTACAGCCCGCTCAGTGCAGGCTCTCGACCTCGCTGCGCGCCGCGACCCGATCTTCCTCCACCGTCGCGACTGATGCCGGTTGCGGCACCGGCTTGGAGTTCGCGCGATAGTGAGCGAACTGCTCGTCCGCGTAACGGATACGCGTGCGGCCGTGCGGCGCCGGGTCGCCGTTTTCGTCGAGATTGACGAACACCATTTTCTCGACCGTCAGAATGCTCTTGCGAGTGATCTTGTTGCGCACTTCGCAGCGCAGCGTGATCGACGTGCGGCCGAAATGCGTCGCGGTCATGCCCAGTTCGATGATGTCGCCCTGGCGCGCCGAGCTGACGAAGTTGATCTCTGACATGAACTTCGTCACCACACGCTGGTTGTCCAGCTGAGAGATCGCGTAGATCGCGGCTTCTTCGTCGATCCAGCGCAGCAGGCTGCCGCCGAACAACGTCCCGTTGGGATTCAGGTCTTCGGGCTTGACCCATTTTCTTGTGTGGAAATTCATTTGGTACTCCGTGTCTGAGGCTCCCGGGTAGGCGCGTCATGCGCCAGAACCTAGGGGTTAACGCTAGCATTGTACCAAAGATAAGGGTTTTCCCTAGTATATCAACGATTGCATAATTAATCGTGCCGATAGTCGGCGGTTCTCTTAAAGGACTGGCGATGGTTGCGACCGACGGAAAAAGCCCGCTCGAGAGCGAGCGGGCAGGTCAGGGATGTACTGCCTAGTCCATCGGGTCATACCGGTGGAATCCTTGGTAGCCGGTTGTGTCCTCTACCTTGGTTATCCGCCAGTGTCCGTTTTCCATTGCGACGAACACGAGGAGATTCTGCTTTTCGGCTAAGCCGAACGTCACTGGAATTACCCCGGTCCCGCCGAGCGCGATTGCCGGGTGCAAAGTCATCGTTTTGAGCCATATCTGTGGATCAAGGTCTTGCGCCCGCGTGAAGTAGTCCGCGCCGCCTGGCAAGCGTTTGTGACGATAGTCAATCCCGCAGATTATCGACCGTTGGTTTTGCCACATAGTTGTAAATGTGGTTATCCGTCAATTGATAAACGCTGCCCTCCTGTTGAAAATACCGTGTGTAAAACGCCTTTACAACAGTTTCTGGTGTATCCGGAGTCGCTGGGCTAGCTACGCCCGGCTTGAGTGTCAACGAAAGCGCCAGTGAGGCAAAAACGCACAAAATAAATTGATCATAGTCATTCGCGCCGGAATATTTTGTATGCGGGTTTGATGGTTCGATAGGGCCGGCCCCCTGATAAGCAGTGTATTTTCGTCCAACATCGCCTGAAATTTAGCGGGACGCGCTGATCATGTCGATCAGTGAAAATTAATTTCACCATAATTTGCGATTAAATCCACCATTTCTATAGTCAAAACGTTATCTCAAATAAAAAGAGCATTCGTCAGCTAGAATTTCCTCGTTTTACAGACGGGAGAAAGCAGTGAGCGATAACGGTATTCGTTGGGCATACACAAAAATATTCGAGCCGTGGATTTGTTGACGTCCGTAGCGCTTGATGAAACGGCTAAACAATTCGGGATAAGCGACCTCACAGCTGCCGCAGTGGTCCTTTTAGGACAGGCGGATATACCGGTGTCGGGCAAGTAGCAGTTCGGATTGCTTTCACGCGGAATCTTGGTGCATTCGCCGGCCGGGTCCTAGTCATTGGGGAGATTTTTCTCGCTGCGGATGCGATACAGATCATGCGTCGCACCGTGACGACCTATAACCGTCTGGCGCTGCCCGAGGACAGGCTGCTGTGAATGACACGGATATCTGGGAACGCCTTGAGGCTTTCACTCGCGAAGAACTAGGACGGCCAATCTTTGGTGGCCCACTGAAGTTGACGCCCTCTACCAGGCTTGAACAGGACCTGGGGGTAACCGGACTTGATGGTGTCGAGTTTATCGACAGGTGAGCTCTCACGTTCAACGTGCAGGCGGACGGTTTTCCATACAGGCGCAATAGGCCGGCGCGCCGACACTACGCCTGTCTGGCGCTCCACCGAACCGAACTGGTATGAACTGGATCGTCGATAAAGCGGCGCTTCTGCTCGCCGCTATCGCCGGTGCGGCGATCGCATGGACGCTGATTCGCTACAGCGGCCAGTGGTTTGCGCTGCTGCTGTTCACAGTGGCATTTGCCGGGCTTTTCGCGGACAACCAGCGGCTACGCAACCGCCTAAGGGACTTAGGCGAAGACCCGAGTCGCCGCTCCAAGTGCGGCTCCCGCACACGCTAGCGACTTGCTGCCATCGCCGTCGTTCAACCGGCGACACCCGTGAACCGCAGCGCGCCGCCCTCGCCCAACGCCTCCCGCGTCTCGACCAGCGTAGTCCGCGCGGCGCGCGCATCGCCGGCGAGCCGCAGCAGCGCACCCAGTTGCGATGGCTGCCGCAGCAATTCGAGCAGAATCGGCCCGAGCGCGGTGGTGCCGTCGTCGCGCAAACCCGCCGTCGCGGCCGGCGGCAGCGTGCGCCAGGCCGGATCGACGACCGCTCGACACACGGCGAACGGCAGACCGTGCGCGGCAGCGGTCGCCCCCGCGATGTGCGATTCCATGTCCACCGCTAGCGCGCCGGTCGATTCGTGCAGCGCGCGTTTGTCTTCCGCGGTGATCAGCGGCGCGGCGACCGCCGCCGTTGCGCCACGACGCACACGTCCCGCGAGCCGTTCGGCCGTCCTGACGTCGGTTACCGCGGCGGCAATCCGCTCCGACCACCGTCGATCCGTGTCGATGCGTCCAAACGGTCCATGCACCGCATCCGCGACGATCAGCGCCCCTGGCTCCAGTTCCGGCGCGAGTCCACCCGCCGTGCCGAAACTGATGATCCCCGCCGCGCCGCGAGCGACCGCCGCGCTTAGCGCGCGCTCGAGCAGATCGGCCCGCGCCGCGTACACGACCTCGACGCGCTCGCTGCCGTCGCCGCGTGCGATGCGCGCCTCGAACGCCATGCCGGTCACGACGATCACTGGCAAACTGCTATCGCCCGTCCCGACGGACGGCGTCATCGACACGGACATCCGTCACATCCCGACCGTGACGCGCGTGAGCCCATTGCGCTTCAGATGACGGAAGCGCGCGAGCGCCCACAGCGGGAAGAACTTGCGATAGCCGTGGTAGCGCAGATAAAACACGCGCGGAAAGCCCGTCGCGGTAAAGCGCGTTTCGTCCCACAGCCCATGCTCGCGCTGCTCACGCTGCAGATAGTCGATCCCGCGCGCCACCGCATCGTGATCGACCTCGCCCGCCGCCATCAGCCCGAGCAGCGCCCAGGCGGTCTGCGACGCGGTGCTCGGCGCGCGCTCGTAGCCGCGATAGTCGAGCTTGTAGCTCTCGCCGCCCTCGCCCCAACCGCCGTCCTCGTTCTGGATCGACACGAGCCATTGCACCGCGCGCCGCATACGCGGGTCGTCGTGCGCCATGCCGGCCGCGTTCAGCGAGCACAGCGCGGTCCATGTGCCGTAGATGTAGTTCAGGCCCCAGCGGCCGTACCAGCTGCCGTCCGACTCCTGCTCCTGCAGCATGTAGTCGAACGCGCGCTGCGCCGGCTCGCTGTCTTGCGGCAACTCACCGATCTGCGCGAACATCGACAGACAGCGGCCCGACACGTCCGCGGTCGGCGGATCGAGCAGCGCGCCGTGGTCCGAGAACGGGATGTTGTTCAGGTAGTACTGCGTGTTTTCCGGCTCGAATGCGCCCCAACCGCCTTCGCTGCTTTGCATGCCGACTACCCATTCGCGCGCGCGCGCAATCGCTTCGCGATCGACATCGGACTTCGTGAGCGCAGCCGAACGATGCATCGCCATCGCGACCACCGCGGTATCGTCGACGTCCGGGTAATGCGCGTTGTTGTACTGGAACGCCCAGCCGCCCGGCCGCACGTTCGGGCGGCGCGAAATCCAGTCGCCGCGCACGTCGAGAATCTGCAGCGGACGCAGCCACGCAAGCCCGCGTTCGGCCGCCTGTTCGGCACGTGCCTCGCCGGTTTCGAGCAAAGCGTGTGCAGCGAGCGACGTATCCCACACCGGCGACAGACACGGCTGGCAATACGCTTCGTCGTCCTTGATGACGAGCAGCTTGTCCAGCGACTTGCGAGCGATCGCGCGGTTCGGATGATCGGCCGGATAGCCGAGCACGTCGTACATCATCACCGAGTTGGCCATCGCCGGAAAAATCGCGCCGAGGCCGTCTTCGCCGTTCAGCCGTTCGTCGACGAACGCGACCGCCGCGCGGATCGCGCGTTCGCGGCTCGCCTTCGGCAGCAGGCCGTCGACCGCGCGCAGCACCGTATCGACACAGCGGAAAAAGCCGAACCAGCCCGCGTGCTGATGCGGCGCGCGCTCGTTCATAGCGGTGTTCACCGGCGCGCCGCGGAACAGCTCGTCGATGCGCACCTTGCGCGGGTTGCGAGCGAGCGGCCGCTTCGCATTGAGCACGAGCAGCGGCACGATCACCGTGCGCGCCCAGTACGACACCTTCGACAGATGGAACGGGAACCACATCGGCAGCAGCATGATCTCGACCGGCATCATCGGCACCGCGCGCCACGACACCACGCCAAAGAGGGCAAGCAGAATTCGCGTGAACACATTCGCGTGTTCCGCGCCGCCGTGCGCAAGGATCGCGTCGCGCGCGCGCACCATGTGCTCGGCGTCGACCGGGTCGCCGATCATCTTCAGCGCAAAGTACGCCTTCACGCTCGCGCTGATGTCGAGCGCGCCATCGGTGAAGAGCGGCCAGCCGCCATTCGGCAACTGGATGCGGCGCAGATAGCGCGCGATCTTCTGTTCGAGTTCGAGGTTCGGCGTCTCGCCGAGGTAGTGAACCAGCAGCACGTATTCGGCCGGAATCGTCGCGTCGGCTTCGAGTTCGTAGACCCAATGGCCGTCCGGCTGCTGCGCGGCCAGGATCGCATCGGTTGCGCGCGTGATCGACACGTCGAGCGGGCTCGCGCCGCCAGTTTGCATCGGCGACGGCGTTGCGGTTGCCAATGCGTCCGCCACGGCGGGCGCGTTGGCAACCACGGCAGCTTCGGCCAGGTTCGGCGCCGCGTCGGCGGCTTCGGGCAGCACCGCGTCGAGCGGCTGCGTTTGAGATAAGTCGTTCATCTGCGTTCCATCGGTTGATTCAGCAGCGTATCCGCGGCCTTCTGGCCGGAGCGGATCGCACCTTCCAGCATCGCGGGCAGGCCGGTGGACGTCCAGTCGCCTGCGAGCAGCAAATTGTTCCAGCGAGTGCGCGTGCCCGGTCGCAGCGTCTCCTGCGCGGGCAGCGCGGCGAACATCGCGCGCGGTTCGATCACGACCTGCCAGCGCGGTAGCGGCGCGAGCGGCAGGTTCACCGCCGCTGCAACCTCCGCCCAAACGGTCGCCGCGAGCGCGTCGTGCGGCATGTCGATGAGCCGCTCGTCACCGTTGAGCGTCACCGACAGGCGGTCGTCGAACGCAAACAGCCATTCGGCCGTTCCGTTCAGCAGCGCCGTGATCTGCGGCAGATTGAACGGCGGCTCGAGCGCGAAATGCACGTTCAGTGCGGCCGCGAAACGCGTCGGCACACGTAGCCCCGGCACCAGCGCAGCCGCGGCTTCGGGCGGCAGCGCCAGAATCACCGCCTCGTTCGCGCCGAGCGTGATGCTCTCATCGGCGAAATGCAGCGCCTGTACACGCGCCGGGTCGGCCGCAAACACGATGTCGCGCAGACGCGAACCGAGCCGGATCGTCGCGCCGCCATGTTGCAGGAGCCGCAGCGCCGGATCGACGAACGCACTGCCAAGACCGTTACGCGCGACGAGCGGCCGGCACGCGAGCCCGCCCGCGAGCAGCGTGTCGCGCACGAGCGCGCCGGTCAGTTCGGCCGACGCGTCGCGCGGCTCCAGATTCAGCAGCACATGCAGCAGCGGCCGCAGCAGCCGGTCCCACAGCGGACCGTCACAGCGCATCGTCTGCGCGACGCTGCGGCCCGGCTTCGCGAACAGCAGCGGCACGAGCGACAGGTAGTCGGTCGGCACCGTGTTCGGCACGCGCGCATGCGCGTCGAAAATCCACCACGGCAAACGCCCCGGCGACAGACGCACGCTCCAGCGCGACCGCGTGGCCAGATCGACGAACGGATACTCGGGCTGCGCGGGGCCGACCAGTTCGTCGGCGGCGCCGATCGCGCGCACGTAGTTCAGCGTCGCGGCATTGGCCGACAGCACGATGTGATTGCCGCTGTCGAGCGTCGCACCGAGCTGCGTGTCGTAGTACGAACGGCAGCGGCCGCCCGCGTAATCCTGCGCTTCATGCAGCACGACCCGCGCGCCGCGCCGCTGCAACTGCACAGCGGCGGCGAGCCCGGCCACGCCCGCGCCGACCACGTGGACGAGCTTCGGCATCAGCTCAGAAAAGCGCGTAACGCGCGACGATCCACAGCAGGCGCAGCTTCGGCTTGCTGACCTTCGTGCGCGGAACGTCGAAGCCGCGCTCCAGCGTACGCTCGAGCAGCACGCGATAGACGCCCGACATGATGCGCGGCGCACGCACCTGAGCGCGCGGCTCGCGATCCATGATCGCATCGGATTCGGCGAAGTGCTGCTTCGCGCGCTCGGCGAGCGTCGCGCAGACGCGCGGCAGCGACGGATCGTCGGCGATCTGCCGCGGGTTCGTGGCAGCGATGCCTTCGCGCGCGAGCAGTTCGCGCGGCAGATAGCAGCGGTTGATGTCGGCGTCTTCGTCGATATCGCGCAGGATATTGGTGAGCTGCAGCGCGCGGCCGAGATGGTGCGCGAGCTGCCGGCCCGGCTCCTCCCGCATCCCGAATATCCTCACCGACAGACGGCCGGCCGCGCTCGCGACGCGGTCGCAATACAGGTCGAGCGTGGCGTCGTCGGGCGCGCAGATGTCGGCGGCGGCGTCCATCGCCATGCCGTCGATCATCGCGTGAAAATCCTCGCGTTGCAGATGAAACATGTGAATGTGCCGCGTCAGCGCGCGCAGCGACGCGCGCGGCTGGCCGGCGTAGCAGGCGTCGATGTCGGCGCGCCATTGCTCGAGCCCGGCCGCGCGCTCGGCGGGCGGCAGGTTGCTGTCGGCGATGTCGTCGACGGCGCGGCAGAACGCGTAGACCTGATACATCGCATCGCGCTGCGCCGCCGGCAAGATGCGCATCGCGAGATAAAACGAGCTGCCGGACGTGGCGGCAGCCGCGTCGATTTCAGTATCGTCCACGACGAGATTGGAAACAGCCAAGACGATCTCCGCTGGAGGCGCCCGCTGAAAGGCGTTCAAAGAGGTTTTTATGCCGACCCGCAGGGCAGTGTGCCCGCGCGCGCGGACACGCGCGAAACATCCGGCTGGGCGGCCGGAAACGGCGAAAAGTATAGCAATCTTTGCCGGTGACCGCAGATTTGGCGGCCAATGGGGGACGGAAAGAAAGGCCGCCGGGCGCGGCCGGCTGGAACCGCGCCGCCCCCGCTAGCGAATCACGCCCCCGCGAGCCGGAACGCGACCGCGCAGTTGCGGCCCTGGCGCTTTGCTCTGTAGAGCGCCGCGTCGGCCTCGTTGATCAGCACGTCGTACGCGGGTACGCCCTCGCGCGCCGACGCGCCGCCGAGGCTCGCGGTGACCGGCACGCTGGTGCCGATCAGCTCGACCGGCGTTTCCTCGATCACGCGACGGATCTTCTCCGCCACCAGCATCGCATCGTCGAGCGGTGTGCACGGCAGCAGCAGCGCGAACTCCTCGCCGCCGAAGCGCCCGAAGGTATCCTGCACGCGCACCACACCCGCGACACGCTGCGCCATCACGCGCAGCACCGTATCGCCGACGCCGTGACCGAACTGGTCGTTGATCTGCTTGAAATGATCGAGATCGAACAGCAGCATCGACATGTCGCCGCCATAGCGCTGCCAGCGCGTGAACTCGTCGCGCAGCCGCGCTTCGAAAAAACGCCGGTTCGCGATGCCGGTCAGCCCGTCGCGATTCGCATACTCCTGCAGCTTCGCAACCGCCTCCTCGCGTTCGCGCTGCACGATGCTCACATGCGTCACGTCGGAGATCGTCACGCACACGGCCACCACTTCGCGATCGCGCATCAGCGGCATGAACGTGCAGTCCTGCTGCATGAAGTCGACCCCGCCGGTGATCGGCCGGTCGTGATCGAACTTGAACAGGTACGGGCGCTGCTCCCACGAGCTGAACGCGAAGCTGCCGAGCTGAAACACGCTCTCGATCTTGCGCGACAGCCACACGCGCGGCAGCTCCGGAAAGTTCTGGTAGATCGAGCGGCCGACCACCTGCTCCGCCGGCAGGCCGCTATGGTCCTGCATGAAGCGATTCCACATCAGCACGTTCAGTTCGCGATCGAGCACGAAGATGCCAAAACCGACCCGCTCGACTACGAGGTCGCTCAACGATTCCACTGGGACATTCATAGACTGGACAGCAGCGCATCGAGCGCTTCGTTCATGTGACGGATTGAGTCTTCGGCCATCAGCATCACCAGATGCGCGCGAAAACTATGATGTTCGAGCGCGAAGTTCACTTCGACGAGCAGCGCCACCTGCCATTGCAGCACGCCGGGCTGGAACACTTCGTCGAGCGTCAGCGTGTCGCCGAGCACGCCCGGCGCGGAAAACACCGGCGTGCGGCCAAGCTGGTCGAGTATCGACGACACGCAAGCACCCGACAGCAGGTTCGCGACGTCGAGCATCAGTTCGCGCTCGCCGATCGTCTCGTAGCTGGAACGCGCGTACGGGTCGCTGACCAGCGAACACAGCTGCGCGATGCTGTCGCTGCGACAGATCACCAGCACCTCGCCCTTGATGTCCGAGCGAAAGCCCTGACGCACCGCGCTGACCGTGTCGTCGATGTGGGTCATCTCGCGCAGCGTGCGCGCAGCATCGCTCACCGCGACCATCTTCACGCGCGGCACCGACAGCTCGATAAACGAATCGAGCAGTCCCGCGAGCCGCGTCGCGGCCCGGCCCATCGCAAGGTTGGCGATTTCCTGGAGCGCGTCGCGCTGGTCTTCGGTGAAGGCGGGCTCAGACATACAAGCCGTACTCCTTGAGGATGGGCAGGACCGCCTCCGGCGTCACCGGCTTGGCGATGAACGCGATCGCGCCGAGCTCGCGCACGCGCTCCTGGGCGAGCGGCTGCACGTCGGCGGATACGACGATCACGAAGGTGTTGAGGTCCTCGTGCTGCAACGCTTCGAGAACCTGGTAGCCGGTCATGTCCGGCATCGTCAGATCGAGGAACATCACCGAGGCCTTGCCGTCGCGATACAGCGCGAGCGCCTCGTGCCCGTTCGTCGCGTAGGACACGTCGACGGCCCAGTCGGGCGGCAGAGCCTTCGTGAGCAACTTGCG
Organism: Paraburkholderia sp. BR14320; assembly: GCF_040948665.1. Lineage (NCBI taxonomy): Bacteria > Pseudomonadati > Pseudomonadota > Betaproteobacteria > Burkholderiales > Burkholderiaceae > Paraburkholderia > Paraburkholderia sp. BR14320. The sequence goes on from NZ_JBFPKG010000009.1 coordinate 109,494, forward strand.
GGCGAGCAGCGAATCGTCGGCGATCACAATGGGCAGCATGGCAACGGCGGGTCGGGCGGTTTTTTAGGCGGGTCGAATAAAGGAATCGGCTCGTTCGTATGCGCGCTTTCCGCGCCTGGTCGTTTGCGTTTTGTTCGTCCCGACAGCGGAGGACGGCACGCCTTCGCGTGATGCCGACCGATGCGCGACCAGGTACAGTGGCGCCTGTCGAATTGCAATTGCCTATGGCGAGAGGGGTGCGAATGCGGCAGGACGCGTTTTGGCGGACCTCGACGATCCGGCGCACAGAGGTGGCAACGGCCTTTTATCGTGGCGAGGATTGTCGAAGCAAAGCCGCGCAAAAGCAACTCGCCGAAATCGCTGACCGTAACGTTCTGTTTCCACGCTAGGCTAATTTGAGAAATAGTTTTATCGTCCGAGCCAGCATTCTTTTAGCTTTATCCTTTTGTGTACGTTTGCGCTTCCCGATTCGTCGCTGTTTTAAAGCCGCTCTTAAAGAACGGCCGGTCCGGTGGACGCTCGTCCCCGACGCTTTGCGGCGAGTTTTTCCGCGCTGCGTCTATGCTTGTTCTGAAGGCGGCATGGTGCCGGCAATGGCCCGATACGGGGCTGCCACATTCGAACGACTTTTCGCGTCAACGACAATGACATCAGACCAGGTCGACTCCGTGCGAGCGGGCCGCCTTTCGGGTCGTCCTGCCCGCGAGCAGGACGACGCGTCGTTTCCCGCCGTGCCGGAACAGAACTTCCAGGTACGTCGCATCACCCTGATCGCGCTGCTGGTCGTGGCGATCGTGCTGCCGTTCGTCTACGTCGCCGCGATGGCTTTCAGCGATCTGCGCTCGCGCGAGGCCGACGCGACCGAGCTGGCGCTGCGCACGGTGCGGGTCGCCGAAGAACACGCGTTGAAGGTGTTCGACATGAACGAGACGCTGAACTCGCGCATCGTCGATCTGACCGAGGGCCTCGACGACGACGGCATCCGCGCGCGCGAACACACGATTCACGACAAGTTGCGCACGATGGGCGGCGGCTATCCGCAGGTGGCCTCAGTGTCGATCTACGGCGCACAGGGCGCGCTGCTGGCGAGCAGCCGCGTCTATCCGTCGCCTGCGAGCTCGATCGAACAGCGCGCCGATTTCGTCGGCATCCGCGGCGGCAATGCGCTCGAACATGTGTCGAAAGTGACGACGGGACACGTGAGCGGCGAGCAGGTGTTCAACATGGGCGTCGAGCGTCAGGCACCCAACGGCTCGTTCGCGGGCGTCGTGTCGATCGCGCTGCGGCCCAGCTATTTCGATGCGTTCTATCGCGAGCTGCTCGGCAACAGCGACGACACGCCGATCATCATGAGTCTCGTGCGCACCGACGGCGCGGTCCTCGCGCATTACCCACGCGGCCCGCGCGAGCCGACCGCGCTCGCATCGGATTCGCCGTTCGCCGAAGCGGTCTCGCGCGGGCAGCGCTCCGGCGTCGTGCGGATGCACTCGAGCTTCGCCGACGGCAACCTGATCGTCGCGTTCCGGCACGTCGGCTCGTATCCGGTCTACGTGCTGTGCGGCTATCGCACGTCGGCGATCTGGGCCGCCTGGTACAGGCACCTGAGCGTGCTGATCCTGTCGATGTTCACACCGTCGATAGTGCTGTGGTGCGTGATCTGGCTGTCGCTGCGCCGCCTCGGCGCCGAAGAGGAAGCGTGGCAGCGCTGGCAGGCCGAGGCATCGATGCGCCGCTCGATCGAATCCGCGTACCGCCAGTCGCGCAAGATGGAAGCGCTTGGCACGCTGGTCGGCAGCGTCGCGCACGACTTCAACAACCTGCTGATGATCCTGTCGGCCAACGTGCAGATCGTGCGACGGCGCGGCGTCGGCGGACTGGAGCGCGAACTGTCGGCGATGGAGCGCGCGTTGAAGAGCGGGCAGTCGCTGACGCGGCAGCTGCTCGGCGTCGCGCGCAAGCAGCCGCTGCGCACCGAGACGCTGTCGCTCGAACGCTGGCTGCCGTCTTGCCGCGAGCTGCTGCGCGCGTCGCTCGGCGCGAAGGTGTCGCTCGTGATCGATAGCGGCGTCGATACCTGGCCGGTGCGTGTGGACGTCGCCGAGCTCGAGCTCGCGCTGATCAACGTCGCCGTCAATGCGCGCGATGCGATGCCCAACGGCGGGCGCTTCACCGCGCGCGCGAGCAACGTCGTGTTCCGCCGCGAGGACGGCTTTCCGCTGACCGGCGAGTTCGTGCAGCTGTCGCTCGAGGACACCGGCGCCGGCATGGCGCCCGAGGTGCTCGCGCACGCGTTCGAGCCGCTTTACACGACCAAGTCCAAAGGCATGGGCACGGGGCTCGGGTTGCCGCAGGTGTTTGCGTTCTGCGAGGGCTCAGGCGGGCTCGCGGCAATCGACAGCGCGATCGGCGCGGGGACCGCGGTGCGGCTCTATCTGCCGCGCGCGTCGAGCGAGCCGCAGACGGCTGGACCCGCCGAAGCGCTCGCGCCCGCGAGCGACGCGCCGCACGGTCTGCGCGTGCTGCTGGTCGAGGACAACGAAGAAGTCGCCGCCGGCACCGAGGCGCTGCTGCAGATGATGGGCCACCAGGTGAGCTGCGTGTTCAACGCCGACACGGCGCTGCGCGTGCTCGACGATGCCCGCGCGAAGCGTGCGGACACCGGCGAGCCGCTGCCGTTCGATCTGCTGCTGTCGGACATTCACATGCCGGGCAAGATGAACGGCATCGACCTGGCCGAAGCGGTGCTCGGATTCGACCCGCCGCTGCCGGTGATTCTCGTCACCGGCTACGCGGAAGAGCTCGACCGCGCGCGGCACGTGAACGTGCAAGTGCTGTCCAAACCGTTCGATATCGGACTGCTCGAACAGCTGCTCGAAACGATCCAGCGCAACGCCGTGCAGACGAGCGCCGATACCGCCACGGATCCGGCCGATACCTGACGTCCGCGACGTCCCGGCGTCATTTACCAGAACTTGTAAAAAGCGCGGCGCTCACACGCAGCGCCTCGTTCGTCGCGAGTCCGCGCGATGCGTAGCGCGGCGGGCATCGCGGCCGTGCACGGGACGCAGCGCCGTCGCGCGTCGGTGCGGGGGCATGATCGTTGCGTGCCCGAAGACGGCAAGGGGACGGCGCCTCGGGTGCCGCCCGTTCCAGCACAACATGTCGGGAGACAACCATGCAACATCTCGTGATTGGTTTATTCGACACTTACGTGCAGGCTGAAACCGCCCGCGACACGCTCGTGCAAACCGGTTTTGCGCGCGAGAAGATCGAGTTGCAGGCGAACGCCGAACCATCAGTTGGCTCGGCCACCAGCGAAGTCGCCAACGCGGGCGTACTCGCGAATATCGAGCGCTTTCTCGCCAGCCTGTTCTCGACTGGGCCGCGTCCGTCGGACACCGCCCGTTATGCCGAGGCGATGCGGCGTGGAGCGGTGCTCGTGTGCGTTCATGCCGCGAGCCAGTCGCATGCGGAATTGGCGCGCAACACGCTCGTGCGGCTCGGCGCGACCGATATCGGCGACCGCCTGCCCGAGGCGGACACCCCAGTCGCCTCCAGCCGCGACCACTCGGTGCTCGATGAGCTGGGCATCGGCGCGGTGATGCCGGGTACGCCGCGTACCTCGAGCGTGACCACCGAGGCGGGTGCGACGCCGGGCATGCGGGACACCAGGGCAACACCGGGGGCAAGTGTGAGTTCGAGTAGCGGCGCAACGGGTGCGGCGGGCATCAGCGAATCGACCGGAATCGCCGGCGCCACGAGCGCCACTTCGGCAACCGGTACGAGCGCGCCCGACACCGTGCCTCCTCCTGCTCCTCCGCGCCCCGATCCGCTGACCGCCATGCCGCCGGCGGACATCGGCGCGGCCGCCGAGCCGTTCGCGCCGCCGCCGATCAGCGATCGGCCGACGAGCGATCCGGTCAACGAACCCATCGCCGATCCTCTCACCGGCGATGTGGGACGCAGCGCGATCGCCGCCGGCTCCGTGCCGGGTTCGGGCGCGGTGATGCAGCCCCAGCCGTCCGACATCGTCCCGGAAGGCGGACAGCCGGGCACCGGTCCCGGCGCGCAGATGCCGAACGAATATCTGGAGTATGAAGAAGACTTCCGCACGCACTACGACGAGCAGTACGCAGCCGCGAACGCGCGCTACGAAGACTACGTGCCGGCCTATCGCTACGGCGCGGAGATCGGTCGCGACGCGCGCTTCCGCGATCGTCCGTGGGAAGAGATCGAGCCCGAAGCTCGCCGCCATTGGGAAACCACGTCTCCGGAGAGCACGTGGGAGCGCTTCAAGCTCGCGGTGCGGCATGGGTGGGAGCGGGTGACCGGGCATCACCACGTATAGGTGATGCCGCGGGCGAGACGGGCGCGGCCGCCTCGCGCGGCGCGCGCCGTGTCCTCGTTGCTTCGGCGGATGGTCAGGGCGCGGTCAGCGCCGCTAAGTCTCGATTACGCCACCGCCCCATGCCGCTTAATCCACGTGACGTAGCGGTCCATGAACGATTGCAGGAACTTGCGCGTGCCTTCGTTGACGATCTCGCCTTTTTCGTTGATCACCGACGGATCGTGCTTGATGAACACCTCTGGCTGCCCCATCGTCGCGACGTCGAGATAGGCGAGCACGTTGCGCAGATGCTGTTGCGCGAGCGCCGTACCGGTGGCGCCGACCGAGGTGCCGATCACCGCGCCCGGCTTGTTGCCCCACGAGTTCGTGCCCCACGGCCGCGAGCCCCAGTCGAGCGCGTTTTTCAGCACGCCCGGCATCGAGCGGTTGTATTCGGGCGTCACGAACAGCAGACCGTCCGCGGCTTGCACGCGCTCCTTGAGCTTCTTGCCGGCTTCCGGATAGTCGGCGTCGTAGTCCTGTGAGTACAGCGGCAGGGAGCCGATATCGATGTATTCGAAGGTGAAATCGGCTGGAGCGAGAGAAATCACCGCCTGAGCCAGTTGGCGATTGAACGAATCCCGCCGCAGGCTGCCGACGACCACTGCAATGTGATAGGCCATGTTCGCTTCCTCGGTTAGTGCGCTCGACGCGCAGAGAGTAGGACTGTTCATGATAGGCAAAAGCCGCGTGAAACGCCTGGCCACTGGCGGATTTGGCGAGGCGATAACGGATCGGGAAGGGTTCTTGCGGCACCTTTCGGTGGATAACCTCGCAACTCGAAAAGTTATCCACAGAATCGCTGAATAACCTTGTGGATAAGTAGAACTTTTGCCTTGTCAATCAAGCATGCCTTCGGGCCAGGGCGATCTGAGGCAAATGGACACCACCGACCTTCTGGAGGACCGGATCATGAGTCTCGACTACGCAGGAAAATCCCACGACGAAGCGGTCGCCGCGCGCAAGAAAGCGCGGCAGCGCGCGCAAGAAAGCGCGGCAGCGCGCGCAGGAGCCGGCGGGTGGCAAGATGGCCGTCGACGGCGTCGAAGCCGATGCCACGCATAGCTGCGGCGAGCTGTCGGAACAAGGCAAACAGGTGTGGCGTACGGGCGCCGGGCTCGATGGCGGAGGCAAGGCGCCGAGCCGCTAGGGGTTGATCGCTGAATGCAAAAAGGGCGCCGTTGCCGGCGCCCTTTTCTTTTGCTTGCGTGTTGCGTATGTCGACGTGCGATCAGTTGCCGAAAAATACGTTGCAGTACGACTTCGGGCCGTTGCAGGTCGAAGCCGGAGCGTCGGCATGAGCGACGCTCGAAGCGGCTGCGAACAGTGCGGCCGAAGCGATCAGGGCGGAGAAAATGCGTTTCATGGTCGGGACCTCGTTTGCGTATCGTTGCGCGATCTGATGCGATCGATGGCGTGAAGAATAGCGAGCGGGTCCGCGTCCACAAACAGCGAAGATGAGAAGATATTTTTTTATAAACTGAAATAATCGCTACTGCCTGAGCGCGCGGAACTGGTGATCGACCGCGACGCGTTGATTGAGCGATAGTCCGAGTCCAAGCTTGCTGGCGCGGAGGCTCGACTTATCATTTCTTGCAACAATTAATTGCCGCTGTCATAAGCCGCCGCGCCGCGCGACCAAGTTCCTTTGGGACATCGATTGCCGAGGGGTATATGTTCAATACCGCTTCGTTAGGGCACGAACGTGAGAGAGAATGGCGCACGCATCCGCAAATCGCGCGAGCACGACCATCCGCTCATGAATCACGACGTTTCAAGGCAACACCCACAGCCGGCAGCGCAGCGACGGGGCACGCCGTGACGCAGCCAGGCGGCCCATCGCTCGACGATCCCATCTATCTCGCGCAATTGCGGCGCGACCTCGTGCGCTTCGCCCGTCTGCAATTGCGCGATGCCGCAGCCGCCGAGGACGCCGTGCAGGAAGCGCTGACCGCCGCGTGGATGCAGGCCGCGCGTTTCGCCGCACAGTCGGAGCACAAGACCTGGGTGTTCGGCATCCTGCGCCACAAGCTCGTCGACACGCTGCGGGCGCGCCAGAGGACGGTCAATCTGTCGTCGCTCGAAGCGGAGATCGATGGCGAAGCGTTACTCGATCGCGAGCTTTTCAAGGACAACGGCCACTGGTCGCGCGAGACCAAACCGCGTCCATGGCCGACACCGGAAACCGCACTGCGCCAGCAGCAGTTCTGGACGCTGTTCGAAATGTGCCTCGAGCATTTGCCCGAGCACATCGGACGCGTGTTCATGATGCGGGAGTTTCTCGACCTCGACATCGCGGCGATCTGTGCCGAGCTGCAAATCAACGCGAATCATTGCAGCGTGCTGATCTATCGCGCGCGGCTGCGGCTGCGCACGTGCCTGAGCGAAAAGGGCCTATCCAGCGAGGACGCGAATGGGGAAGTGTAAAGACATCACGCGGCTGCTATCCGACGCGCTCGACCGCTCGCTGTCGACTGGCGAATGGCTCGCGATCCGCCTGCATCTGCCGACCTGCAGCGGGTGCCGGAACTATCGCAAACATATCCGCCTGCTGCGGGTCGCCGCGCATGTGGCGAGCGGAATCGCGAGCGCCGATGGAGCGGTGAGCGGCGACGAGTGATTTGCCGCTTTGCCTTCGCGGTTCAGCGCTCGCCGGGCGGTACGTCGCGATAGCGTTCGAAAAAGCGGGCGTGCGACGCTTCGTCGACGCCGACGGGATGCGCATCGGCACGCGCGGGATGTTTCGCGAGTTGCGCACGGGTGCGGATTGGCCGAGGCGCGAAATTGCCGCCGCAATTCGGACACACGTTGCGCAGCTTGGTCAGCGCGCAGACCTCGCAGAACGTGCACTCGTAGGTGCAAATCATCGCGTCGGGCGCGTTCGGCGGAAGTGACTTGCCGCAGCCTTCGCAGGTCGGTCGCAATTCAAGCATGACGGGGTGCTCCTGTCGTTGGCAACGCGGGGCGCGGTTTTCCTGCCTGGCGTCGCGAGAGGATGGATGCAGCCGCGCGTTGCCGGCCGCTGCCGCTGTAATGCCGGTCGATTGTAGCGGGAGGGGATGGGGCGCGCACTCGGCGTTAGACAATGCTTCGCTACTGCCGAATGATTTGCTTATGCGAATTTATCGGTTCGTCCAGGCGGGCGGACGAATTATCGTCGGAGCCAATCGGACCAGCCTTGGTGTCCGTCAAATTCTCTTTCGACGAGTATTCTCATGTCCCGTGATCCGCTGCTGACGCGCCGTACGTTTCTCGCCGGCGTAGGTGCAACGCTGGCCGCCGCCGCGTTGCCGGTCTTCTCCACCACCGCATTTGCCGCCGATGAACATGCGAAAGAACTTCGCATCGGATATCAGAAAGCCGCGAGCACCCTGGTATTGCTGAAGGCGCACGGCACACTCGAAAAGCGGCTCGCGCCACTCGGCATCACGGTCAAATGGACGGAGTTTCCGGCGGGGCCGCAACTGCTGGAGGGGCTGAACGTCGGCGCGATCGACTTCGGCTATGTGGGCGAAGCGCCGCCCGTGTTCGCGCAAGCCGCCGGCGCCAATTTCGTCTATACCGCGTATGAAATTCCGACGCCGCACGCCGAAGGCATTCTCGTGCATCCGGACGCGCCGATCAGAACCTTGGCCGATCTGAAGGGAAAGAAGGTTGCACTGAACAAGGGCTCCGATGTGCACTGGTTTCTCGTCGCCGCGTTGCAAAAAAACGGCGTGAAGTTCAGCGAGATCCAACCGGTGTATTTGCCGCCCGCCGATGCACGCGCGGCCTTCGAGCGCGGTGCGGTCGATGCGTGGGCTATCTGGGATCCGTTTCTCGAAGCCGCCAAAAGGCAGACGAACGCGCGGCTGCTTGCCGATGCCGAAGGTATCGTTAGTCACCACCAGTTCTTTCTGAGCGCGCGACCCTTCGCGCAACAGAACGGCGACGTTCTTGCGATCGTGATCGATGAAGTCGGCAAGGAAGGGGAGTGGGTGCGCGGCCATTACAGCGAGGCCGCCGCACAACTCGCGCCGATTCAAGGGCTCGACGCGAGCGTGATTGAATCAGGCTTGCGCCATTACGCGCACATCTATAAGCCCGTCGACGCGAACGTGCTTGCGGAACAACAACGCATTGCGGACACGTTCACCGAACTGCGCCTGATCCCGACGAAAATCGTGACCAAGGATGCCGCGCTGTCGGGCAAAGCCTAGCTCAGCAGTTCGAGGTCGCATTGCGCACGTCGGTTGACTTTGAAGCTCGCGCGATCAGGGGAAAAGCGCGGCGACATTTTCGGGCGGGCGGCCGATCACGGCACGCCCGTTTCTCACGACGATCGGTCGTTGCAACAGAATCGGATGCTTCGCCAATGCTTCATAGAGCTGGGCGTCAGTCAGCGACGGGTCGGCGAGATTGAGTTCTTTATATTCGGCCTCGGTGTCGCGGATCATTTCGCGGACCGGACAGCCAAGTTGAGCATTGAGATTCTTGAGCTCTGCGACGGTCAGCGGCCTCTTCAGATATTCGACGATTTCCGTCGCTTCATTTGCGGAGTTGTAGGTGTTCGCGACGAGTTCGCAGGTGGCGCGCGATTTGGAGCAGCGTGGGTTGTGGTAGATGGTGATCATGGCTTGGTTCAGGGCTTGCGCCGTTGAAGGTTGCTGTGACGGTTAGACGGGTTCGGGAATTTTAGCGGGTGACTTGGTGGCGTGGCGGGGGATGATTGCGCGGCATGCGCGTTGTTCGAACGAACGATGGGGTGGGTCGGTTTATGCGCATAAACCGATGCGCTCTTCCGGGGTGAGTCGGTATCGTTTAACGCTTGCAGCGTGAGCTCTCGTCACTCCTCTGACCCGCTTACGCGGGCGCGATACAAACGACGACCTATATGCCATTGCTGATGAACCGCCTGCGGCACGTTGGCCGCTCCTGCCAAGTTCGGGGAGGAGCGGCGTCGGACGAATCCATGGCGAATGCTCCCCTGCAGGCCAATTTCCACGCGAGCTTTATGCGCATAAAGTCTGCGGCCCCTTGGTCGCTCTGATGCGCGCGTTCCTTCTCAGCGAGATCAACTCGAGAATCACGCGACCAGTCGCCCGCGACTGAGCACGCAGTACTTGAGCGCTCATTCCTTTCCTCCCGTCCCCTCCGAGGGATAGCGATCAGCAACGCTTAGCCTCAGTCCGCGCTCTTATAGAGCCGTAAGCCCTCGAGCACACCCTTGATGCCTCTTTATGCGCATAAACCCTCTGCCGAATGGCCTATTTCCGAATTTCGCTTACTCAAATCATTTGAAATAGCAATTCAACCAGGTAAAATCCATTTGCGTCTAAAAAGAGGAGGTGAAATTTGGCGGCAGAAATCATCGCGGTAACACAGCAGAAGGGCGGGGTCGGGAAGAGCACCATCGCGATGCATCTCGGCGCTGCATTTCACGAGAAAGGCAAACGCGTTCTCGTCGTCGACGCGGATGGCCAAAACACTCTGATCCACTGGGCGAGCGCTGCGTCCGACGGCGACATCGGTATTCCATTCGCCGTCGTCAACCTGTCCGAAGCAGGCAGCCAGATCCATCGCGAGATCAAGAAGTTCGTGGCTGACTACGACATCATCGTCGTCGACTGCCCGCCCTCCATTACCGAAAAAGTCTCCGGCGTCGTACTGCTTGCAGCGAGCGTCGCGGTGATCCCAACTTCGTCGTCCCCCGCCGACTACTGGTCGAGCATCGGCCTCGTCAAACTGGTTCAGCAGGCGCAGGTCATGAACGAAGACCTGCGTGCCGTGTTCCTGCTCAACAAGACAGAAGAGAAACGGATGCTGACGCGCGAACTGAAGCGCGCGCTCGAAGAACTCGGCTTCCCTCTCCTCAAGACCCAGATTCCCACGCGCGAAGCCTACAAGCAGGCAATGGCGTTGGGGCAAACGGTGCTTCAGATGAACGATCGCGGCGCCAAGCTCGCCGCGCTCGAAGTACGGGCGTGCGCCAACGAGATCGCCGCCTTGCTCCCGTGAATTTATGCGCATAAAGGACCCTGAATGAAACCGTCCCAATTCGCCAAAGGCTTTCAAGCACGTCCTGACACGACCAGCAGCGAAAAGCGCACAGCGCTCGACCGTCTGAATGCGATCGACGGCTTGGTTAAAAATGACGCGAAAAACTCCACGATCGCCGGGCGTCCGATTCCGGCCGTCGTACCGTCGCGTCTGCAGGATGCCGAGATCCCTGATCCGGATAACGAATCGGCGGCCTACCGCGCATGGCGGCTCGAGCACGGTTATCGTCCCGGCCAGGTCATCGAACTGGCGCTCAAGACCATCAAGCCGAGCCCGTTCAATCCACGGTATTTCTATGTGAAGTCGTCGATTGCGGAGCTTGCCGTCAATCTGGCGAAGCAGGGACAGCAGCAGGCGATTCACGTCATTCCCGACTACGACAACCCTGGCACCTACTTCGTCAGTGACGGCGGCCGACGCGTGCGCGCGCTGAAAGAAGCGAACAAGGAGTCGGTGAAGGCGATCGTCATCGATCTGCCAATCGGCATCCAGAGCTACAAGCTCGGCTACGACCTCAACGTGCAGCGTGACTCGCAGACCGTGTTCGACAACGCGATCGTGTGGCGACGCTTTCTCGACGAGCGCCATTTCCAGAGCCAGAAGGAACTGGCCGAACATCTCGGGCTCGACGAATCGACGGTGGCAGTCGCGCTGTCCATCGCCAAGCTGCCGGAAACCGTGATGCAGGAGATGGTCGCGCGCCCTGACCGCTTCGGCTCGAACATGGCGTATCAGGTCGGCCGCTATCACACCGCTCGCGGCGCGGACGCGACGCTGCGACTGATCAACCGGATCCTTTCCGACGATCTGAGCACACGACAGGTCGCCGACATCGTCAAAGGGCGCGCGACCGCGCAGGAAAGCGCCAAACCGGCGGGCCGGCAGCGCTATGCGCAACGTCTGGAAATCAAGCTTGGTGGTGTGTCGGTCGGCGATCTGAAGTCATATGGGGACGACCGACTCGAGTTGCGCCTGAAAGGCCTCACGCGTGAAAAGCGTGACGACATCCTGCGGCAGATTGAGAAGATGCTGAAGTAAGACGTGAGAGGCGGTGCGCCCGCACCGCCCCTTTCCTTTCAAAGGCCGTTTCGACCCATCAGGCCGCGCGCGACTGGTTAAGGGTGAAGGCGAGCAGATCGCCATCGGTAGGTTCGCCCCAGGTCCTGCGCGCGAGCCAGTCGAAGAACGCCGTTTCCACGATCTTCGAATCGAGCCCGCGACGCCGCCAGTCGTCGCGCATGTGCGTGCCGAGCCCCGGCAATTCTTCTTCCTCGAACGACTGCCGCGCGATATCGCGCTCCGACTCGCCCTGTTCGTTGTACAACTCGTAGGCCTGCTTGCGACGGTAAGCCGAGTATTCGCCGAGCAGACGCGCCTTCAGATCGTCGGCCGGCGACGCCACCGACTTGCTGGTGCCGCCACTTGCCGGCAGCGCCTCGACCGGCGGCGCATAGCCCTTCTTCAACGCATCCTTGAACAGCGCCGGCGCGCTACGCACCGGCGGCAGCGACGTACTGCGCATCCGCTGCTCGGTCATCTGCAACGCGGCGCGGATCCGGTTCTCTTCGCTGTCCGCGTAAAGCGTCTGCGCTTCCTTCAGCGGAATGCCGATCTTCACCATCCGGTCGACCAACGTGCTGTCGAACACGTTCGGATGTTCGTCGAGCGCGAGCATCGGCTGCTTGCGCTCGGTCACGCGGAACTGGATTTCGGCGACGCGCCGACCCTCGCGATGCTCGATCAGCTCGACAAAAATGTTCGTGACCGCGTTGACCTCGGCGATGGCCGGGCGCAGATAGTCGCGCTTGAAATACTTGTACTCGCGCTTCGCCTCGTCGCCGGCTTCGGTATCCGGCGTGCCCGATAGAATCGGCCGCCACCATTCCCAGGTCTCGCGCATCGTCAGATGGCTCGGGTTGGTCAGGTAGCGCACGCAGATCTCGTAGAGCGCGAGGCCCGCGCTGCTGCGCAACTGGCTCTGGAACTGCAGACTCAGCCGCGCATACTGAACGGGATCGAGCAGTTTCTTCTTGATCTTCGGCGCGAACGAAAACTCGACCCAGACGCGACGCGTGGTCGGATCTTCGAGAATTTCCGCGTCCGCGATCAGCGTCGAAATACCCCATTTGCGGCCGGGCTTCTGACTCGAGGTGCCGGTGCTCCACTCGACCTGCACCGACACCATCCGGCGCAGGTGTTCCTTGACGAGCGCGGTGTCATTGGAATCGAAGGCGGAATTGGCGACGATGTCGGACAGCAGCGCCCGATAAGTGTCGCCCGATTCATCCGCTTGCTGGGCCACCGCGAGCAACACGTTAAAGAGCTTGCGCGTGAGCAACGTGATCTTGCCGCTCTTGGGCTGGATCGCGATTGCCTCGACGGCTTTGCGCAGCTCAGCCGAGCTCGGGCTGACAACATCGGTCTTTTTCGCGCGCTTCGTGGCCATGCGTCGGGGTGAGGGAGGGGATTTCGCGAGAGCATACCGGCTGTGGTGATACGCGTCTATAGCGTGCATCTCACCATTGCCGGTGAAGCGAGTTTACGAAGCGCACCTCACCTCGAGCAAGTCCCGAAAACCCTCACCTCAGCTGCGTGTCACCAGGATCGGACTATCCTTGCCGGTCGCGGCGTTTGCGAATCGGGCCCGTTTCGCTGCATACCGGAACGGGGAGCACTTGATCCCGAATCTTCTCACCTCAAAAATTTTCGCTGGTTTTTTCGGGACGTCATGTAAACGGACGATGTCTGGGCAGCCGAGGACTTCGTCGTGCGGCCTTGCGACGGTTTCGTCGATTCTCGCGGGCTGCCGGGCGACGCAAAATCCGGATCAATTGATGTAATCCGTGCCCGGTATCGGACTCGAAGCGCGGTGCAGACCAGCGCCAAGCGCTTCGTGAGCCTTACTGACAGTGCATCAGGCTTGCTATCGCCGGGCGCGACGTACGACTGCGTGGCGCCTCTACTGACGACTCACCCATCACCGCCGAGAACCCTGCCGCCGCTAACCACCGTTTGCGACTTTGAGCTTCGTCCGAGCTGCCGTAAAAGGGGAGGTCGAGCCGCACGCAAATCCTCACCACTCTGGTGCTCCCGAAAACTCTCACCGTAGCACCGCGGCACGGGACAACACGATACGCGTTTGGGCCGCGCCAGTACCGCATTTCCCCAATGTGACCTCCTGAAAAGCCTCACCTTTGTGGTTTCTGGAGGCCCAAACGCCCGTGTACTGAGACCTCCTGAAAACCCTCACCTTTGCTGCGGAAAAGGAAAAATTCCCATAATTTCAATGACTTGCGCCAACGCCTCCGAACGTTCGAGGGATGGGTACCCCGTAAAATCTCACCTTAAGCCGGCTTTTTCGCACCGCAGCACTTTTCACCGCCTTCCACGAGCTTCCCGAAAAACCTCACCTTTGTGGTCAGAGACCTGGTTCACCCACTCCCGCGAATCGCCATCCGGCGGGCATCTCCGGCCCACAGCCTTCATTTTGGTCCCGAATTTCCTCACCTTAACGCCGAGAACCCTGGCCAGAGCGTCCCGAAAAGTCTCACCTTTGGGGAAATCGCCGCCCAAACCAGCTCGCAGAGCTGGCTTATCAGCCGGCGCCCTGAATCCCCTCACCTTTCGAATCGCGAGCGATTCCAGCCAGGCAGTCTCTCGGGTAGTCGACGCATGACAATCCATCTTCGCTCCCGTAAATCCTCACCTCAGCCGTCTGGATGCTCAAAAACAAAGCAAAATTGGCCAGCGAGCCCCGAAAAATCTCACCTCCGTTTCGCGTTTTCTCCCGCCACGGCTCACCAAAGCGGTTAACCACGTTAGAAAAGTCCGGAAAAACCCCGCTCGCGAGCTTCCCGAAAACCCTCACCTCGGTGTCGCTCCAACCGAACGAGTACTTATGAGGGCTGTCGGGTGCTTCGCGGCCATGAAGTCCCGCAAAACCTCACCTTTGCCCGAACCCCACGTATACGGTGTTTCCTGAACCCGCTCACGTTCCGTCCCGGACCCGCTCACCGAACTCCCCGAACCTCATCACTCGAGTTTCCCGCAGACTCTCACCAAGTCTCCCGCAAAGCTTCACCTTGCCGGGCTGAAAGCCCCGCCAGACAAGGGTTTGCCGCGGCGTTAACGTTTTTAACAAGGGTTCAAAGGTGTTTACTTTTATTACTCTCAAGCCATGCACCCCGCGAGTCCCGTGAAACACGGGGCCTACAACCCACAGCCATTGGAGATCTATCGTGAAACACCGCGTGATCCCCGTAGAATCAAACAAAGCGCTTCTAATACAATGGCTTATTGGCTATTCTTCGTTTTGTTTCACGGAAAAAAATGGCACCGACGTGTTTACTTTCGCGATTTGCCTGAAAAACTCCGTCTGTAAACGCCAATCCGTTCGCCACTGATAAATCGGTAGCAAACACTACGTAAATTGTTATGATCCATCCAATTCGAGCCACATCGAGGTAAACATGAATCTGGATCAGGAGCGGCAATCCATTCGCAATGAGCTTGAATCAATGCGTGCGCAGGGCGTGCGCCGCCAGGATCTGTCACTGCATGCCTGCAAACGGCTCTTTTTCGATCTCGGCATCCGGCCATCGATGGCGGCCGTGCGCGATCTCACGCAAACCGGTAGCGCGAGCGACATCCCGAAAGACATCGATCATTTCTGGGAGCGCATCCGCCACGTTTCGCGGGTCAAAGTTGGCGCAGGCGCGATACCGAAGGCACTCGAAGATCGCGCCGGCGAACTGCTGGGCGCGCTATTCGAAGAAGCGGTCGTGCAGGCCAAAGCGTCGCTCGATGCCGAACGTGAAGAGATCCGCGCGCAGATCAGCGCGGCCGAACTTCGCGTACGCGACGCCGAGATTCGTCGGGATGCGGCCGACGAATCCATCAGGCGCAGCGAAGCGCGCGCCGAAGCCGCATGGGAGCGGGTTCGCGCGCTCGAAGCCCAGTTATCGAGCGCGACGACGCACGGCAGCGTTCATCTCGAAGGCATGCAGGCAACCACGCGCCGGCTCGACCAGGAAAACGAGGCGCTGCGGCAACGGCTCGAAAACGAGCAGGCCACCAATGCGGCGTTGCGCGACCGGATCGACGCGTTGCACGTCGAATTGCGGCAAAGCACCGAGCACTATGCGCAGCAGATCAAGGATGCGGTCGCCGAGGCGGAGCGGCGCGTCAAGCCGATGCTGGTCGAACTCGATTCGCTTCGCAGCATGGCCGCGACGTATCAGTCCGGCGTGCGCGACGCGAGCCGCAAGGAATTCGAGTTCATTCAGCAGATTGCCGCCGCCAAGGCGCGCGGCGACCGGCTCGACGCGCAGCTGCGCGAGCAGTCGGACGAAGTCGATGCGCTGACCAAAGAAGTCGCCGCCTTGCGTGGCCAGCAGGGCATCGATCCGGCCATCGCCGTGCTGCTTTGCTCACTGGTCACCGAGGGGCGGCTCACGAGCAAAGAGTTAAGCATGATCGGCACCGCGGCCGACGGCCACGTGACGCTGCCCGCGCGATGCCCGAAATGCGAGGAAGGTGAGCCGGAGCTGTCGCAGGTCGATCACCGTTTCGAATTGTTGTGCCCGGAATGCGAGCACTCTTCCGGCCTCGGCGAATCGCGGCTCGCGGCGGTAAACCAGTTTCTGTCGAACGATGCGTCCACCGCGCCGTCGTCCCGCTCCTTGCAGACGATCCGTTAACCAGAAACGGCCAATCCAACGGAAAAAACGTCAAAGGTGAGGAAATTCGGGAGCGTCACGGTGAGGTCTTTCAGGGATCGCCGGCTCCCGTTTTCCTCGTAAAACGCCCGTCACGCCGGGGCTCGGCCAACGGCGCCGCCGCCGGATCGGGCTCCTGTGCCGCGGGCGAATCCTGCTGATCCATCCAAGTTTGCCACGCGCGATACAGCCGGTTCGCGGACACCGCCTGCACGAAGCCGAGCCATTGACCGACCTGTTCGGCCTCCACTCCGCTTTCGAAAAAGTCTGCCGCAAACGTGTTGCGCAAGGTTTGCGGACTCGCGCGCGATTGGCGCGAGGCGGCAATTCCCGCTGCGTCGACGAGCGCATCCACCGCGCGCAGCATCGTGGCCTTGTGCATCGGCCTGCCGGAAGGCGACGCGGGAAACACGAGGTTGCCGGCCAACTCCGTTACCCGACGTTCGGCGAGCCAGGCGTCGAGAATCGCCGTTGCGAACGGCGCGAGACGTGTGCGCCGCGTCAGCATCGGATTCGGCGACTCGATCGTGACCCACGGCGAGCCCTCTCTCACGCAACTAACCGTAAGTGCTCCCGCTTCGCCCGTCTTCAGTCCTCCGCCCAGAAACACGGCGATCAGTGCGCGGTCGCGTCGCTCTCTCCAGCGCTGCGCGGTCGACAAGGCCGGCAACGGCGCGAACAATCGCGCGATCAACGCAGTGCGTTCCGCATGCGTGAGAAACCCGGTCGGCTCGTTGTCGCGAGCATTGCGCCACGCGGCTTGCCCATCCTGAGCAATGAAACGCGCCGGGTTGATCGACGCCGATTCGATCTCGCGCACGTGGTCGAGCACCCGCTCAATAAGCCGTAAATAGCGGACCCGTTGCGTTTTGCGAATCTCGAGGCTGGCGACGAATTCGGCGATCGCGGGCGTGTCGACCGTCGCGAGGTTTTGTTGCCGCGCGTCGAGCCAATCGAGAAACTGCCCCCACTGCGCCTGATAGACCAACGCCGAAGAGCGACGGAAATGCTGCTTCGCGAGCCACGCATCGAACGCGACCTGCGGGTCGCGACGCCAGTCTTCGCGTTGCTGATCGAACAGATCGGTAGACGGCGCGGGACGGGGAACGGGGTCGGACAGATGGGGAGGTGACATGGGCATTCCTTCGGTTAGTTGCACCGTTCGGTCCGCGTATTGTAGGCGCCCACCGCAGCACGGCCGACTTCGAGGAACGGATCACAATCCGAGCCATCCCGACCTGGCGCCACCATCAGCCGCCCCACGCCCTGGCGCGCTTCAAAGGCGCATCGACCGGCCGTGGCAGCGCCGCCCGGCGCGCGGCTTCCTCGTACGCATTGACGGCAAACGCAAAAACGGCGGGCAATGCATTGGACGTACCGAAATCCACGCCGTCATCCGTTTCGGGATAAGGCAGATCGGACGGGCGCTGGAACAGCCCGAGCATCAGCGCGTCGTGCCGGCTGGCAAAACCGAGATCGGCCAGCGCCTCGGCTTCGATGGCATGGAGCAGACGCCACGTGAGCGGCACCTGTTTGACGATGTAGCGCCCAGCGATGCTGCGCACGATATGTTCGAGATCGCGCGCGGCGGTCTGGTAGCGCAGTGCGGCGAGCGTTTGATCGGTAGGGTCGGTTTTCAGGTTGTTCATTCTCGGCTCCAATCGACACGTGATACTGTACAAACATACAGTATCAGGCGCAACCTGGCCGAACGGCCTAGCCGTGAATCACCACCAGCAGCGCTTTCGCCTCGCTCTTGCCGACGTTGCGGATCGCGTGCGGTTCATCCGCGACATAGCGCGCGGTGTCCGCGACCTTGAGCCGCTTCGTCGCGCCGGCCGCGTCGATTTCGATCGAGCCGTGCAGCACGGTCAAATGCTCGCGCGTGCCAGGCTCGTGCGCGTTCGACACCAGCGCCCCGCCAGGCTGCAGCGTCAGCTCGTACCACTCGAATTTGCCGGCCAGCTCGATGGGGCCCCACACACGCAACTGGTATTTCGCTTCATGACCGCTTAGCGTAGGAATATCGTGCGGTCCCGAAACGGCGATCGCCTCTGGCGACTTCGGCGGCGCAAACAGCGAATCCAGGCTCACGCCGAGCGCGTTGGTCAGCCGCCAGGCAACCGCGATCGTCGGATTGGCCTTGTCGCGCTCGATTTCCGACAGCATCGATTTCGACACGCCGGCCGCGCGCGACAGATCGTCGAGCGTCATGCGCCGCTCGGCGCGCAGCCGCTGAATCTGCTCGCCGACGCGCGGGGGCGCCGCAATCGCCGCATTCGGCGTTATTGCCGCGCTACCGGAGGTGGGCGCCGCAGTGGCCGCGGCGCGGCGTGTACCCGAACTTGCCATTTCCTGACCTATCGTTTAGAGTTGTTCGATATACCGGATTTTAGTTCGGAAAAACGAAAAAATCCGATAAAGCTGACAACCGACTATAACAGGCCGCCCTTCGCGCTCCCATGCGAACGCGGGCGCCGTCACCCTCAGGAGTCCCGTTCATGCGTGACCAATACCTTGCCCATCTGCGCGGCACCCTCGACCAGATCCGCGCCGACGGCTTCTACAAGAGCGAGCGCGTGATCGCGAGCCCGCAGTCGGCCGACGTACGTCTCGCCGACGGCAGCGATGTGCTGAACTTCTGCGCGAACAACTATCTAGGGCTCGCCGACGACGCGCGGCTGATCGAAGCCGCCAAGCAGGGCCTCGATAACGACGGCTTCGGCATGGCGTCGGTGCGCTTCATCTGCGGCACGCAAACCGTGCACAAGCAACTCGAGGCGGCGCTCGCCGCGTTCCTGCAAACCGACGACTGCATTCTCTATTCGAGCTGCTTCGACGCAAACGGCGGCCTGTTCGAAACGCTGCTCGACGAAAACGACGCGATCATCAGCGACGAGCTGAATCACGCGAGCATCATCGACGGCGTGCGGCTGTCGAAGGCGAAGCGCTTTCGCTACCGGAACAACGACCTCGCCGATCTCGAAGCGCGTCTGCAGGAAGCCGATGCGGCGGGCGCGCGCTTCAAGCTGATCGCGACCGACGGCGTGTTCTCGATGGACGGCATCATCGCGAACCTCGCCGGCATCTGCGACCTGGCCGACCGGTACGGCGCGCTGGTGATGGTCGACGATTCGCACGCGGTCGGCTTCATTGGCGAACACGGCCGCGGCACGCCCGAGCATTGCGGGGTGCTGGCGCGCGTCGACATCATTACCGGCACGCTCGGCAAGGCGCTCGGCGGCGCATCGGGCGGCTATGTCGCGGCGCGCAAGGAGATCGTCGAACTGCTGCGGCAGCGCTCGCGCCCATACCTGTTTTCGAACACGCTAACGCCGAGCATCGCCGCGGCGTCGCTCAAGGTACTCGAATTGCTCGCCAGTGATGAAGGCGCGCAACTGCGCGCACGCGTGCGCGAAAACGGCGCGCATTTCCGCCGCGCGATGAGCGCGCTCGGCTTCACGCTCGTACCGGGCGAACATCCGATCATTCCGGTGATGCTCGGCGACGCGCAGCTCGCCGGAAAAATGGCCGATGCGCTGCTCAAGCAAGGCGTCTACGTGATCGGTTTTTCGTTTCCGGTGGTGCCGCGAGGCCGCGCGCGCATCCGCACGCAGATGAGCGCCGCGCATACGCCGGAGCAGATCGATCGCGCTGTCGACGCATTCGCGCGAGTCGGCCGCGAACTCGGCGTGATCCAGGCATAGTCGCCGCGTGATTGGAACGGAGAAGCAGATGAAAGCATTGGCAAAACTCGAACGGGGGCCGGGCCTCACGCTGACCGACGTGAAGAAGCCCGAAGTCGGCCATAACGACGTGATGATCCGGATCACGCGCACCGCGATTTGCGGCACCGACATTCATATCTGGAAGTGGGACGACTGGGCGCAAAAGACGATTCCGGTGCCGATGCACGTCGGCCATGAATACGTCGGCGAAATCGTCGAGATGGGGCAGGAAGTGCGCGGCTTTGCGATCGGCGATCGCGTGTCGGGCGAAGGACACATCACCTGCGGATTCTGCCGCAACTGTCGCGCGGGGCGCCGGCATTTGTGCCGCAACACCATCGGCGTCGGTGTGAATCGCGAGGGCGCGTTCGCCGAATACCTGGTGATTCCGGCCTTCAACGCGTTCAAGATTCCGCCCGAAATCTCCGACGATCTGGCCGCGATCTTCGATCCGTTCGGCAACGCGACGCATACGGCGCTGTCGTTCAACCTCGTCGGCGAGGACGTGCTGATTACCGGCGCGGGGCCGATCGGCATCATGGCGGTCGCGATCGCGAAGCACGTCGGCGCGCGCAACGTCGTGATCACCGACGTCAACGACTATCGCCTCGACCTCGCGCGCAAGATGGGCGCGACGCGCGCGGTGAACGTGTCGCGCGAATCGTTGCGCGACGTGATGCACGATCTGCACATGGCCGAGGGCTTCGACGTCGGCCTCGAAATGTCGGGCGTGCCGAGCGCGTTTACCGACATGCTCGAAGCGATGAACCACGGCGGCAAGATCGCGCTGCTCGGCATTCCGCCCGCGCAAACCGCGATCGACTGGACCCAGGTG
The DNA here is from genome assembly GCF_040948665.1 of Paraburkholderia sp. BR14320. Classification (NCBI taxonomy): domain Bacteria; kingdom Pseudomonadati; phylum Pseudomonadota; class Betaproteobacteria; order Burkholderiales; family Burkholderiaceae; genus Paraburkholderia; species Paraburkholderia sp. BR14320. The sequence goes on from NZ_JBFPKG010000009.1 coordinate 130,200, forward strand.
ATCTTCAAGGGCCTCGAAATCAAGGGCATCTATGGGCGAGAGATGTTCGAGACCTGGTACAAGATGGTCGCAATGCTGCAAAGCGGCCTCGATCTTTCGCCGATCCTCACGCACCATTTCAAGGTCGACGACTATCAGGAAGCCTTCGCGACGATGCTCTCCGGCGAGAGCGGCAAGGTGATTCTTGACTGGACCGCTGCCTGAGCCGGCGCCTCACCGTCTGAACGACAACGCCCGCAGCGCGCTTACGCGCCTGCGGGCGTTTTCACGAACTCGGCCTGGATGCGCACGTGAACATCGTCGCCGACGGCCGGATACCAGGTCGTCAGACCGAACTTCGCGCGGCTGAAATGACCGTCGGCGGAAAAACCGAGCGTGTCTTTCTTGGTCAGCGGATCGGGCGCGAAGCCGTTGAACGTGACGTCGAGCGTGACCGGCTGCGTGACGCCGCGGATCGTCAGGTCGCCGCTCAGCGTGCCGCGAGCTTCGCCGGTGCGCTCGAAACGGGTGCTCGCAAAGCGGATCTGCGGATAGCGCGCGACGTCGAGCATGCTGTCGCTTTTCACCATCTTGTCGAGCAGCGGCACGTTCGTGTCGATGCTCGCGGCGTCGATCGCGACCGACGCCGAACTGCGGTCCAGTCCGCCGTCGTTCCAGTCGAGTTCCCCCTGCTTGCGATTGAAACGCATCGTAAAGCGCGTGTATTTGAAGTGGTCGATATCGAACGTGATGCTCGTATGGTCCTGATCGACGTCGTAGCGCCCTGGCGGCACGCGCGCCTCGTTCTGACTGACCGAATGCGTGAGGACCTGGATCGGCGTGCAGGCCATCGCGCCCAGCAGCGTTGCGCCGAGAAGCGCGCGTAGCCATGCGGTGCGAACGGAGGATGGTTTCATCGAAGCGCTTCCGGTTGAGCAGTGGTCAAGCGATCTCCATCAAGATAGCAGCAAGCGTACCCTTCGCGCGGAAGCGCGAAGAAAAACTTGACGACGGAGAATGATCGTTCTACCTTTTGCCGATGACACACGATACGAATCCGACTGCCCAAAACGACGCGGCCCAGCCCGGCACGGCGCGCGAACGCCTGCTCGATGCGGCCGAGGCGCTCATTTACGCCGGCGGCATCCATGCGACAGGCGTCGATGCGATCGTGCGGCAGTCCGGCACCGCGCGCAAAAGCTTCTACACGCATTTCGAATCGAAAGACGCGCTGATCACGGCCGCGCTCGAACGGCGCGATGAACGCTGGATGAACTGGTTCATCGCCGGCACGCAACAGCGCGGCAAGGGGGCGCGCAAACGCCTGCTCGGCATGTTCGACGTGCTGCGCGAGTGGTTCGCATCGGCTGATTTTCATGGCTGCGCGTTTCTGAACGCGGCCGGCGAAATCGAATCGGCTGACGATCCGATCCGCGTCGTCGCGCGCAAACACAAAGCACGTCTGCTCGATTTCGTGCGCGCCGAATGCGACGCGTTCGCGGCGCAAGCGCAAATCGACGCGCGGCGCGCAGCACCCCTCGCGCGGCAATGGCTCGTGCTGCTCGACGGCGCGATCGCGGTGGCGCTCGTCGGCGGCGAAGCCGCTGCGGCGCTCGACGCGCAGGCGATCGGCAAGACCTTGCTCGACGCGGCAGCCAAATCCGCCGCATTCAAACGGCCGCCATCCCGGCGCACCGCACAACCTGACTGAGGAACCATCATGGCCGATACGATCGAAACCCGCCCGCCGCTGCCGCCGTTCACGCGCGACACCGCGATCCAGAAAGTGCGCGCCGCGGAAGACGCGTGGAACACGCGCGAACCCGAGAGCGTCTCGCTCGCGTACACGGCGGATAGCGTGTGGCGTAACCGCGCCGAATTCGTGCATGGCCGCGCGGAGATCGTCGGCTTTCTGCGCCGCAAGTGGGCGAAGGAGCTCGACTATCGGCTGATCAAGGAACTGTGGTCGTTCACCGACAACCGCATCGCGGTGCGCTTCGCGTACGAATGGCATGACGATTCGAACAACTGGTTCCGCTCATACGGCAACGAGAACTGGGAGTTCAACGAGCATGGTCTGATGGCGCGTCGTCACGCAAGCATCAATGACCTGCCGATCCGCGAAGCCGACCGGTTGTATCGCTGGCCGCTCGGCCGGCGGCCCGACGATCACCCCAGCCTGTCCGATCTCGGTCTGTAGAGGTTCCGAGCACGTTCATCGCCGACGGCGCGCGCGCTGCGCGCCGCGAACTTCTTCACCGCGTGTTCATCAGGACGCCATCGGTTCTCCGTTATCGTGGCGGTTCCTGCTGCGGGGCACGTCGCGTGCCCGGCCGGGCCGAGCGAGTCCTAAACATTGGGCGCGCCTTCAGGTACAGTGCGCGTCGGGCGGCACGCGGATCGCCAGAACACGATGACACCGGCGCTCGACCGGTGACGGAGAAGAAATGCACTTCAGGCAGATGAACAAGAATATCCGGCGCGCCGCGGTGGCGCTTTTCGCAAGCTTCGCGGCGGTCTCCACGGCACACGCGAGCTGGTGTGACGGGGGTGTATGGGTCGACGCAATGCTCGGCTCGTATCACATCAATCCCGATCCCGATACGCACTTCGAGCAGTTCAACCCCGGGCTTGGCGTCGAATGCTGGCTGAACAACCAGTGGGCGCTCACGGCCGGGGGCTTTCGCAACTCGCTGCGTCGGCCGTCCTACTATGGCGGCGCCGTGTGGGCGCCGGAGTTCGCGCATTGGGGCATCGTGCGGATCGCGGCGATCGGCGGGATCATCTCCGGCTATAACTACGGCAACTGGGGTCTCGGCAGCAATCACACGATCGGCCCGGTGGTCGCGCCGATCGTGATGCTCGAATACAAGCGCGTCGGTGCAAACTTCATCGTCGTTCCACCGATCCCCTCTGATAATCTGCCCTTTACGATTGGTTTTCAGGTGAAGGTGAAGTTCTGACGGAGTGGTAAGCAATGAGGGCGATGGCTCTAAGGTGAGGTTTTTCGGGAGCCAAACGCTCCCGCTTCATCCGGATTGAGCCATTGCGGCGGGCGCGAGGCCGGGAATGCAGCGACGATCTCCTGGAATTCCTCACCTTTGCGAACCCGCGTCGTTCTCCTGACTCCTGGAAATCCTCACCATCCTGGAAGATCTCACCTTGGCAGGCTCGCTTCGACTTTTTGCCCTGCATTCCAGCCTACATTTCTCGCACTGGGCGCTGACGCGCTCCGCGCTGGCTGCTCCGAAACGCCGTTATTCGCCACAACGCTGAAGCCAGCGAAGCACGTTGTGCGCGCTTCGACGCGCCTCTTCCCCATCGCCGTTCCGACGCACACCGCGTGAGCTGTCGCACATCCCGCCCATCGTTCCCGTAAATCCTCACCGTAGTGCGACCTCCTGGAACTCCTCACCGGTCGCGCGACCGCGTTTATCGCCGCTCAAATCGTGCAGCCATGTCGTCCCGACGTGATGCCGGGACACGCCGGGCAATTTAGCTGCACTGATACCTGCCCTGCTTTTCGGCTAATTTGACGCGACCATCTGCCGCCTTGACACTGCATAGCGTGCGAAGCCTTTTCTGAAAGGCCGCAACCCCCCAATTCAGATGCGAGCAGACATGTCTTCCTCCCCGATCGCGGCCGGGCCCGCCACGGCAGAGTCGGATCGCGCACTCAGGAAAATCATCATTGCGTCGGTGGCCGGCAACGCGATGGAGTGGTACGACTTTTTGTGTACGGCACCGCGGCCGCGCTCGTACTCGGGCAACTGTTCTTTCCCGCCCACGCGGACCCGCTGATCGGCACAATCGGGGCGTTTGCCGCATTTGCGATCGGTTTCGTCGCGCGTCCGCTGGGCGGCATCGTGTTTGGGCATATCGGCGATCGCTATGGACGCCGTGCGTCGCTCGTCTGGACGCTGCTGATCATGGGCTTTGCGACCTTCGGCATCGGGCTGTTGCCGACCTATGAGCACATCGGCCTGGCCGCTCCCGCGGCGCTCGCGGGATTGCGCCTGCTGCAAGGCATTGCATCGGGCGGCGAATGGGGCGGTGGCGTGCTGATGATCAGCGAGAACGCTCCGCCCGAAAAACGCGGCTATTTCGCGGCGTGGAGCCAACTCGGCGTGGGCGGCGGCAGTTTTTCCTGCACGTCGAAGCCGCTCACCTCCGGCATGCGGACGTCGAGCACGAGACAGCCGGGCACGTTGACGTCGAAGGCGCGCAGGAAATCCGCCGCGCTGACGAAGCCCTGCGACTGGATGCCGACCGATTCGAGCAGCCACGCGAGCGAGGTGCGCATGCCGTTGTCGTCGTCGACGATATAGACGATGGGGCGGCATCGGTGACGGGAGGGCGGTCGCTTCGCGGCATTGGAATGGGCAGGCGTGTGCGTGGAAATCGCACGCGGGAATGATCGTCAGAGGGCTTTCATGATAACGGGCCGACAAGCGGCCGCAAAACCTCGCCAACACTACCGATTCATCCTGCGATGACTGGCAAACGAACACAGGTGACTTCAACATGTCGAGCCAAGCAATACAGGCTGATGCCGGGATCGATCAAAACCGCCAGCAGTTCAGACAGGCGATGGCGCACCTCGGCGCGGCGGTCAACGTGATTACCACGGCGGGTGCTCACGGCTGCTGCGGCATCCCGGCGAGCGCGGTGTGCTCGGTCACCGATACGCCGCCGACGCTGCTGATCTGCCTGAACCGCTCGAGCGCGATGCACGCGGTGTTCGTCGGAAACCGTGATGTGTGTATCAACGTGCTGCCCGCGAGCCTCGAAAGTATCGCGCGTCACTTTGCGGGCATGACCAGTCTTTCGATGGAGGATCGCTTCAAGCTTCCCGTGTGGGATCAGGGCGAAAACGACGTGCCGGTGCTGCGCGGCGCGCTCGCGAGCTTGCAGGGGAAGATCGTCGAAGCGAAGGAAGTCGGCTGGCACTCGGTGATGTTCGTGAAGACCACGCAGATCCGCGTGCGTGCCGATGGCGACAGTCTGATTTACTTCGACCGAGATTTTCACCGGGTGCCGAGGGCGTGGAAGGGGCAATGAGTTTTTCGAAGCGCTGCCGGACCGCTCAGGCTCCGGCAGCTCTTGAGTTGTCGCTCCGGACGTGGCTCCCGTAAAACCTCACCATTGCCCGGACCTCCTGGAACTACTCACCATTCGCACTACTTCAGCAACGCCATCTGCACAACCTTGACGATCACGAGCGCGATCGCGAGCAACAGATAGCCGCGCAGCACGCCCATCCATACGCGTTTGGCGAGCGTCAGACGCGGCGGCGGCAGTTCGTCGAGCGGCGGCATACGCCACGAGTTGCGCGCTTCTTTCGTATAGCCCGGAGCCGGCTCGGCCGCGGCGGATTCGCCGCGGAGTTTGCGAAGTCCGATGCTCGCCGCATACCCGACGACAGCGAGCAACGTGCCGCCCGCCAGTACTTCGATGATCGTTTCCGCCGCGATGTCCGGATATATTACCGACGCGGTCAGGATGATCGACAGCATCACGAGCACCCAGATCACCGAGCCGGTAAACAGGTTGAGCTTCTTCGAGTTGGCCCACGGACCGAGCACCGCGCGGTCGTTGCACAGCAGCAGCAGGAACACGGTCGCGCTCGGCAGCAGCACGCCGGCGAGCGTTTGCACCGCTTCGGTCAGGAGACCGAGCGGACTGCCCGGAATCAGCACCAATGCCGCGGCGGCTGCGACGATCGCGAAATACACGACGTAGAAGCCCTTCGCGTCCGACACGCTACGGTGCAGCGAATGGCGGATCTTGAACACGTCGCCGATCGCATAGGCGGTCGATAGCGACACGGCCGCCGCGCCGATCACGCACGCGTCGAACAGCGCGATCGCGAACAGCACCGCCGAGGTCCGTCCCGCGTATCTCTCGAGACCGGCGATCACACCGCCCGCGTCCGTGAAGTTGCCGAACCCGGGGCGGCCTTCGAACAGCGCCGCGCAGAACGAGATCATCGCGACCGCGCCGATCAGCACGAACACGATGCCGATCCACAGGTCGGCTTTCTCATAGTTCATGAAGCGCGGGGTGATGCGCTTGTCGACCACGTAGCTCTGCTGAAAGAACAGCTGCCACGGAGCGACCGTCGTTCCGACGATGCCGATCACGAGCAGCATCACGTCGGACAGCTTCGAATGCGCGGGCCAGTTCGGAATGAAGAAGTCGCGCGCGATCTGGCCGACCGGCGGATGAATCGACACGAGCACCGGCACCAGCAGCAGGCTCAACACGCACAGCGCGACCGCGAAACGTTCGAAGCGGCGGAAGTCGCCGGTGCTGACGGCGGCCATCGTCAGCGCCGCGGCGATGCACACGCCCGCGATCTTCGAGACGCCGAAGAAGTCGAGCACGAACGTGATGCCGATGAATTCCGTCACGATGGTCAGCGCGTTCAGCAGGAACAGATCGACGACGCTGAACGCGCCCCAGAACTTGCCGAAGCGCTCGAAAATAAGCCGCGCGTGGCCCACGCCCGTGACCGCGCCGAGCCGTAGCACCATCTCCTGATTGACGAACAGCACTGGAACCAGCAACAGCATGGTCCACAGCAATGTGGTGCCGTAGTTCTGGCCTGCCTGCGTGTAGATGCCGAATGCGCCCGCGTCGTTGTCGCCGACCATCACGATCAGACCGGGGCCGAGGATCGCGAGCAGCGTGCGCAGGCGCGCCCACCAACTGGTGCGCGGCGCGATGTCATGGTGAGCGATCGTGCCGAGCGCGCCCTTGATATCGCCTACGTGTGCCGAATCGAGCACGGCGCTGCGCGCGGAGGAAAAGTTCGTCGGAGTAGACATGTCGTTCTCTCCTGGTTGTATTTGTCGGAGGCCGGATCGCGAAACGCTATGCCACGCGCGACATCACGCGACGGCAGAAGGCGATAAACGGACGCGATTCGCGCGGGTGCAACACGAGCAGAGCGTCGTAAAACGCGCGCGATTCCTGTACGCGCGGGAACTTCGAAAGAAGCAGGCCGAATTGCATTGGGTATCTCCGTGCGCCGGTTTCGACGCGCTGGTGGAAAGCCAGCAGACACGGAGGCCGCGTATGTCCGGGCGCGGCGGTGGAGGTCTACTTGCTTTCCTCAGTTAATAGAACAGGGAAGCGGCATAAGGGATAACTGTCACTGCCGGGCATGGCGACTCCTTGTTGGTGTGAGGCGTGTATGAGCGATTGATACGTTCGCTACGCACGTTGCTACACACGTGTTTATCCACGCGTTCACGCGCACTGCGTTGACGCGCGCGCAAACGCGACCGCAAGCACGAGGCTCGCGATGCGGCGCCGTACCAACGCAGGGACGCGTTTGAACGCGGCGTTCCTGTCATGCGGATACGACGTTACGTTAGGTGCACGGGAAGAGACTGCGGCGCGCACCGTCTGCCTGCTGGCAAGACGGCGGCTGATGAAGAGAGCGCGGACGTCCTGCCGGTCAGGCAGCGAAACTGTTCGAAAGTCGGCTACTGCAGGTGTCCAAGGCGTGAGCCCCATTGATGATGATTCTTGAATTCTAGGGTTCGCTTTCCGCCGAGGTCAACCTGTTTCTTAAGCAGAGCGGAGAAAATGTGCGGCGCACAACGACGCGCACCGTGAACGACTTGCGGGTCGAGGCCGATAGAGGGGGAAAGGTCGAACAGGCGGCATCGATCCATCCGGCCGATGCCGCTACACATGCTTACTGATTGGCGCGCCGTCGCACGGTCAGCGGGTTATGCACGCTTCTGACGCCGCGAACCGATCGCGCCGCGTTGCCGGCTTGCCCGATTTGCGATTGCCGCGGCACGGTGCCGCTCAGCGTAACGATGCCGTGTCGCGATTCGACACGGATGTTCGCCGAATTGAGATTCGTGGTACGCGTGAACGCGCGGCGGACGTCGCGGACGATCGCGCTGTCGGACCGGTTAGCGTTCCGGTTCGAAGCCGCTGGGGCCGGCTGGCTTTGCATCGACGCATTGTTCGGCATCTCGCGCGTCTGAGCGTTCGCATAGGTCGCGCAAGTCGCGATGGCCACCGCGAACATTGCGCCGAGGATTTTTCTCGCGCCGTTTGTTTTCATTCTTCCTCCTTTGCCGCTTTGTCAGGAACTGCCGTTCGAGCCGCGTGTTGCCAGCGTGGAAGAGGCGACGCAACGCACTGGCGCCTCGCGACGAGTAATCGACCGTCGGCTCCGATTATATTCTGCGGCGCCGCGTCGATATCGATAGGTGAGAAGATTCGGGAGCGGCCGAGGTGAGAGTATGCGCACCTGTACGCGCACTTCAAAACTAAGGGTGAGGGTATTCGGGAGTCGCCTCGACGGTGCGGCAAGTTGCGAATGTTTTCTTTGGAAACATGGTTCCCGTCAGACGCGCAATGCGGTGAGGCCGTATCGCAGGAAGCCGGCGAGGGCGCCCGTCGGTTACTGGTTGCGCCTGATCGAATGATGGCGGCGCGTGCGGCACGCGAAAGGTGAGAACTTTCGGGAGTGGCCCGCGGGCGGGTCTTTTGCAACTAACCGGCCGTGCCAGAAGCGAAATAAACCGCGCGGCAAGCGGCGTGCGGCAATGCGCGCGTTTTGCCTGTCAGCGATAGGTGAGGATATTCGGGACCCGTCGATGCCGTATCTGTCGGCCCCATGCCTTATCGGCGTACAAAAGCCGCTTCATGCAGTCGCCAATCATTGCATCCATCGCGTCGACCGCTCGCCGGCTGTGTAACGTAAGTCGTTGAATGTCCAGGCGATCTGCCGCTTACGCGGCCCGCATCGGCGACGCGAACCGGCTGCGTTCGATTAAAGGTGAGGATTTTCGCGAGCGGCGTGCAAGAGCCGCTCCGCGCGCGCTGAAATGCCTCCTCGAGCCCTCTTTTCACCGCGAAGGTGAGGCTTTTCGGGAGCACTGGCGACGCTACCTGACGCCGATTCACCGCCACTTCGTGCCAAAGGTGAGGCTTTTCGGGAGCGGCAGCACTCGCCAGCGATCACCCGTTCAGGCCGATTTCGCGATATCGCGGATGTCCGCGACCGGCGTCTGCCCGAAAGCATCGCTAAGCGCGTAGTCGATCAACCGCGCCGCGGATTGCTCGGGCGTCGACAGTTGGCCGTTGCGCTTCAGGTCTTCGAAGCGCTGGCGCATCGGGAATTGCTCTTCGCCGCTCCCGCGAATTTGCGCCTGCATGTCCGTATCGATCACGCCCGGCGCGAGGCTGCAGATGCGCAGCGCGCGAGTCGCGTCGAGCGCGACGGCGCGCGCGTGATGATCGAGCGCGGCCTTGGTCGCGCAGTAGATGCTCCAGCCCGGATACGCGTTGCGCGCCGCGCCGCTCGAAATGTGCACGATGCGCCGATCTGTTGCGTCGGCGGCCGCGGCGGCGAGCGCGCTCGCGAGCATCAGCGGCGTCGCGACGTTCAGGCTCACCGCGTCCGCGACGTCCGCCGCGTTCTGCCCTTCGATGGGCCCAATCGGTTCCACCGTGCCCGCATTGTTGATCAGCAGCACCGTCTGCGCGCCGCGCACGAAGTTGCTCAGCGCGTCGGTGGCGATCCATTGCCCGACTCGCGCAGGTTCGGCGAGCGGCAGCTCGATCTCTTCGAGCTGCGCGGCAAAGCGCGCCTTTAGCGCCGCATTGCGCGAGCGCGACAGACCCAGCACCGTGACGTTGCGGGCGAGCAGTTGTTCAGCGAGCGCCGCGCCCAGGCCGCGCGTATGGCCAGTGACGATCGCGCGAATTGGAGAAGAGGAGGTCATGTCGTTCCTTGTGAGCGTTGTCTTGCAGAATCGACGATTTTCTCACGCCGTATTCAGGCCGACCGAAAGCGCTCGCGATACTGCATCGGCGTCACGCCAAGCCGCTTCGTAAACACGATGCGCATGCGGTCGGCGGTGCCGAAGCCGCAATCGTAGGCGATCGTCTTCAGCGCCGCGGCGCTGCTTTCGAGCAGCTTGCGCGCCGCATCGACGCGCGCGCGTTCGACGAATTCATGCGGCGTTACGCCGGTTTCCTGCACGAACACGCGCGCGAAGTTACGCGCGCTCATGCCCGCGACGCTGGCGAGTTGCTTGACGGTGAAGCTGTCATGGATTCGCGCCATCACGTGCGCCTGGACTTTCGCGGCGGGCGAGGTGTCGTCGGCGGGCGCGGTCAGATAGGGGCTGAATTGCGACTGGCCGCCTTGCCGCTGCGCGAACACGACGAGCCGTTTGGCGACCGCGAGCGCGGCATGCGGACCATGATCCTCGGCCACTAGCGCGAGCGACAGATCGATGCCGGCCGTCACCCCCGCCGACGTGACCAGCGGCCCGTCGCGCAGATAAATGCGATCGAACTCGACCCGCGCGCGAGGAAACTGCGCGGCGAGTTGCGCCGCGTGCTGCCAGTGCGTGGTCACATGCCGTCCATCGAGCAGGCCCGCGTGACCGAGCGCGAATGCGCCGGTGCAGATCGAGCCGTAGCGGTCGCAACGCGTCGCGACGTCAGCGAGCCAGTCGAGCAGGCGCGCGTCGGGCACTTCGTTGTGCGGCAGAGCGGGGCCGCCGGCGACGAGCGCGAGATCGAACGGTTCGCGCGCCTGCTCGAAGGTCGCGTCCGCCACCAGCGTCATGCCGTTCGACGCGCGCAACGGCGCCGCGTCGGCGGCCAGCAGCTTGACCTCGTAGTGCTGCGCGGGCGCGACGAAGCCGTTCGCTTCAGAGAACACGTCGACGGGACCCGCGACGTCGAGTGCCTGCACACCTGGAAAAATCGCGATCGCGACGGTGGGCATCGAATGACTTCCTTTGACGGGGAATGTGAAGGACATGCCGCGGCAGTCAACGCTGTGCGTTTGGCAGTGTTCAACGGCTCGCGGCGATTGTTCGCGGCGTCGCGCTAGCCAATACTGGGTTGGTCGGACGCGCGGTCTCACACCCAGGCGACAGGCATCCACATCACGGCGCGGACCAGCATACCAAAACGCGCTTTGAAGCCGCGCCGCGCGTCCCGTTGATCACTTTCACTTTCGCATTCGAAGGAGTACGTCGCATGGCTACGACGATCGCAGGTATCCGGATTCCCGACAGCATGATGGCGCGCGAAGCCACCGAACTCGTCCGCGACACGGAAACGGAGCTTCTCTATCACCATTCGCGGCGCGTGTTTCTGTTCGGCGCGCTGGCCGGGCAGCGCAAGCAGTTGAAGTACGACCCCGAGCTGCTGTACATCGGCGCAATGTTTCACGACATGGGGCTCGTCGCGCCGCATAGCAGCGAGCACGAGCGCTTCGAAGTGGACAGCGCGAACGCGGCGCGCGATTTCCTGCGGCGGCATCGGATCGGCGAAGACGATATCGAGCAGGTATGGACCGCGATTGCGCTACACACGACGCCAGGCATCCCGCAGCATATGAAGCCGGTGATCGCGCTCGTCACCGCGGGCGTCGAAATGGATGTGCTTGGCCTCGCCTACGACGAATTCAGCGAGCAGCAGCGCGAGGAAGTCACGCACGCGCATCCTCGCGGCCCGCACTTCAAGGAAGGCATCATCGATGCGTTCACGCACGGCACGATCCACAAGCCGCACACGACGTTCGGCAACGTGAAGGCCGACGTGCTCTCGCTGAAAGACCCGCATTATCATCGCGAGAATTTCTGCACGATGATTCTGGGTTCGGCGTGGAAGTCGTGAACGCCTGCTTGCGGCAGAAATGAGGTAGCGCAATGATGCATCGCAGATGCGATGCATGGAGTGAACGATGAAAAGCGCTACTTTCCCGTCGGTGCGGGTCGAGCCCGAACTGCGGGCCGCGGCCGAGGACGTGCTGCAGGAAGGCGAAAGCCTGGCCAGTTCGCCTGCTGAAGCGAAGCAAACCGGAGACTACGTGTCGGCCGACGACGTGCTCGCCGGCCTCGAAAGGCGGCTCGGCGAAGCAAAAGCCCAGGTCCCGCGCGAAGGCGACGACAGCCAAACCGTGACCGTGCTGGCGGTGCGCCATCAGCTAGAGGATCATTATCACTGATCGAACTTCCGTCGCCGCCCCATGGTCATCAAAAACCTTCTTCGCAAACTCGACCTCACCACGCTGCAGCTCTTTCTCGCCGTGTTCGAAGAGGGCACGCTAACGCGTGCCGCTGAGCGCGAGGCGATCGCAGTGTCCGCCGCCAGCAAGCGGCTGGTCGAACTCGAACAGGCGGTCGGCGCGTCGCTGTTCCAGCGCAACGCGCGCGGCATGACGCTGACGCCGGCCGGCGAAACGCTGCTGCATCACGCGCGCCGGGTGCTGCGCGACATCGAGAGCATCGGCATCGAACTGGCCGGCCATGCTAGCGGCGTGCTCGGCTATGTGCGGATGATGGCGAACCTGTCGGCGATCGTCGAATTTCTGCCCGAAGATCTGCGCGCGTTCCAGTCGCTGCACGAGCGCGTGAAGGTCGATCTCGAGGAGCGGCCGAGCGGCGGCGTCGTCAAGGCCGTCGACGAAAGCCTCGCCGATCTCGGCATCTGTTCCGGCGACGCCGATACGCGCGAGCTGCACGTCGAACACTACCGGCGCGATTCGCTCGTGATCGTGATGCGCGACGATCATCCGCTCGCGGCACGCGCGAGCATCGCGTTCGCCGAAACGCTCGATGGCGATCACGTCGGCCTGCATTCGGCGAGCTCGATCAACGCGCGTACGCACCTCGCCGCGCGTCAGGCCGGCAAGCCGCTACGGCTGCGCATCCACGTGCCGGGTTTCGATGCGGTCTGTCGGATGGTGCAAGCCGGCATGGGCGTCGGTGTGCTGCCGCAGAAGGTGTATCAGCTGATGGGCCGCCCGCTCGGCCTCGTCGGCACGGCGCTCGACGACGATTGGGCCGAGCGCAGCCTCGTGCTCGTCGTGCGTGACGTCGATGCGTTGTCGCCGGTGAGCCGGCTGCTGTTCGATCATCTGCGCACGGTCGAAGCGCGCGAAACGGCAGCGGACGCTCAACCCGAACCCGCTCCGATCACCACCGAACCACCGCGCCGCTCCCGCAGCCGCCGCTGAGCGTTCGCCGTTCGCGAACGATCGTTGGCGAATTGCGGTTGGACGCCGCCACCACGCCGCTTCTAAGCTGTCTCCCAATACGAAACGAGTTCGGAGACAGCAACATGGGTGGACCACTGCAGGGTATTCGCGTCGTCGAGATCGGCACGCTCATTGCCGCGCCGTTCGCAGCGCGACTGATGGCCGAGTTCGGCGCCGATGTGATCAAGATCGAAGCGCCCGAAACCGGCGACCCCCTTCGGAAATGGCGCAAGCTGCATGAAGGCACGTCGCTGTGGTGGTATCTGCAGTCGCGCAACAAGAAGTCCGTCTGCGTGAATCTGAAATCGGCCGATGGCGTCGAGATCGTCAAGCGCCTTGCCGCCGATGCCGACGTCGTCATCGAAAATCTGCGTCCCGGTGCGCTCGAAAAGCTCGGCCTCGGCTGGGACGTGCTGCACGCGCTGAACCCGAAACTGACGATGGTGCGCATTTCCGGCTACGGCCAGTCCGGCCCGTATCGTGACCGGCCAGGCTTCGGTGCGATCGGCGAAGCGATGGGCGGCATCCGTTACACGACCGGTGAAGTGGACGGCGCACCGGCGCGCGTCGGCGTGAGTCTCGGCGATTCACTCGCGTCGCTGCACGGCGTGATCGGCGCGCTGATGTCGCTGCTGCGCGTGAAGACGGGGCAGGGCGAAGGCCAGGTGGTCGACGTGTCGCTGGTCGAGAGCGTGTTCAATCTGATGGAAAGCCTCGTGCCCGAATACGACCTGCTCGGCCATGTGCGCGAGCGCAGCGGCGGCGCGCTGCCGGGCATCGCCCCTTCGAACACCTATCGCACCGAGGACGACGGCTATGTCGTGATCGCGGGCAACAGCGATCCGATCTTCAAGCGGCTGATGCATCTGATCGGCCGCGCCGATCTCGCGGACGATCCCGCGCTCGCGCACAACGACGGCCGCGTGAAGCAGGTCGCGATGCTCGATCAGGCGATCACCGAGTGGACCTCGCATCACGCGACCGAAGACGTGCTGGCCGCGCTCGAACGCGCCGCAGTGCCGGCGGGCCGCATCTATTCGGTGGCCGACATCGTCGCCGATCCGCATTACCAGGCGCGCGACATGTTGCTGCAGGCGCAATTGCCGGGCGGCGCGTCGGTGAAGATGCCGGGCATCGTGCCGAAGCTGTCGGACACGCCGGGCGAAGTGCGCTGGCAAGGACCGACGCTCGGTGAACACACCAGCAGCGTGCTCAGCGAGCTTGGATTCGCGAGCGAAGACATCGAGCGGCTTCGTCGCGAGGGAGCGGTGCAATGAATTCCATGATCTTTTCCACGCGCGAGGGCGCGTCATTCGACCGACTGATCGTGCAGGAAGTCGCCCCGCGCGATGGCCTGCAGATCGAACCCACCTGGGTCGAAACCGCCGACAAGATCGCGCTGATCAACGGGCTATCCACATGCGGATTCACGCGTATCGAAGCGGGCTCGTTCGTGTCGCCGAAGGCGATTCCGGCGTTGCGCGACGGCGAGGCGGTGTTCCAGCAGATCGAGCGGCAACCCGGCGTGATCTACGTCGCGCTGGTGCCGAACCTGAGGGGCGCCGAGCGCGCGTTGTCCGCGCGCGCCGACGAACTGAACCTCGTGATGTCGGCGAGCCAGACGCATAACCGCGCGAACATGCGCATGAGCTGCGAGTCGTCGCTCGCGGCGTTCGACGATATCGTGCGTCGCGCGCTGGCCGCGGGCGTGCGGCTCAATGCGACAGTGGCGACCGCGTTCGGCTGTCCGTTCGAAGGCCGCATCGACGAAGACCGCGTGATCGGCATCGTCGACGCATATCGCGAGATGGGCATCGAAGGCATCACGCTCGCCGATACGACCGGCATGGCGAACCCGCGTCAAGTCGCGCGGCTCGTCGCGCGAGTGCTCGAAACCCTGCCGGCCACGGCGCTCACGCTGCACTTCCATAACACGCGCGGTCTCGGTCTCGCCAACGTGCTTGCCGCGTATGAATCCGGCGCGCGCCGCTTCGATGCGGCGCTCGGCGGCCTCGGCGGCTGCCCGTTCGCGCCGGGCGCCTCAGGCAACATCTGCACCGAAGACCTCGTGAACCTGTGCGACGAAATGGGCATTCCGACCGGGATCGATCTGCCGAAGCTGCTCGCGCTGTCGCGCGGCTTGCCTGCATTGCTCGGCCACGACGTGCCGGGGCAAGTCGCCAAGGCAGGCCGCAATTGCGATTTGCATCCGGCGCCCGACTACGTTCGGCAGATCTGAACCGAACCCCGACAAACAACCCCTCAACCGATCAAACGACCGGACGGCACCGCCGAATCCGGCATTGGAGACAAGCATGAGTGACCTGGGCGCAGTGGCGGGCACTACCCGCGAACATGGCGCGGACGATCTCGCGGCGATCGTCCGCAAAGTCGCGTGGCGGCTGATGCCGCTCATCATGATCTGCTATCTGTTCGCGTTCTTCGACCGCATCAATATCAGCTTCGCGAAGTTCCAGTTGCAAAGCGATCTGGGCTTGTCCGATACCGCGTACGGTCTCGGCGCGAGTCTGTTCGTGATCGGCTACGTGCTGTTCGAGGTGCCCAGCAATCTGTTCCTGTACAAGGTCGGCGCGCGACGCTGGATCGCGCGGATCATGATTTCGTGGGGACTCGCGACCGCGGCGATGGTGTTCGTCAACAACGAATGGCAGTTCTACGGGCTGCGCTTCGTGATCGGCGCGATGGAGGCGGGCTTCGCGCCCGGCGTGCTGTACTACCTGACGCTGTGGTTTCCGACCGAATATCGCGGCCGCATCACGTCGATGCTGTTTCTCGCGTCGGCGTTCTCGGGGCTGGTCGGTGCGCCGCTCGCGGGGCTCGTGATCGGCCATATGGACGGCGTGCTCGGCATGCCAGGCTGGCACTGGCTGTTCCTGCTCGGCGGCTTGCCGTGTGTGGCGCTCGGCCTGCTGGTGCTGAAGCTGCTGAAGGATCGCATCGACGATGCGGGCTGGCTGTCGTCGGCGGAGAAGAGCTTGCTCGCCGGGCAGATCGCGCAGCAAAGCCGCCCGGCGCCGACCGGCCATTCGCTGCTGGGCGCGCTGAAAACGCCGGGCTTCCTGACCCTCGGGCTCGTGTACTTCCTGATTCAGATCGCGTCGTACGGTCTGAATTTCTGGGCTCCGCATCTGATTCACGTGGCGGGTACGAAGAATCCCACCGTGGTCGGCCTGCTGACGGCGGTGCCTTATGTGTGCGGCGCGATCTGCATGGTGGTGGTCGGGCGCCTGTCGGACGCGACCGGCGAGCGGCGCAAGTTCGTGTTCGGGCTGCTGTTGATGTCGGCGCTCGGCTTCTTCGCCGCGGGCTACTTCGACAAACAGACCGCCTTGCTGGTGGTCGCGCTTGCGGTGATGGGCGCGGGCGTGGTCGCATCGATTCCGGCATTCTGGGCGCTGCCGCCCAAGCTGCTGACGGGCGCGGGCGCGGGCGCCGCGGGCGGTATCGCGTTGATCAACACGCTCGGACAACTCGGCGGGATCGTGAGCCCGGTGATGGTGGGCCGTGTGAAGGATCTGACCGGCAGCACGACGCCGGCGCTGTATGTGATCGGTGCGATGAGCGTGGTGTGCGCGTTGATCGTGCTGTATGGGCTGCCGGAGTCGCTGCGCAGCCGTGAAACGACGCAGTAAATCTATGTGCAGGGCGCGGTCGTTCGCTTGCATCAGGCGACCTGCCGCGCCGCTGCCCGCTCCCGCATCCGCGAACGATAGGCCTGCCGCATCAATCACTTGGCAGGCCTGTGCGCAGGTTGTCCACAAGCTTGTTCCCAAATTATGTGGACAACTGGTCTTCGAGGTTGGTCCGACTGATACGGCATCCTTGCCAAGCGCGCTCGCCGCTATCACGGACTCCGTAGCGACGCTCGCTGCCTACGCGTGCACCGCGCGCGGATAGTTCTCACGCTTCAAGCACTTAGGCTCGCTGTGCGAAGGTTGTCCACAGGCTTGCCAACAATTTAGGTGGACAAGTTTTGTTTGCCGACAGGGTGCCGTGAAGCGTGACTCGGCATCAGTCGTCCGCATCACGCCTTCAACACGGAGGCCGAAGCGACCACTTCATCCTGCACCGGCACCTGCAAAACCGCATCCCGCTTATCGAGCAGATGCTGCCGCAAAATCGCGCTGAGCTTCTTGCCGTCGCGAGCCTCGAGCGCCTTCAGCATTTCATCGTGGTCGTGAATCGCGCGGTCCCACTTCGGCGTCTGATAGTTCGAGCGAAAGCGCAGCGCCTGCAGCCGCCGGTTGATCGACACATACGTCTGCCGCAGCGCTGAATTTCTCGCCGCTTCGTTGATCTTGTCGTGAATCGCCTGGTTGCGGCTGTAGTAGCCCGGCAGATCGTTCTGCGCGCGGCACGCGAGCATCGCGTAATGCAGTGCCTTGATCTCGGCGAGTTCGGCCGCCGTGATGCGCTCCGCTGCGAGTTCGCCCGAGAACGCTTCGAGGCCGCTCATCAATTCGAAGGTTTCGCGCACTTCCGCCTCCGACATTTTCGACACCGACGCGCCCCGGTTCGGCGAAATTTCGATCAAGCCCTCGGCGGCCAGCACCTTCAGCGCTTCGCGCAGCGGCGTGCGGGAAATGCCGAGCGTTTCGCACAACTCGCGCTCGTTCAGTTTCTTGCCGGGCGCCAGCACGCCCTCGACGATAAAGCGGCGGATGTGCTCTACCACCGTGTCATGCAGGCGCTGACGCTCGACCTTCGGCATCAGCGGGGCTGCGGTCACTCCCGCGTCGACATCCGAATTTTGCATACAAAAACCCTCAGCTCACATGATGTGGGATTTTATCGGAACCATATCGATTAGTTAATCGAGCGCAAACGCGGGTAAACACGGGCCTCAACGAGCATATTTCGCCTTGGGAGCGTCACGATTCTTCTGATACAGTTTTTTGAATGCAAAATTCAAATTGGAGGAACCCGATGCTGAAGCTAGATTTTCATCCCGCTGGCCGTCACTTCCTGCAGATTCCGGGGCCGAGTCCGGTGCCCGATCGCATCCTCCGCGCGATGAGCTATCCGACCATCGACCACCGCGGCCCCGAGTTCGGCGAACTGGGTCTGAAGGTGCTCGACGGCATCAAGAAGATCTTCAAGACGCAGCAGCCGGTCGTCATCTATCCGGCGTCCGGCACGGGCGCATGGGAAGCGGCGCTGTCGAATACGCTGAGCCCCGGCGATCACGTGCTGATGTTCGAGACCGGCCACTTCGCGACGCTATGGAAAAAGATGGCCGAGAAGCTCGGCCTGAAGCCCGAGTTCCTGGGTCTGCCAGGCATCGAAGGCTGGCGGCGCGGCGTGCAGCCGCAAATGATCGAAGAGCGTCTGCGCGCCGACCCGCAGCATGCGATCAAGGCGGTCTGCGTCGTGCACAACGAAACTTCGACCGGCGTCACGTCCGACATCGCCGCCGTGCGCCGAGCGATCGACGCCGCGGGCCATCCGGCGCTGCTGCTCGTCGATACGATCTCCGGTCTCGCGTGCGCTGACTACCGCCACGACGAATGGGGTGTCGACGTGACCGTGTCGGGCTCGCAAAAGGGCTTGATGCTGCCGCCGGGCATCAGCTTCAACGCGATCTCGCCGAAGGCGATGGCCGCCAACCAGCACGCGAAGCTGCCGCGCAGCTTCTGGGACTGGTCGGAAATCGTCGAAATGAACAAGACCGGCTACTGGCCCTACACACCGAACACGAACCTGCTGTATGGCCTGCACGAAGCGATCGAGATGATTCTCGGCGAAGGGCTCGACAACGTGTTCGCGCGTCACGAGCGGCTCGCCGAAGCGACGCGCCGCGCGGTGCGTGCGTGGGGGCTCGAAATCCAGTGCGCCGATCCCGCCGTGTATAGCCCGGTGCTCACGGGCGTGATGATGCCCGACGGCGTCGATGCCGACGCTGTGCGCAAGCTGATCTACGAGCGCTTCGATATGTCGCTCGGCACGGGCCTCGGCAAGATGAAGGGCCGCATGTTCCGTATCGGCCATCTGGGCGATTGCAACGATCTGACGCTGCTCGCGACCCTGGCCGGCTGCGAAATGGGTCTGCGGCTTGCTGGCGTATCCCTTAAGGAAAGCGGCATGCCTGCCGCTATGGAGTGGTTGAGCCACGCACCGAAGACGCCGGGGTTGAAGGCCGCGGCATAAGCGCCACCAGCAGGAAACAACCCGCAACACCAGGGAGCGCATTTCTCATCGGGCCGCGCGCAGAACGCTGCCATCACAACATGCAATGCGTCCATAACGGCTGTCGCGGCCGACGGGCGACGACGCAGCGCGCCACTTCAAGCGCGCCGTCGACACATGCCACGGAGAGAGAGGATGAAACGGTTTCGTTTGACCAGTGCGACCAGTATCGTTCTAGTGATGCTCTGCATCATGTACTTCATCACGTACCTCGATCGCGTGAACGTCAGCACCGCGGCCGCGGGTTTCGGCAAGGAATTCAATCTCACGCATACGCAGGTCGGCCTCGTGTTCTCGGCTTTCGCGTATCCGTATCTGCTGTTTCAGGTGATCGGCGGCTGGGTCAGCGATCGCTTCGGCGCGCGGCGCACGCTGCTGTTTTGCGGTGCAATCTGGGGTCTCGCGACGGTGTTCACGGGCCTCGCGGGCGGCCTCGCTTCGTTGCTTGCCGCGCGGCTCGTGCTCGGTTTCGGTGAAGGCGCGACGTTCCCGGCGGCAACATCGGCGATGTCGCGCTGGGTCGCGAAAGAAAAACGCGGCTTCGCGCAGGGCATCACGCACGCGGCGTCGCGAGTCGGCAATGCGGTCGCGCCGGCCCTCATCGTGCTGGTAATGACCACCTGGGGCTGGCGCGAATCGTTCTATATCTGCGGCGCGCTGAGCCTGGTGTGGGTCGCCCTGTGGGCGATCACGTTCACCGAGCATCCGAAAGATCATCCGCGCATCACGCCCGAGGAACTCGCGGTGCTGCCCGCAGTGAAGCCGAAAGTCGCAGGCCTGCCGTGGGGCAAGCTGTTTCGCCGCATGGCGCCGGTCACGATCGTCTACTTCTGCTACGGCTGGACGCTGTGGCTGTTCCTGAGCTGGATTCCGCTGTACTTCCTACACAACCATCATCTGCAATTGCAGAAGTCGGCGATCTTCGCGTCGGTCGTGTTCTTTGCCGGCGTGATCGGCGATACGCTCGGCGGCCTCGTCACCGATGCGATCTTCAAGCGCACCGGCAGCCTCAAGCGCGCGCGCAGCTGGATGGTGTCGGGGTGCATGCTGTTCTGTCTGCTGTCGCTGATTCCGTTGATGTTCACGCATGACCTGACGCTGTCGATCGCCTGTCTCGCGTCGGGCTTCTTCTTCGCCGAGATGACGATCGGCCCGATGTGGGCGATTCCGATGGATATCGCGCCGGAATTCTCCGGCACCGCCAGCGGCATGATGAACACGGGCTCGGCGCTGGCCGCGATCATCTCGCCGGTGATGGGCGGCTTTCTGATCGACCACTTCGGCAACTGGGATCTGCCGTTCGTCGGCAGCATGTTGCTGATGGCCATCGGCGTCGTGCTCGCGTTCCGCATGCAGCCGGAGAGCCGCTTCGAACTCAGCGCGTCGGAGAAGGCGCAGGTTTCCAGCCGGATGGGCGCGTAAAACATGACTTCATCACTCAGCCAGCTTCTTGCCGATGCGCGTCGCAGTCGTACGGTGCTCGACACGTTGCCGCCGGAACAGTTGCCGTCCGATGCCGACGCGGCCTACGCAATCCAGCACGAAATCCTGAGCGCGTGCGGCGCGCGAATCGGCGGCTGGAAGATCGGCGCGAAGTCGGCGAGCGCGCCGATTCAAGGAGCGCCATTGCCCGACATCGATCTGCACGCCGACGGTGTGCGTCTGTCGCGCGAAGGTTTCGCTCCGCTCGGGCTCGAACTCGAAGTCGCGTTCCGTTTCGGCCGGCGTTTCGAGCCTTCCGCGACGCCGTACGGCGAAGACGAAGTGCTCGCGGGTATCGGCTCGATCGGCGCGACCATCGAGATCGTCGCGAGCCGCTATGCCGCGTGGCCCGCCATCGACAAACTAGCGCAGCTCGCGGACCTGCAGAATCACGGTGCGCTGATCGTCGGCGAATTCACGCGGTATCGCGACGATTTCCCGTACTTGGCGCCGTCGCTGCAATTTGAGTTCAACGGACGCAATGTCGTCGCAACGACGCCCGCGAATCCAGCCGGCGATCCGCGGCGGCTGTTGACGTGGCTCGTCAATCACGCGAGTGCGCGCGGTATCGCGGTGACTCCGGAGATGGTGATCACCGCCGGTTCGTACACCGGCATGTTCTTTCCGCGCGAGGCGGGCAACGTGAGCGGGCATATCGAAGGGCTCGCGCCGGTGCATCTGACGCTGTACTAGGTAATTCGAGCCGCGCGGCTCACGCGCGCTCCTCACAGGCCGACGAAATGACGAATCCCACTGCGGGCTTGCTCGTCAAGCCGATCCATCTGGTCCCCTCCGCCGCGCGTGCCACGAGTCCGCTCGCGCAGCATCTGCGCAAAGCGCTGCGCGGCGATGTGCTGTTCGATCTCGCGAGCCGCGGCCGCTACGCGACCGATGCATCGATCTATCAGATCACCCCGGTCGGCGTCGTAGTGCCGCGCGATCAGGACGATCTGCGCATCGCGCTCGAGATTGCGCGCAGCGAGAAAGTACCGCTGCTCGCGCGCGGCGCGGGCACGAGCCAGTGCGGGCAGACGGTCGGCGAAGCGCTGGTGGTCGATACGAGCAAGTGGCTCAACAACATCGTCGCGTTCGATGCCGACGCGCGCACCGTGACGGTCGAGCCCGGCGTCGTGCTCGATCATCTCAACGCGTGGCTAAAGCCGCATGGACTGTGGTTCCCGGTCGATGTATCGACTTCTGCGCAATGCACGATCGGCGGCATGGCCGGCAACAACTCGTGCGGCTCGCGCTCGATCGAGTACGGCAATATGGTGCACAACGTCGACGCGATCGACGCGATTCTCGCCGACGGCAGCGAAGCGCGCTTCGCGTCGCTGCGCGAGGCGCCGCAAGGCGAGCGCTTGCAGCAGATCGTCGCGGGCGTCGCGCGGATCGCGCAGCGCGAGCGTGATGAAATCGTCGCGCGCGTGCCGAAGGTGCTGCGCCGAGTGGCGGGCTACAACATCGATCTGTTCGACTGCCAGAGTCCGCGCGCCTATACCGATGACGGCAGCGCGAACCTCGCACATCTGCTGGTCGGCTCCGAGGGCACGCTCGCATTCAGCCGGCAGATCACGCTGAAGCTCGCGCCGCTGCCCGCGCACAAGGCGCTCGGCGTGGTCAACTTTCCGACCTTCCGGCAGTCGATGGCGCTCACGCAGCACATCGTCAAACTTAAGCCGGTCGCGGTCGAACTGGTCGATCGCACGATGATCGATCTCGCGTTGAGCAATCCCGCGTTTCGTCCGGTGATCGAGAAGGCGCTGGTCGGTGAGCCGCAGGCGATTTTGCTCGTCGAGTTCGCGGGCGAGGATCGCGACGCGCAGCTCGCGTCGCTGAAGCAGTTGACCGAGTTGATGGGCGAGCTGGGCTTGCCCGATGCGGTCGTCGAGATGCCGGACGCGAATGCGCAAAAAGCGCTGTGGGAAGTGCGCAAGGCCGGTCTCAACATCATGATGAGCATGAAGGGCGATGGCAAGCCGGTGTCCTTCATCGAGGACTGCGCGGTGCCGCTCGAACATCTGGCCGACTATACGAGCCGCCTCACCGATGTGTTTCATCGCCACGGCACCGAGGGCACCTGGTACGCGCATGCGAGCGTCGGCACGCTGCACGTGCGGCCGATTCTCGACATGCGCCGCGACGGCGCAACGAAGATGCGGGCGATCGCCGAGGAAGCGGCCGCGCTGGTGCGCGAGTACAAGGGCGCGTATTCCGGCGAGCATGGCGACGGTCTGTGCCGCGGCGAATGGGTCGCGTGGCAATACGGGCCGCGGCTTAACGAGGCGTTCAGCGAGATCAAGGCGCTGTTCGATCCCGACAATCGCTTCAATCCAGACAAGATCGTGCGTCCGCCGAAGATGGACGACGCGCGCAATTTCCGCTTTGCGCCGGGCTATCGCGAACAGCGTATCGAAACAGTGCTCGACTGGTCGATGTGGAACGTGAAGCGCGATCGGCTGACGGGAGAAGAAAGCGCGCCGGGCAGCGGTGACGACCTGAGCGGCGGTCTCGCGAAAGCGGTCGAGATGTGCAACAACAACGGCCACTGTCGCAAGTTCGACGCGGGCACGATGTGCCCGAGTTATCGCGTGACGAAGGACGAGCAGCATCTGACGCGCGGGCGAGCCAACACGTTGCGGCTCGCGATTTCGGGCCAGCTCGGCGAAAGCGGACTCGCGAGCGATGACGTCAAGGAAACGCTCGACCTGTGCGTATCGTGCAAGGGCTGCAAGCGCGATTGCCCGACCGGCGTCGATATGGCGAAGTTCAAGCTCGAGGCGCGGGCGGCGCGGGCGAGGACGCATGGCGTGCGGCTGCGCGATAGGCTGGTCGCGTTCATGCCCCGCTATGCGGGCGCTGCGAGCCGCATGCCGGGACTGGTGGCGCTCGCGGACAACGTGCCGGTGCTGTCGGCGTGGTTCAAGCGCGCGGTCGGGTTCGCCGCCGAGCGGAGTTTGCCGCGGTTCAAGAAGGCGTTTCTGGCCGATGCGGTGTCCGCGAGGCCTGCACGCGAGGCCGCGCAGCCGTCCACGCTGAAAGAAGTGCTGCTGTTCGTCGATACCTTCAACAACCACATTGAGCCCGACAACGCACGTGCTGCGCAACAGGTGCTCCAAGCGGCGGGCTACACGGTTCACTTCAATGCACGCCCGGGCGAGCGTCCTGTGTGTTGCGGCCGCACGTTTCTCGCGGCGGGTCTCGTCGATGAAGCGAAACAGGAAGCGCGGCGCATGCTCGATCTGTTCCGGCCGTACATCGAACGCGGCGTGCCGGTGGTAGGGCTGGAGCCATCGTGTCTGCTGTCGTTGCGCGATGAATTTCTGCAGTACGGTTTCGGCGACGAAGCGCGGCGCCTCGCGCAGCACGCGTTTCTATTCGAGGAATTCCTCGTGCGCGAAGAAAACGCTGGGCGTTTGCAGCTCAAATTGAAACCGCTGCCGATGCAGCAGGCGCTCGTGCACGGCCACTGCCATCAGAAGGCGTTCGACGCATTCACGCCGGTGCAGACCGTGCTGAAGTGGATTCCCGAATTGAAGGTATCGACGGTCGAATCGTCGTGCTGCGGTATGGCCGGCAGCTTCGGCTATGAAGCCGAGCACTACGCGACTTCGCAGGCGATGGCGGAGCTGTCGCTGCTGCCCGCGGTCCGCAAGCTCGACGCCGCCACGGTGATGGTCGCCGATGGCACCAGCTGCCGGCATCAGATTCACGATGGAGCGGGCGTGGACGCGATTCACGTCGCGCGCGTGCTGGCGATGGCGCTGCAATGACGCGGAGCTAACTGGAAAGCGAAACCCGAACGCGAGACTCAAACGCCGATAGCCTGCCGAAATCCGCTCGGCGTCACCCCGACACCCTCGCGAAACCGGTGGCTAAAGTGACTCGCGTTCGCATAGCCGCATTGCTCGGCGATTTGCGCGAGCGGCAACGTCGTCGTGCGCAGCAGCGTGCGCGCGCGATCGAGCCGTTGCCGCGCGATCCACGCGGCCGGCGGCAACCCGAACGACTCCCGAAACATCCGCGCAAGATGAAACTCCGATAGCGCCGCGACACCCGACAGCTCACCGAGCGTCAACGGCTGCGCGAGACGACTGTCGATATAGTCGCGCAGGCGGCGCCGCGTCGCGGCCGACAGCCCGCCCTTCAGCGCCATGTTCGCGCGCCGCACGCCTTGTCCGCGCAACAGCAGGCTCAGCACTTCGTGCGCGGTTTCGTTAGTGCGCAGCAGACCGTCGGGACTTTCCCACTCCTCGTTGACGAGCGACTGGCACAGACTCGCAATGCGCGGGTCCTCGAAATAGGTCCGATCGGCGAGCGTCAATTCGCGCGGCTCGCGGTCGAGCTCCTGTACCGCGCGTCGCGTGAAGTGCTCGGGCAGGAAGTACAGGTGCATGAAGTGCATATGGCCGCGCACCCACCAGCGCGATTCGTGATCGCCGGGCAGTGCGCACAGCCGCGACGGCGCGCCGTAGTGGCCCGGCATTTTCTGGCGCTCGGTGCGATAGCCGCCGTCCAGATAGCACGACAGCGTGTGATGGCCGGGCCGCTCATAGATGGTCTCGGCTTCCTTCGTGTCGCGGGTCCAGAGTGCGATCGCGAGTCCGTCGCCGAGCCACGCGAAGCGATCCAGATGCGCGTTCGCACTGGCGAGCGTGTGACAGACCGACTGCAGGCCAAAAGGCATGCCGGCGGTGGATATCACGGGAGCGGACGGGCTGGCGGTCACGGCGGCGAGCGGAGGATTTCCGGTGATGCGTCGGGTTGAGCGGCCAGTATACGGCGCGGCCAGTCTGGCCGCTCATTGCCACGAAAAAGTGCGCAATTTTGGACAATTGCGGGCGGCGGCGCGGCTGCATAGTCGGGCTATCGTCAATGCTGCGCGTTATGGCAGCTTGTCATTGCAGTCCGAGGCCCGACCATGAATCTTTTGCTTTATGCCGTCACCGTGCTGATCTGGGGCACCACCTGGATCGCGATCAAATGGCAACTCGGCGCGGTGCCGCCGCCGGTATCGATTGCCTGGCGTTTCTGGATCGCCGCGCTGCTGCTGTTCGCGCTGCTGCGCATCATGCGCCGGCCGATCTGGCCGCCGCGCGACGCCTGGCGCTACCTCGCCGCACAGGGCCTCGCGTTGTTCTGCCTCAATTTCCTGTGCTTCTACTACGCCGAACAGATCGTGCCGAGCGGGCTCGTCGCGGTGGTGTTCTCGACCGCGCCGCTGCTGAACTCGATCAACGGGCGGCTGTTCATGGGCCGGCCGCTGCAGCCGAGCGCGATTGCGGGCGCATTGCTCGGACTCGTCGGCATCGTCTGTTTGTTCGTGCAGCAGATGGCCGGGCATCTCGGCGATCACACCGCGTGGCTCGGGCTCGGCGTCGCGTTTCTCGGCACGCTGTGCTTCTCGGCCGGCAACCTGCTGTCGAGCCGCATGCAGTCGATGGGCCTGCATCCGTTCGCGACCAATAGCTGGGCGATGCTGATCGGCGCGGCCGTCCTGACGCTCGGTAGTCTGTTCGCCGGCTATTCGTTCGCGGTGGAACCGTCGGCGCGCTATCTCGGCGCGCTCGCCTATCTCGCGGTGTTCGGCTCGGTGATCGGCTTTACGGCGTACCTGATGCTGGTGGGCCGCATGGGCCCGGAGCGCGCCGCCTACTGCACGGTGCTGTTTCCGATCGTCGCGCTTGCGGCGTCGACGCTGTTCGAGGGTTACCGCTGGTCAGTGCTCGCGGTGGTCGGTCTGCTGCTCGTCCTGGCCGGCAACCTGGTCGCGTTCGATCTGACGCGGCGGATCTTCGTGCGTCGCCGGGCGGCGCGAACATGATGATGTGCATCGCGCTCAAGGTGAGGATTTACAGGAGCAGAACAAGCGCCTGAATCTCTGACCGGTGAGGATTTACGGGAACCGGTTTTTACCGGCTTCGTGAACGAAAGATTTGGTTTGAATCGTAAATCGATGCAAATGGAATGAATTGGATTGGGTGACATTCAATTATCTTTTTTTTATTAATAAGTTTGCTATTTTTATATGAGAGGATAAAACGCCAACTCTGATGTGCGCACATCGTAACGCTACCAGCAATGATGCGCGTACAGGCGAAGCACGCCGGTCAGCCTGCCTGCCGTGCGTGCTTCGCGCCTAGCAAGGATCGACCGCCGTGAAGATTTTCCCCCGCCTTGGCCTGGCCGTGGTTCTAATCCATAGCCTGATCTCGCCGAATGTCTCCGCGCAATCCAAATTGAATTACACGACATCATGGGTCGGTAATAGTTTCGGATTTGGCGACGGCAAATGGATACAGCAGGATATTCAGGCCATTAGCGTCGATGCCAATGGCAGCGTTTATACGAATGCGCCGTGGGACGAAAGCGGCAGCGAAATTGCCGCCTATCGCGCGGGGGACAAGCTCGCGGTCGCCGGTTCGACGCACGGCTGGGGCGCGGCCGGCGGCGACGCGGTGGCGGTGAATCACACGTACCTGTACGCGGCGATGTCGATCGGCAACGAGAACAATGCGCTGGTCGGCGCCGACTATCCGCCGGCCAATCAGACCTGGTACGGCATCACGCGGCGCACGCTCGCGAATCTCGCGGCCGGCGCGCCGTTTTCCGGTACAAACGGTGCAGACCGGCATCGACGCGGGCATTCGCGGCCTCGCCGCGAACGACAGCGAACTCTATGTGGCCGACACGTACGGCAACCGGATCGTCGTGTACGACGCGCAATCGATGCAGCCGCTGCGTTCGTGGAGCGTCGCATCGCCCGCGCGCATCGCGATCGACACCGACTCGACGCTGTGGATCATCAGCGGCTTCGGCACCGGCAGCCTGAGCGTCCTGCACTACCGCGCCGACGGCACCGCGCTCGCCGGTCCATTGGCGCTGCCCGCTGGCAGCGTGCCAACCGACCTCACGGTCACGCCATCCGGCCAGCTGCTGGTCGCCGACAACGGCGCTTCGCAGCAGATTCTCGTATTCAACAAAGGCGCGGGCGGCCAGATGCAGGCCGGCGCGTCGATTGGCACGCGCAACGGCATCTTCCATCCGGCGCGCGGCGTGCCGGGTGATACGCGTTTCAACGGCATCACCGGCATCGGCGTCGACGCGGCCGGCAATCTGTACGTCGCGCAAAACGGCGAAGGACCGCGCGCGCTGGGCTCGGCATCGGTAGGGCAAGGCGCGGTGCTGGAGAGCTACGTGTACGGCACGCGCGTGCTCAACTGGCGGCTCTACGGCCTGACTTTCGTCGATAGCGGCGCGTTCGATCCGGCCACGCCCGCTTCGATCTACACGGGCTCGAAGCGCTTCACGCTCGATTACCGGCAGCCGGCCGGCCACGAATGGTCATACGCGGCGTTCACGCTCGATCGCTTCGATTACCCCGACGACCCCGCGTTTCACCAGCCGCGCGGCGTGCGCGGCGAACCGATGGTGCGCAGATTCAATGGCCAGCGTTTTCTCTATACGCTCGATCCCGGCGCGCACTATCTGAACGTCTATCGCTTCGATGCCGCGCATGGCGAGATTGCGATTCCGTCAGGGATGCTCGCGCAGAATCCGCTGCCGGGCAGCTGGCCCGCCGCGCAACCAACTTACGGCGAATGGTTGTGGCGCGATAGCAATGGCAATGGCACCGTCGATGCGAGCGAGATCAGCGGCAATCCGTCGACCGGCAGCACGGTCGGCAACGGCTTCTGGTGGGTCGACGATTCCGGCAACGTGTGGCTCGCCACGCCATTGAGCGGCGTGCGCGAGATGCCGCTGCAAGGTCTCGACTCCGCAGGCAATCCGATCTACACGTACGCAAGTGCGAAGCTGTTCGCGATGCCCGCGCCGTTCACGCGGCTCGCGCGGCTCGTCTATGTCGCAGCGACCGACACGATGTATCTGTCCGGCTTCACGAGCGCGATTCCGTGGGACCCGACGCACTGGAAGGAAGCGGGCCCGGTGCTTGCGCGCTACGACAACTGGAGCAGCGGCACGCCGGCCCTGACTTACACGGTCTCGCTGCCGTGGAACACGCAAAGCGATCCGCAGACCACCACGGTCGGCGTCGCGGTGGCGGGCAACTATGTCTTCGTCGCGGAGTTGTACACCGATCGCATCGACGTCTACGACGCGCGCAACGGCACGGCCGTCGGTTATATGACGCCGGGCGCGAACGTCGGCGGTAAGAGCGGCTGGGTCGACGTGTATCTCGGCATCAGCGCGGTGCAGCGCGATAACGGCGAGTACGTGGTGCTGGTCGAAGACGACGCGCGCGCGAAGCTGCTGATGTATCGCTGGACGCCTTGACGTGGGTCGCCGTCGCGCCGAACACGAATAGACGGCGGCGCATGATCGGTATATAACAACTTTACCGATGCACTCAAAGGAGTGGTGTTCGATCATGACGCAAGACGTTCCTCCCAAGCCGCCCTCCGACGATCGTCCGGAGATCGAGCAGCTCGACGCGGCGCTCAGTCACGTCGATCAGCAGATGTCGTCAGGTGGCATTGCGTCGGGCGCGGCGAAAGGCATTGTGTACAGTCTGATCGAAACGCTCGGCGCGCTGGTCGGCGATCCCGATTTGCCGGAGCACGCGCGTTCGGGGTATGAAGGGCTGCTGGAGGCCGCGCGCGAGTTGCGCGCGAAGCTGGAGCGCTGAGCGATGAGCCGAGTGGACCGCTGAACCGGCGGGTTCGCTTCGGCGCAGCCATCGTGCTGTCTGTGCTACAACAGCGCACTGTGTAACTCACCGTGCGCTTTTTTATGCTCTCTGCAACCGAGATCGCGTTGCTGGCCACCGGCATCATCGTGGTACTGGTGACGCCCGGCCCCACCAACACGCTACTGGCGGCGGCCGGTTTGCGCGCCGGTTTGCGCCGCGCGCTGCCGCTGATCGCCGCCGAACTGGCGGGCTATCTGGTGTCGATCTCCGCGTGGGGGCGCTTCTTCGCGCACGCGGCGCAAGCGTGGCCGTGGCTGCCGTCGCTGCTGCGCGTGGCCGCGAGCGTGTATATCGCGTGGCTTGCGCTCGATATGTGGCGCGCGGCGGTGGCACTGCCGGGCTCGACGCAACGCGCTGGCAACGTGCGCGCGCTGTTCGTCGCGACCTTGCTCAATCCGAAAGGGCTGCTGTTCGGCGGCACGATCTTTCCGGCCGCCGCGTTCATGCATCTGCCCGCTTATCTGCTCGCGATGGGGATGTTCGCGTGCCTTGCCGCGCCGATCGCGCTCGCGTGGATCGCGTTCGGCGCCGCACTCGGTAGCGGCCGGCTCCGCTGGCTCGAACCGGCGAAGGTGCAGCGCGGCGCGTCGATCGTGCTCGGCGTGTTTTCAGTGTCGCTCGCGTGTGCCGCGTTGCACTGAAGACGGATGCGGCAAAGACGATGCGCTAAAGACCGCATCGAGACTCACGCACCGAGCGCCATCTCTTCCCCGCTCATCTGCGCCAGCAGCTGGTGAATCTGCGCGACAACGGCCGCGCCTTCGCCGACCGCCGCGGCCACGCGTTTCGTCGACCCGGCGCGCGCATCGCCGATCGCATAGACCCCTTCGACCGTAGTCCCGAGATCGCACGCGGTGGCCGAGCCGTCCGCGCTGATGCCCGTCAGCACGAAGCCTTTCGCGTCGAGCTGCACGCCGCAGGTGCGCAGCCATTCGGTGTTCGGGTCCGCGCCGGTGAAGAGGAACAGATGCCGCGTGTCGAAGTGATCGACGCCGTCGGGCAGCGGCCGCTTCAGCGTGACCGACACGAGCCCGTCCTCATCGCCTTCGAGCCGGCCGACTTCCGAACCCGGATGCACGAACACGTTCGGCAGCGAGCGGATCCGGTCGATCAGATAGCGTGACATCGTCGCCTCGAAACCGCTGCGGCGGATCAGCACGTGAACCTTGGCTGCGTGCGTCGCCAGATAGACGATCGCCTGGCCGGCCGAATTGCCGCCGCCCACCAGCACGACCTCCTGGCGCTTGCACAGCTTCGCCTCGACCGGCGACGCCCAGTAGTAGACGCCGCGTCCGTCGAAGCGCTCGAGCCCGTCGAGCGCCGGGTGCCGGTACACGGCGCCGCTCGCGATCACGATCGTCCGCGCGCTGATGTGGCCGCCGCATTTCGTTTCGAGCCGATAAGGCGACTGCCCGCAATGCAGCGCCTGCACGCTGACCGGAATTGCAACGTGCGCGCCGAACTTCTGCGCCTGCACGAACGCGCGGCCGGCAAGCGCCTGGCCCGAGATGCCGGTCGGAAAGCCGAGGTAGTTTTCGATGCGCGAGCTCGCGCCCGCCTGGCCGCCCGGCGCGCGGCTGTCGAGCACGATCACCGACAGCCCTTCGGAGGCTGCGTACACCGCTGCGGCAAGTCCCGCCGGTCCCGCGCCGACGATCGCGACGTCGTACACGTAGGTGTCGTCGAGATCGGGCAGCAGACCTAAGCGCGTGGCAAGCTCCGGCATGCTCGGATGACGCAGCACCGTGCCGTCCGGGCAGATCACGAGCGGCAGGTCCTCGCGCTGCGCGGCGAACTGCTCGATCAGCCGCAGCGCGTCTTCGTCGCGTTCGTCGATCACCGAATGCGGATGGCCGTTGCGCGACAGAAAGCCTTGCAACATCACGAGCCGCGGGTCATTGCTGTTGCCGACGAGGATCGGCCCGCCCGCGCCCTTTTCGATCAGCGACACGCGCCGCAGAATCAGCGCGCGCATGATGCGCTCGCCGAGTTCCGCTTCGGCGACGATCAGCGCGCGCAGCCGGTCGGGCGGAATCAGCAGCGCTTCGACGGCGCTGGTCGCGAGGCCGTTCACCAGCGAGGGCTTGCCCGACAGCTGCCCGACCTCGGCCAGGAAATGCCCGGCGCCGCGCTCGCTGATCACGTGCTCGCGGCCGATGCCGTCACGCTGATAGACCTTCACGCGTCCTTCGAGCACCACGAACATGCCGGGGCCGGTGCGGCCGGTCTCGAACAGCAACTCGCCGGACTTCCAGCGACCGATCTCGCCGAAGCGGCGCAGCCTGTCGATCTCGGCGCAAGTGAGCTCCGGAAACATCTGATGCAAACGCGTCGACAGCGACGAAAACGGCGCGTCGGCGACGACTCCCTGCTGTCCTTCCACCTCTTGAGTCGAAACGTCCTGAGTCGAAAGCATTGAACCGCTCCTTCGATGTTCATCGCACGATTGAACGCAAGGCAACGCAATGCGCGCTCGCATGGCCGGACGAGCCGTGCCGCGCGCGCAGACGGACGATGCCGTCGCGAATTCCAGCTAGACGGCTTTGGGCGCGATATCGTCGACCGTGACTTCGGGCGGCGGCATTTCGGGCAGCGAGTCCACCGGCTTGCCCGAGTCGCGCCAGGCTTCCATGCCGCCGCGCAGCGGCAGCACGTCGGAGAAACCGGCTTCGGTGAGCTGCTTGGCCATCCATGCCGCGGAAATCTCGTTCGGGCAGGAGCAGTAGATCACGAGCTTCTGATCGCGGGGATAGCTGGCGACGATGCCGTCGAGTTGCCGTTCGTCGGCGAATTGCGCGCCTGGAATCACGAACGGATCGAGCTTGCGCTTCTCCTGCGAACGGATGTCGAACACGACCGGCGCCTGATTAGCCTTGTACAGCTTCGCGAGTTCGTCGACCTCGATGCGCGCGGACGCGAGCTTCGCGATCAACTGACGGCGGCGGATCCACCGGTACGCCGCGTACAGCGCCAGCAACGCGACGACGACCACCGCCGCCGTGCGCCCAAGCCGCCCGGCGATCGCGAACAGCATATCGATCTGCCGCGCGAACAACGCACCGAGGATCAGCCCGGTGCCGGACCACAGCGCGGCGCCGACGCCGTCGTAGGTGAGGAAGGTGCGGTAGCGCGTGCCCATCGCGCCGGCCATCGGGATCGATACGATCGACAGCCCCGGCACGAATTTCGCGACCGCGAGCACGCGCACGCCCCAGCGGCCGAAGAAGCGCTCGGTCTTTTTCACGCAGGTGTCGCGCGACAGCGACAGCCGGCAGATCGTCTTCAGCGTATTGCCGCCGTAGATGCGGCCCGCGACGTACCACACGCTGTCGCCGATCAGCGTCGCGAAGATCGACAGCACGAGGACCGGCAGCAACTGCGAGCCGACGGAGCCGGGGTGCATCGCGGCCATCGCGCCGAACAGCACGAGCGACGGCATGGCGGGCACCGGCAGCCCGAGCGCGGCGGCCAGCACATTTGCGAAGACGAGCGCAGGTCCATATTGCGCGACGAGGTCATGTAGCATCGGTTTAACATCCGCGGCCCTTGCGGGCGCAGCGCGGTAAGGAACGCAAAGGGGAATGCAAGGATTATGGACGTATTTTCAAGACGTGCAACCGACCTGGAAATCGGCCCGTGTTCTGGCTGCGATCAGGCCTGCATATATGGCCGCATGTCCCGCTACACAAGCGGGGCGACCGCTTCTAACAAGTGATTGAAGGCCGGGTAAGCATGCTCAACGAGACGCGCGAAAGCGCTTGCAAAAACCCGTAGGAAAGCGGGGATTGGCGGTTCGAGCGGAACAAACGGAAGCACGGCGGCGCGCGCGGGCACACCCAATGCGAACAATTCCGCGCTGACGCGTCGAAGCGCGACGCCATCGGCGCAGGGAGACTGACGAGTCACGCGACGGTAATACGCCGCGCGCCTGCTTCACTGACGATGGTTGTGCTGTTCGCCCGGCAACTCGGCGCCATGCGCGCGGATCGCGGCGATCAGCTCCGCGGGCGTGATTTCGTAGCGCACTTCACGATGTATGCCCGGCTTGCGCTCATCGACCTCGATCAGCAGGATGCCTTTGCCGTCTTCGGTCGATTCGAGGCGCAGCGAGCGGAGTTCGCGCGCCGTTGCGTCGTCGTATTCGGTGAGCAGGGCCATTGACCCGGAGGACCCGGTAATGCGCATCGAAGTTGTCCTTGTTGCGTTGGTGATGGAACCATTGTACGGGGCGGATGGCGTGCCGTCTGCCGCCTCGTCGTGCCGTGTTGCGTCTGCCTTTGTCTCTATCTCGCCCCGGTTTTAGCGCATTCGCGATTGCGGAGCGAGCAACCAGTTTAACGCGACTCCTCGTTGCGACGGCTGCATTTTTCATGCCCCGCGGCGGCGCGGCTTGGGTTCGGCTTTTGTCATGCGGGTGACGCGGGCGCGGGCTAGGCGGCGTCCGGTGGGACTCTCGCTGTGGTTGGCGTCGCTCCCGGATTTCCTCACCTTTCGCGCACGAATCGCGCGCTGAAAAAAATAGCCCGTCCGGATAGGGACGGGCCGTTAAACGCCGTTGTTACTCGGGTCAGCCTGCCCTTGCAACATTGGGCGCTGACGACTCCATCCTCGTGCTTCGTCGGCGGGCTGTCGAGGTGGGACTAATGCGGATCTATCAGATCAAAGTGCTGGTTTCCGATTCGACGTTCACACGAGGCCGGTCGTGTAATACACCAGGATTACGAAGAACACCGCGAGAGTCTTGATCACCGTGACCGCGAAGATGTCGCGATATGACTGCCGGTGCGTGAGACCCGTCACCGCGAGCAGCGTAATCACCGCGCCGTTGTGCGGCAGCGTATCCATGCCGCCGCTCGCCATCGCGACCACCCGGTGCAGCACTTCGAGCGGAATATTCGCGGCCTGCGCGCCCTTGATGAACGTATCGGACATCGCGGCGAGCGCAATGCTCATACCGCCCGATGCCGAACCCGTGATACCCGCCAGCGTGCTGACCGACACCGCCGCGTTGACGAGCGGATTCGGAATGCTTTTCAGCGCATTGCTGACGACGAGAAAGCCCGGCAGCGCCGCGATCACACCGCCGAAGCCGTATTCCGACGCGGTATTGAGCGACGCCAGCAGCGCGCCCGCCACCGCTGCCTTGGTGCCGACCGCAAAGCGGTGGCTCACCCGGCCGAACGCCGTCACGATGACCATGATGATGCCGAGCAGCAGCGCGCCCAGCACGGCCCAAATCCCCACCAGAGCCTTGACGCTCGTTTCGACCGGTGCATGCAGGCCCGGCAGGATCTCCGGCGTGACCGTGAAGGACGGGCCGTACCAGGTCGGAATCCAGCGCGTCAGGAAGAAGTTCGCGACGCCGACCACGATGAGCGGCGCGATCGCCAGCAGCGGATGCGGCAGCTCTTTCGATTCGACGCGCTCCGGCTCGTTGACGAGTTCGGTGCCGTAACCCTCGCCGGTCGCCATCGCGCTGCGGCGGCGCCATTCCAGATACGTCAGACCGACCACGATGATGAACAGCGAGCCGATCACGCCGAGCGTCGGCGCGGCCCACGAGGTGGTCTTGAAGAACGTCGTCGGGATGATGTTCTGGATCTGCGGCGTACCCGGAAGCGAGTCCATCGTGAATGAGAACGCGCCGAGCGCGATCGCACCGGGCATCAGTCGCTTCGGAATATTGCTCTGGCGATACAGCTCGGCCGCGAACGGATAGACCGCGAACACGACGACGAACAGCGATACGCCGCCGTAGGTGAGCAGCGCACACACCGCGACGATCACCGCGTTCGCGCGCGAGCGGCCGATATAGCGGATTGCGGCCGCGACGATCGACTCGGAGAAGCCCGACAGCTCGATCACCTTGCCGAACACGGCGCCGAGCAGAAACACCGGGAAATACAGCTTCACGAAGCCGACCATCTTGTCCATGAAGATGCTTGTGAAGACCGGCGCGACGGCGGCGGGCTCGGTGAGCAGGACGGCGGCGAGCGCCGCGATCGGCGCGAACAGGATTACGCTGTAGCCGCGATACGCGGCCAACATCAGAAACGCCAGCGCGGCGATAACGATGAGAAAGGTCATTGAGTCTCCATAGCCTGGTTGTTCTACCTTTTTTGCCGTCCTGATCGAGCGACGGCGCGGCGCGGTCGAAATGCAGATTCCATGCCATGCCCGGCGTTTGTCCGCTGAAGCGCTGTGGCGCCTGGCGCGGGCGTGCAGCGGTGGCCCAAGGCATCGTGGGCGGATTGTACTCGGGTGTCTCCGAAACGGGACTCCAATCCGATCAAGATCACCGGAAACCAGGGTAAGTCATGATGCATAAGGCCTGTCGCCTGTCTCTATTTGGAGATAAATTTGTCTAGCAATTGAGATCGATTGCAAGCAAAACGATAAGCGGAGACAACGACAGCATGATGACCGACTGGACGGGCCTGCCCGCCACCTACGACGACGTGCTTCGTCGGGCGATGGAATCGCTGTTTCGCACGTTCGAAAACTTCAGTGAAGGCACCTTCATCGTAGACGGGCAAGCGCGCGTTGTCTGGATCAATAAACGGTATGCGGCGCGCTTCGGCTTTTCGGACCCGCAACAGGCGATCGGCCGCGATTGCGAAGCGGTGATCCCGAACAGTCTGATGCGCGAGGTCGTCAACACCGGCAAGCCGATCCTGCTCGACATCATGGAGACGGATCGCGAGCCGCTGGTCGTCACGCGTCTGCCGCTGAAGGACGATGCCGGCGCGACGATCGGCGCGGTCGGCTTCGCGCTGTTCGATGAGCTGAAAGCGCTGTCGCCGCTGTTTTCACAGTACTCGCGGCTGCAGCAGGAGCTGATCGCGACCCGCGAGTCGCTCGTGCAGGCGCGCCGCGCGCGCTATACGTTCGGCAGCTTCGTCGGCACGAGCCCGGCGTCGCTCGAAGTGAAGCGCCAGGCGCGGCGCGCGGCGCAACTCGAAGCGCCGGTGCTGCTGCTCGGCGAAACCGGCACCGGCAAGGAACTGCTCGCGCATGCGATTCACGGCGGCTCGGCGCGCGCGCATAAGCCGCTCGTCAGCGTCAACGTCGCCGCGATTCCCGACACGCTGCTCGAAGTCGAATTCTTCGGCGCCGCGCCCGGCGCATATACCGGTGCGGATCGCAAGGGGCGGGTCGGCAAGTTCGAGCTCGCCAACGGCGGCACGCTGTTTCTCGACGAAATCGGCGACATGCCGCTGCCATTGCAGGGCAAGCTGCTGCGCGTGCTGCAGGACAAGGAGTTCGAGCCGCTCGGCTCGAACCGCGTCGTGAGCGCGGATGTGCGGATCATCGCGGCGACCTCGGCCGATCTGCCCGCGCTCGTCGCGGCCGGACGTTTTCGCGCGGACCTTTACTACCGGCTCAACGTGCTGACGATCCTTGCGCCCGCGCTGCGCGAGCGTCCGTCCGACATCGAGGCGCTCGCCTACGCGATGCTCGAGGATCTGGCCGCGCAGGCGGGCGGCGGCAGCCACTTCGAATTGCACGACGACGCATTGCGTCTGCTGTGCGCGTACGACTGGCCCGGCAACGTGCGCGAGCTGCGCAACACGTTGGAGCGCGCGGTGATGCTGTCCGACAGCGAACGCATCGATGCGCGCGTGCTTGCGCCGTTCATCGGCTCGGGGCAGGGCGGCGCAGCGGCGCCGGCGCGGACCCCGTCTGTCGCGGCCGCCGGCGTGGAAGTTGCGGCCACCGCCGAACCCACTTCGTGGAGCGACGCGATGGCCGCGTTCGAAAAGCGCTTTCTGTGCGACGCGTTGCGCGCGAACGGCGGCCGCGTCATCGACACTGCGAAACAGATCGGCATGGGCCGCGCGACGCTGTACAAAAAGATCGCCGCGCACGGCATCGACGTTTGACGCGCCGCACCTGCCCGGCCGCGCGGCACGAACTGACGCAGCACGAAGGCAGCGTGGCACAATCGCGAGATCGAAAAACAAGACGTGACCGGGGTCTCCATGAAACGCCTTTTCTTCTTCGCGCGCCGCTCGAGCGTCATGCTGGCCGTGGGCGCGATCGTCGCGCTTGGCGGGTGTAGCAGCAGCGCGCCGCTGTTCCTCCCGGACGGCCGCTCAACCACGCTGGTGCAATGCCCGGTGGGTTCCGACTCGTGCTCGCAACAGGCGGCCGCCAGTTGCAATGGCGCGTTCGACGTCGTGCGGCAGTCGAGCCAGAGCGGCACGTTGAGCCTGATCTACGCGTGCCGCGCGTCCGCGAAGTAAGCACCGGAAGCCGTGCCGGTACAACACCGGCGAGCGCGGCAGTTCGATTCGGAGGCGGCATTGGTTTGTTCACCCGTTGCCGGTAATTTCCTGCCAAGTCCCGATACGCTCGCGGTTACCACATGGTTGTCATAAATTGATGCGCCTAATGTGCGTCCGATCCACGATTGGATGCGAATTGGGTTAAGTAAGCCGCGCGCGGCATTTTTACAACGTCGAGTCGCCGCACACCGATTATCCTTTGCGGCCGATCACCATTTATCTTTAGCTTCGGGGTGTCCAACTAAGTTCAGTGCGGCAGGCAACGGAACGTGAAATTTGACAGCAGTATTCTTTTTAAACCGTTGGGAATTTAACCCCGGCGAGAAGAAACTGCCGTTTTTTTTCCGGCGCAGAAAACGAAAAGGAAGATTTTCCCGCTACTGGCGGGCATTAGTTCGGGTCGCGCGGGCCAACGCGACTTATGCTTTCGATTTTTTTGCTTCAACACTAATTCAATAGAATCCGGGGAAAGCAATGAATCATCAGCAACTCGAAAAAGATATCGAGCATCTCGAACAGATCATTTCCCATATTTCCGCAGAAGACCGCATTCCGTTGTCTTATTGGCGAAGCCGCCTCCAGCACGTTTCCGGCGCGGTTATCGTGCCGGCACAGGCAACCCGCGTCAAACGCCTCGATGCCGCGCTTTGCGCATTGGAAAAACGGCAGAAAGCCTGAGTGTCGTCACTGAGTCCGCCAATCGGAATCGGCAATCAGGAAAGCCGTCGTGTGCGCTTTCACCGGACCAGCTATATCTTTCGGTTGATCGCCAAAGTGATATGGGCGCATGCACGCTTTCTTATTACCGACACAGGACGAACATGCAGATAGCAGGGCTTGCCGCGACCCGGCTCGCGAAGTTGACCACCACGCTGCAGGGCTACGTGGAGCGCGGCGAAGTGGCGGGGGTGGTGTCGCTCGTATGGCGGCGCGGCGAAATTGGCTACTTGGAACCGATAGGCCTACGCGACGAAGCCGCGCAATTGCCGATGGAGCGCGACACGCTGTTTCGCATCGCGTCGATGACCAAGCCGGTGACGAGTGCCGCGATCATGATGCTGATCGAGGAAGACCGCCTCGCGCTCGATGCGCCCGTTTCGCAGTGGCTGCCCGAGCTTGCGGCGCCGCGCGTGCTGCGTGATCCGACCGGACCGCTCGACCAGACCGATCCGATTCGCGCGCCGATTACGGTGCTCGACCTGCTCACGCATCGCGCGGGCTTCGCGTATCACTTCACGGCGACGGGGCACCTCGCCGAAGCCTATGCTGCCGCGTTCAACGGCTTCGAGGCGAGCGGCGGCAACAGCGCGTGGCTCGCGCGCATCGCCGCACTGCCGCTGATGTTCCAGCCCGGCTCGCGCTGGCACTACGGCGTGGCGACCGACGTGCTCGGCGTGCTGATCGAACGCGTGAGCGGCATGCCGCTCGGCGAGTTTTTCCGCACGCGCATTTTCGAGCCGCTCGGCATGCGCGACACCGCGTTCTGGGTGCCCGACACGCAGCTTGCGCGCCTAGCCACCGCGTACAACATCGATCCCGGCACGCGGCGTCGCGTGGTCGAGGATCATGCGGCCGCGAGCCGCTGGGCCAATCCGCGGCGCTTTCAGAGCGGTGGCGGCGGGTTGGTCTCGACCGCCCTGGACTATCTGCAATTCGCGCAACTGCTGCTCGGGCGCGGCCGCGTCGGCGATACGCGGCTGTTGTCGCATCGCTCGGTCGATCTGATGCGCAGCAATTTCCTGAGCCGCGATCAGCGCCGCCTGCCTGCCTTCGGTCACGTGATCTGGGCGGGGCAGGGTTTCGGCCTCGGCCTGTCGATCGTCGATGATCCGGCGCAGCAATTGCCGCTCGGCTATCGCTCGCTCGGCTCGTTCGGTTGGCCCGGCGCGTACGGCACGAGCTGGTTCGCCGATCCGGTCGAAAACATGATCGGCCTGATGCTGATCCAGCGCCGCTCGATCGACCCGTTCCTGATGGCCATCGACTTCGAACGCCGCGTCTACGATGCGATCGACGATTGAGCGCGGCCGCCGCGCCTGCGCTCGGCCGCGTGATTCACTATCCTGTGATTTATTCGTCTGATAGTGTCCGCCAACCATTCATCGCAATTCATCGCAGTGCGTCTAACCGAGGGGGGAACACCGGCATGGCCTCTTACAAACAGTTGACTGCGCAACTCGAAAAACTCCACAAGGAAGTCGCAGCCGCGCGCGACAAAGAAGTCGCGCAAGCTATCGCCGATATCAAGCAGAAGATTGCCGAATACGACCTGACTGCCGAAGAACTCGGCTTCACGAGCGCCGCAGCGAAGCCGCGCCGCAAGTCGTCGGCGACGGCGGTCGCCAAGTACCGCAATCCGAAGACCGGCGAAACCTGGAGCGGCCGTGGACGCTCGCCGGGCTGGCTCGTCGGGAAGAATCGCGAGCGGTTTCTGATCGAAGGTTGAACTCCGCCTTGGATGCCGATGCGTCCGTGTTCTCTGAAGTGATGCGTCGTTTGATTGTTTCCGCACCGCTGCGGAGGTCCCGAAAACGCTCACCTTTGCGTGACGCCTGAACGCGTACAGCGAAATTCACCGATGCGTTCGGAGCTAGCGGGATGCTTCGGTGAGCCAGGCTTTGACGCGCAACGCACCGCCGCGGGTGCGAATCGCCGTGGTGTCGCGCCGCCGCGCATCGCTTGTCG
The DNA here is from genome assembly GCF_040948665.1 of Paraburkholderia sp. BR14320. Taxonomy (NCBI): domain Bacteria; kingdom Pseudomonadati; phylum Pseudomonadota; class Betaproteobacteria; order Burkholderiales; family Burkholderiaceae; genus Paraburkholderia; species Paraburkholderia sp. BR14320. The sequence goes on from NZ_JBFPKG010000009.1 coordinate 170,587, forward strand.
CAAACCCGCGCCAGCCTTTGCTGGCGGGCGTTTCCAGGCGTCGAGCCGGAGCCTGTTCGTAGCGTTGCGACGCTTTACCGCGGTTTTTCCGCACATCGCGGTCGTGGTGCGTGCGCCGTGGCAGGTGCGCGCATGCGCTTCGCGATCCTCACCTTTGACCGCGAATCGATATTCGCCGCCGCAAGTCCCGAAAACGCTCACCTTTGGCCGCGAGCATGCGCGGCGCGCGGACGCTCGCGCCGTCGCCCGTCCGGCGCCGCAGCCCTTTCCCCCGGCCGTCGCGCCAGACGTGTATCATTCGCACCTTGCGCCGTTTTTGCGCCAGCGATTCCCGCATTGTCGAACCAGCGCCGGCCGATTCCGGCCCGCGCCCGACTCCCGCAGCTCGACGCCGCCGCGCCACGCGCGGCATACCGGCCGCCCAAAGCCGCCGGGAACCGCCCGAACCCCTTTCCGTGACCGCCAGACCCGATGTCAGTCTCCGAACTCAAACGCCGCCGCACGTTCGCGGTCATTTCCCACCCGGACGCGGGTAAAACCACGCTCACCGAAAAGCTGCTGCTGTTCTCGGGCGCGATCCAGATCGCCGGTACGGTGAAGGGCCGCAAGAGCAACCGCTATGCGACGTCCGACTGGATGGAAATCGAAAAGCAACGCGGCATTTCGGTCGCGAGCTCGGTGATGCAGTTCGAGTACGGCGATTGCGTGATCAACCTGCTCGACACCCCGGGCCACGAGGACTTCTCCGAGGACACCTACCGCGTGCTGACCGCGGTCGACGCCGCCGTGATGGTGATCGATGGCGCGAACGGCGTCGAAGCGCAGACGCTGAAGCTGCTCGAAGTCTGCCGCAGCCGCAAGACGCCGATCGTCACGTTCATCAACAAGCTCGACCGCGAAGTGCGCGAGCCGCTCGAACTACTCGACGAAATCGAGCAGCACCTCGGCGTGGCGGCGGTGCCGTTCACATGGCCGATCGGCATGGGCAAGGATTTTCAGGGCGTCTACGACGTCCAGCGCGATCAGGTGCGGGTGTTCCGCGCCGGTCAGGATACGGCCGGCGGCGCGGTCGAAACGCTGCAGGCACTCAGCGACGAGGAAGGCGAGCGCCGTTTCGGCCACGCGTGGGTGCGTGCGAAGGAAGAGATCGATCTGATCAGCGGCGCGACGCCCGAATTCGACCGTGAGCAGTTCCTCGCCGGCCAGCAGTCGCCGGTGCTGTTCGGCTCGGCGATCAACAACTTCGGCGTGAAGGAGATTCTCGACGCGCTGGTCGACCTCGCGCCGCCGCCGTCGATGCGCATGACCGTGCAGCGTCCGGTGCAGCCGGAAGAGTCGAAGTTCACCGGCGTCGTGTTCAAGGTGCAGGCGAACATGGACCTCGCGCACCGCGACCGCGTCGCGTTCATCCGCGTGTGCTCGGGACGTTTCGAGCGCGGCATGGCGGTGAAGGTCACGCGCTCGAACAAGACGTTCCGCGCGAACAACGTGGTCACGTTCCTGTCGCAGCGTCGCGAGACGGTGAGCGAGGCGTATCCGGGCGACATCATCGGTATTCCGAATCACGGTACGCTGAGTCTCGGCGATACGCTGACCGAAGGCGAGCAACTGCAGTTCGTCGGCCTGCCGTTCTTCGCACCGGAAATTTTCCAGACCGTCGAAGTGGTCGATCCGATGCGCGCGAAGCAGCTCGGCGAAGCGCTGAAGCAGCTCGGCGAGGAAGGCGCGATCCAGGTGTTCCGTCCCGAAGCGGGCGGTCTGATGATTCTCGGCGCGGTCGGGCAGCTGCAGTTCGAAGTGGTGTCGCACCGTCTGTCGACTGAATACAAGGTCGACGTGCGGATGGCGCCGGCGCGCTACCGGCTGTCGCGCTGGGTGACCTGCGACGAACCGGCCGAGCTGCGCCGCTTCACCGATTCGTACTCGGCGCGCATCGCGCTCGATGCGTCCGATGCGCCGACCTATCTAGCCTCGCACGTATCGGAGATCGAAGTCGCGCAGAAGGCGTGGCCCAAGATCGTGTTCAACGAGTTGCGCGAGCACTCGGGCGCGCCGTTCCGGAAGGCGATGTAAAGCCGCGAGTCCGCTGGTTTCGAAACTGAAAAGCCGCGTCGTTCGACGCGGCTTTTTCTTTTCCGCCGCAACAACGCCCCGCGCCGGCGCGCGACTTCGCCTATGCTGACGGAACCACCCACCCGCCGCGAAGCCGGCTCCAATTCCTGTCCAACCGCATGGAGCGCCCGTGACCGTTCGCAACCTTGACGCATTGTTTCGCCCGAAATCCGTCGCCGTGATCGGCGCGTCCGAGCGACCGGGCAGCATCGGCGCGATGGTCTGGGCGCGCGTGCTCGAAGGCGGCTTCGACGGTCCGCTTTGGCCCGTCAATCCGAAGCACGCGACGCTCGGCGTCCACCCGGTGATCCACGACGTCAGCGATCTGCCGCAGGCGCCCACCGTCGCGGTGATCTGCACGCCGCCCGCGACGTGGCCCTCGTTGATTCACAAGCTCGGCGGCATGGGCACGCGCGCCGTGATCATCGTCGGCGAGGTGCGCAGCGATGAAGACCGGCTCGAGCTGCGGCACGCGCTGTCGGCGGCGCGGCCGCATCTGTTGCGCATCGTCGGGCCGGGTAGTCTCGGTGTGGTGTCGCCGGCGCTGCGCGCGCATCTGGGCGCGCCGTCCTGCACGGTCAAGGCGGGCGGCGTCGCGTGGGTGTCGCAGTCGAACGCGCTGACCAACGCGGTGCTCGGCTGGGCGCGCGCGCGCGGGCTCGGTTTTTCGCATGCGGTGGCGCTCGGGGCGGAGGCCGACGTCGATGCCGGCGACGTGCTGGATTACCTTGCGAGCGACCCCGGCACCCGCGCGATCCTGATCGAACTAGACAGCGTGCGGGCGGCGCGTAAGTTCATGTCGGCCGCGCGCGCGGCGGCGCGCAACAAGCCGGTGCTCGCGCTGCGCTCGGGGCGCGACGATCCCGCCGACGGTCTCTATACAGCGGCGTTCCGGCGCGCGGGCCTCGTGCGCGTCGACGCGCTCGACGATCTACTCGACGAAATCGAAACACTCGGCGTCGGCCGCGTGGCGGCGGGCGCCACCGCAACGCTGATCACCAGTGACCGCGGTCTCGCGACGCTCGCGCGCGACGCGTTCAGCGCCGCCGGCGGCCTGCTCGCGCCGTGGCCGGCCGCGGCGTCGGACGCGCTGCGCGAGGCGCTGCCGCTCGCGGTCGGCGGCAATCCGCTGCTGCTCGGCGACGGCGCGCGTCCTGAGCACTTCGGCACCGCGCTGAAGCTGCTGGGCGAGCATCGCGAGACCGGCACCGCCGTCGTGGTGCACGCATCGACGCATGGCGCACCCGTCGACGATGTCGCGCAGGCGCTGATCGAGCATCAGCGCTTTGCGTATCGCGGGCTGCTCGCTTGCTTCTTCGGTGGCGTCGATGCGGCGAGGCGCGACGCGCTGCATGCGCAGGGCATCCCGGTGCACACGACGCCGCAGCGGCTCGCGCGCGCGTTCGCCCGGCTGGTCGATTACCGGTTGGGTCGCGAATTGCTGATGCAAACGCCGGAAGGCCTGCCCGCGCAGATTCCCGAGTCGATCGACGCCGCTCAGGCGCAGGCTCGAGAAGCGTTGGCGGCGGGCAAAAGCGAACTCGCCGGGGACGCGGCGGCGCGGTTTCTGACGCGATTCGGGTTGCAGGTGGAGGCTGTGGATGAAGGGAGCGCCGCTGCGCCGGACGCCGACGCGTCGGACGCCGCTGCGCCGTGCGCCGATGCCGACAGCGCGACAAAACCCATCGTCGACGTCGCCGTCGAACTGCACGACGACGACAACTTCGGCCCCGTATTCCGCTTCGCCGCGCCGCCGATCGACGGCGTCTCCAGTGGACTGCACGTGTACGGCCTGCCGCCGCTCAATCCGATGCTCGCGCGCGATATCGTCACGCGTTCGCACTACGCGAGGCTGGTCGCGCCGGAGCCGACGCTCGCCGCGTTGACGGCATTGTCGCAAGCGGTTTGCGACGTGCGCGAGATCGTCGGCCTGTCGTTGAAGCTGAGGGTCTACCGGGATCGCGTGACGGTGGTCGATCCCGTGTTGCGGGTCGGCGGAAAGCGCAGCCGTCTCGCGATCGTGCCGTATCCGCGCCGCTTCGAGGAAACGATCGACTGGCAGGGGATGCGTATAACGGTGCGGCCGATTCGCCCGGAAGACGAAAACGCGCATCGCGAGTTCGTGAACGCGATGACGCCGGAAGACCTGCGGCTGCGTTTTTTTGGCGCGGTCGGCAGTTTCGAGCACTCGCAACTCGCGCGCATGACGCAGATCGATTACGACCGGGAAATGGCGCTGATCGCGACGGTCGACAACGAAGACGGCGTCGCGCAGACGCTCGGCGTGGTGCGCGCGGTGGCCGATCCCGACAACGAGACGGCCGAATTCGCGGTGACCGTGCGCTCGGACCAGAAGGGGCGGCGCCTCGGCCAGTTGCTGATGCAGCGGATCATCGCGTACGCGCGGGCGCGCGATACGCACTGGCTGATCGGTGAAGCGCTGCGCGAGAACACCGCGATGATCGCGCTGGCGAAGGCCAGCGGCTTCACGATCACGCGAACCGAGGACCCCGGCGTGGTCGGCTTCCGGATGGCGCTCGACGAAACCGCGGGGGCGGACCCGAAGTCCGCCGCGCAGAACCAGCCGGGGCGTTGAGCGGCTTACGTTGCGACCCGCTCAGCGCACGGTTTCATCGCCTCAAGCCGCCAGCTTCTGCGCCGCCTCATCGACCTGCGCGCGCGTCACCGATAGCTCGTCGAGCCACGCCTGCGCATACACCGCGCCGGTTTCGCGCTCGAGCCGCGCGATCGTCGCCGCGCAGCGGTTCGCGTCCTTCAGCGTGGAAATGAACGATTTCACCGACTCGCCGCCCTTGAACGCGTCGAACAGCGGCACGCGAATTTCATCGGGCAGCGGGCGGGTGGTCCATTGGTACGGCTTGCCGTTGAACGTCAGCGACGGCGGCAGCACGCGCTCCTTGCGCGCGGCCGGAATCAGGCCGTAAGTGCGCGCCGCTTCGCCGATCTGTTCGGGCGAAAACAACTCGTCGGGCGTGATGTCGAATTGCTGGATGAAGGTCTCGATGCTTTGCATCGCGGCGGCGCGGTCGTCGCGGCGCTTCTGCGCGTGAGCGACGATGTCGCGCAGTTCGTCGGCTTCTGCCGCGGTGATCGTGAAGCTCGACTGCTTCTGCTGGAGTTCGGAAAAACGCTGGAATTCGGAATCGGTCAGAAGTTTGGCCATTGCTCAATCGATGCGCGCGCATGAGCCGGTCATGCGGCGTTATTTTGGAAGGGCCGCCATTCTAAACCAAGTGCGCGTGCGTGCCGCCGTGCGAACCGTCGCCGCGCAACTTACCGCGCACCTTGCCAGTCACGCGGCCTGCTCGCGGAACATCGACAGCGCCTGCACCGTGTCGCGCAGCAGGGTGGTGGCCGCTTCGAGCGTCGGCGCGACGTATTCGTCGATCCGCCGCAGATACGGACAGGTGAGCACCGCGATCGCCTGTCCCGACGGCGCGAGGATCGGGAACGTCACGTCGGTGACGCCGAAAGTCTGCTGGCTGTCCTTCTGCCAGAAGCCCGCCGCGCGGATGCGCTCGCAGGCCTCCTCCAGCGCGTCGCGATCGAGCGTCACTTCACCCTTCACCTTGGTGTGCTCGGCAAGCATCTGCTGACGCTGCTCGACGCTCTGGAATGCAAGCATCACGCGCCCCGAGCCGGTGTCGATCAATCCGACCCGCGAGCCGAGCCGCACCGACATGCCCCACGTGCCCGGCCCGTCGACCTGGGCGATCACCAGCAGGTTGCCGCGGTCGTAGACCACCAGGTGGCACGACTGCTCGGCCGCGTCGGCGAAGCGCTGCATTAGCGGCAGCGCTTCGGCGATCAGCCGGTTCATCGGCGGATGACGGTGCGCGAGCGCGAACAGCTTCAGGCTCAGCGAGTAGCGGTCGCCGGCCGCCGAGCGCACCACGTATTGACGCGCGACGAGGCGTTCGAGCATCCGGTACATCTCGCTCGCATTGCGGCCCAGCTGCCGCGTGATTTCGGCGCGCGTGAGTCCTTCCTTCTGCTCGGACAGCAACTCGAGGATGTCGAGGCCTTTGTCCAGCGCGGGGGCGCGGTAGCGGTCGTCGTCTTTGTCTTCGGCGTCCATCGTGAGGGTCGGGGATCTCGTCCGGAGTTCTTATTATCTGGCGCGCGCGCAGCGTTTCGCGAACTGAATGTCTGCTGTCCAGGGAAAACCCCGGGCATAGCGTCGCGCAGTTTTCTTGACTTGGAAAAATTCGGATATGAATAATACGTTCATTGGTGAACAAATGCACCCGTGAGCGGGGCGCGCCTTTTCTGGCTGCGCATTGGGCCCGTCGCATGGTAAAAACACCACAAATAGGGAGACACGCTCATGTCGGCATCGATCGTATCGAAGATCGGGCAACGGCGCAGGATCGGCCGCGGCTCGTTGCAGGTGAGCGGACTAGGGCTCGGCACGGCGCCGCTCGGCGGCCTGTATCGCGACCTGTCCGACGAGGAGGCCCATGCGACCATCGCCGCCGCCTGGGACGCGGGCGTGCGCTACTTCGACACCGCGCCGCACTACGGCAACACCAAGGCCGAGCATCGGCTCGGCGCGGCGTTGCGCCACTATCCGCGCGGCGAATATGTGCTGTCGACCAAGGTCGGCCGCCGCTTCGTACCGCGCACGTCGCCATTCGACGACCGCGAAGGCTGGCAGAATCCGCTGCCGTTCGAAGCGATCTACGACTACACGCACGACGGCATTCTGCGTTCGTTCGAGGACAGCCAGCAGCGGCTCGGCATCGTCGATATCGACATCCTGCTCGTGCATGACATCGGCCGCGTCACGCATGGCGACCAGCATCCGCACTACTGGCGGCAACTGACCGAAGGCGGCGGCTTCCGCGCGCTGGAGCGCCTGCGCTCGACCGGCGCGATCAAGGCGATCGGCCTCGGCGTCAACGAAGGCGCGGTGATTCTCGACGCGATGGCCGAATGCGATATCGATTGCGCGTTGCTCGCGGGGCGTTATACGCTGCTCGAGCAGACCACCCTCGACGACCTGCTGCCCGCCTGCGAGGCGCGCGGCGTCAGCATCCTGCTCGGCGGCGCGTTCAATTCGGGCATTCTGGCGCGCGGCGTCGAAGGCGATCTGAAGTTCAATTACGGCGCGGCGCCGCCCGAGGTGATCGAGCGCGTCGCGTGTCTGGAGGCGGTGTGCCGCGCGCACAATGTGCCGCTCGCCGCCGCCGCGTTGCAGTTTCCGTATGCGCATCCGGCGGTCGCCACCGTGCTGACCGGCGCGCGCAGTGCCGACGAACTGCGCGAGAACGTCGCGTCGTTCGAGCAGCCGATCCCCGCGGCCTTGTGGTCCGCATTGCGCGACGCGGGCCTGCTCGACCCGCGCGCGCCCGCGCCCGAGGACTGAATCGACCATGCCGATCGACGCTCACCAGCACTACTGGGACCCCGCGCGGGGCGACTACGAGTGGCTGACGCCGGAGCTGAAAATCCTCTACCGGCCGTTCGGGCCTGATGATCTGAAGCCGTTGCGCGAACAGGCCGGCATCGAGCGGACCGTGGTCGTGCAGGCCGCACCGACGCTCGACGAAACCCGCTACCTGCTCGACATCGCGCGGCACGAGCCGTCGATCGCGGGCGTGGTCGGCTGGGTGCCGCTGCTGTTGCCGAACGCGCCCGATCTGATCGAGGCGCTCGCGCGCGAGCCGAAGTTCAAGGGCGTGCGGCCGATGCTGCAGGACCTGCCCGACGACGGCTGGATCGCGAACCCCGACCTCACGCCGGCGATCGACGCGCTGATCGCGCACGACCTCGCGTTCGATGCGCTGATCTACGCGCGCCACGTGCAGTACTTCGAGATATTCGCGCAGCGTTTTCCGGCGTTGCGCATGGTGGTCGATCATGGCGCGAAGCCGCCGATCCGCTTCGGCCAGGCGGGCTACGAGGTGTGGCGCGATGCGATTGCCCGGCTCGCCGCATTCCCGCAAGTGCACTGCAAGCTGTCGGGTCTCGCGACCGAGGCGTCGCCCGGCTGGACCGAGGACACGCTGCGGCCCTACGTCGAGCATCTGCTGAACACGTTCGGCCCCGCGCGGCTGATGTGGGGCAGCGACTGGCCCGTGCTCGAACTGAACGGCGACTATCTGCTGTGGCATTCGGTGGCGACCACGCTGCTCGCGTCGTTGAGCGACGCCGAGCGCGACGCCGTGTTCGGCGAGAATGCCGCCGCGTTTTACCGGCTTTGATTTCGTTAGCAGCCCATTCAACTGGAGTCGTAGATGACACAAAGACTGGCCGGCAAAACGGCCCTGATCACCGCGGCAGGACAAGGTATCGGTCTCGCGACCGCCGAACTTTTCGCGCGCGAAGGCGCCCGCGTGATCGCCACCGATATCCGCATCGACGGACTCGCCGGCAAGCCGGTCGAGGCGCGCAAGCTCGACGTGCTCGACGGCGCGGCCATCAAGGCGCTTGCCGCGGAAGTCGGCACGATCGACGTGCTGTTCAACTGCGCGGGCTACGTGCATGCAGGCAATATCCTCGAGTGCAGCGAGGAGGACTGGGATTTCGCGTTCGACCTCAACGCGAAGGCGATGTACCGTATGATCCGCGCGTTTTTGCCGGCCATGCTGGAGAAGGGCGGCGGCTCGATCATCAACATGTCGTCGGCGGCGTCGAGCGTGAAGGGCGTGCCGAACCGCTTCGCGTACGGTGCGTCGAAAGCCGCGGTGGTCGGGCTGACGAAGTCCGTCGCCGCGGATTTCGTCACGCGTGGTGTACGCTGTAACGCGATTTGCCCGGGCACGGTGTCCTCGCCGTCGCTCGAACAGCGGATCGCCGCGCAGGCGCAGGCGCAGGGCGCGTCCGTCGACGCGGTGCAGGCCGCGTTCATCGCGCGTCAGCCGATGGGCCGCATCGGCAAGCCGGAGGAGATCGCCGCGCTCGCGCTGTATCTCGCATCCGACGAGTCGTCGTTCACGACGGGCCAGCTCCATGTGATCGACGGCGGATGGTCGAACTGATTCTGATTGATTGACGAACCGAACACTACTGAACGTAAAGGAAAGTGCAACGATGAAACTGCTTCGTTATGGGCCGAAGGGCCAGGAAAAGCCGGGCCTGCTGGACGCGCAAGGCAAGATTCGCGATCTGTCGAAGGTGGTGGGCGATATCGACGGCGCTGTGCTCGGCGACGAAAGCCTCGCGAAACTGCGCGCACTCGACCCGGCAACGCTGCCGGTCGTCGAAGGCAATCCGCGCGTGGGCCCGTGCGTCGGCAAGATCGGCAAGTTCATCTGCATCGGCCTGAACTACGCGGATCACGCGGCGGAATCGAATCTGCCGGTGCCGGCCGAACCGGTCATCTTCAACAAGTGGACGAGCGCGATCAGCGGCCCGAACGACGACATCGAAATCCCGCGCGGCTCGAAGAAGACCGACTGGGAAGTCGAACTCGGCGTCGTGATCGGCAAGGCTGCGAAGTACGTCGACGAAGCGAACGCGCTCGAGCACGTGGCCGGCTACTGCGTCATCAACGACGTGTCGGAGCGCGAATGGCAGATCGAGCGCGGCGGCACTTGGGACAAGGGCAAGGGCTTCGACACGTTCGGCCCGATCGGCCCGTGGGTCGTCACGCGCGATGAAGTCGCCGATCCGCAGAACCTGAGCATGTGGCTCGAAGTGGACGGCCATCGCTACCAGAACGGCAGCACGAAGACGATGATCTTCAGTGTCGCAAAGCTGGTGTCGTATGTGTCGCAGTGCATGAGCCTGCAGCCGGGCGACGTGATCTCGACCGGCACGCCGCCGGGCGTCGGCATGGGCGTAAAGCCGAATCCGGTATTCCTGAAGCCGGGGCAGACGGTGCGTCTGGGTATCGAAGGGCTGGGCGAGCAGACGCAGAAGACTTACGCGGCGGAGTAACGCGCTCTCTCTTCCTGTGTTGTCGCTGTGAAATGCAAGGCCGTTCCTGTTACGCGCAGGAGCGGCCTTTTCCATGCCGCGCGGCTTTAACTCCCCGCCTCCTGCTCGCCATTCTCCCCAATCCGATTCACGGTCCCCTGCGCAACCGCGACCAGCTTCTCGCGGTTCCCTTCCATCACGAACACGCTGCACTGGCAGGTCGCCTGATGCCTGCCCGCATAGACGACGCTAGCGCGCGCGATCAGCGTGCCCTTCACGGCCGGGCGCAGGTAGTTGATCTTGTATTCACCGGTCACGACTCTCGGACCCAGCGACAGCGCGCCCGCGAACGTCAACGCATTGTCGGCGAGATAGCTGATGACGCCGCCATGCACGAAACCATGCTGCTGCCGCAGTTCATCGCGAATCGGCAGACACAGGGTGAGCTCTTCGCTGCTGGCGTGCATCAACTCCGCGCCTAGCAGCATGCTGAACGGCTGGGCGTGCAGTGCGCCGCGCGCCCGGTCGAGTAGGTCGGTCATCGTGGTTCCTTCGTGCAGGGTCGGGGTGGTGCATCGGTGCAACGGAGCATCCGCGCGGCGAGCACCACGCGGTCCCTACCCACTCTAGGAAGTGCCGCTGCGCTGCGCAAGGTGAATCCTCGCGATGAGTAGCGCATTGTTGCGCAAAACAACCTCAATCGCGACGATCGACGATGAAACCGGCACGTAGAGCGCTTTTTGCGGGAATTGGCCTCAAGCCGCCAATCGGCCTGCCGTTAACCCTGGTGTAGCCTCCGTCATCCTTTGTTCCCAGGTGTCCCCGATGTTCAGCAAGATCAAGGTCGCATCCGGCCTGCTATGTGTTCTGGCCGCGTTCTGCGTCTTCCAACTCGTCACGGTAGGGTTGGGCTTCTGGTCGCTGACGCGCACGCACGACGACGTCGGCGATCTGGCGAGCATCGCGCTGAAGCAGGTCGACGCGGTCAACCAGACGACGCAGCGCCTGATGGACGCGCGCATCAACCTGTCGCGCGCCGGCACGCGCATGGTGCGCGGCGGCGCCGAGCCGACGGACATCGTGCAGCACGCTCGCGAACAGCTCGCCGCCGCCGATCAGTCTTTCGCGGGCTTCATGAGCGCCCAGAAGACCAGCGACGAAGACAGCGCGCGCGCCACCGCGCTCGCCGAACGCTACAAGGCGCTGCACGGCGCGCTCGCGGAGCTCGTGCAGTATCTCGACTCGAACAACATTCAGGCCTTCCTCGATCAACCCACGCAATCGTTTCAGGACGCCTATCTGGCGGAAGTGCACAACTTCGAGCAATTCGGCGACGCCGCGAGCCGCGCGTCGCTCGCTTCGATCGATGCGCGCGTGGCGGCGTTTCGCATCGTCAGCGTGGTGATTCTGCTCGTGCTGGTCGCCGGCACGCTCGCCGTCTATGTGGCGCTGCGCCGCGGCGTCGTGGCACCGCTCGAGGAGGCGGGCCGCCACTTCGAGCGCATCGCGCAAGGCCGTCTCGATCAACCGATTGCCGCGCGCGGCAGCAACGAAATCGGCCGGCTGTTCTCGGGCCTTGCCACCATGCAGGCGAGCGTCGCACGCACCGTCAGGAGCGTGCGCGAATCGGCCGACTCGATCCATCTCGGCGCCAACGAAATCGCGACCGGCAACGCCGATCTGTCCGCGCGCACCGAAAACCAGGCGGCATCGCTCGAGGAAACGGCGTCGAGCATGGAGGAACTGACGGCGACCGTGCGCCAGAACGCCGATCACGCGCGCGAAGCCAACGCGCTCGCCGAGACCGCGCTCGATGCAACGTCGCGCGGCAGCGAAGTCGTCAACCAGGTGGTCGACAAGATGCGCGGCATCGCGCAGAGCTCGGATAAGATCGCCGAGATCATTTCGGTGATCGACGGCATCGCGTTCCAGACCAACATCCTCGCGCTCAATGCCGCCGTCGAGGCGGCGCGTGCCGGCGAGCAGGGCCGCGGCTTCGCGGTCGTGGCCGGCGAAGTGCGCGGTCTCGCGCAACGCAGCGCGCAATCGGCGAAGGAAATCAAGACGCTGATCAGCGAATCGGTCGCGGAGATTCAGGGCGGCTCGGCGCTGGTCGAGCGCGCCGGCGAAGCGATGAGCCATGTGTCGGCGTCGATCTCGCGCGTCACGCAGATGATGGCGGAAATCAGCGCGTCGTCGCTCGAGCAGAGCACAGGTATCGAGCAGGTGAACCAGGCGGTCGTGCAGATGGACGAGATGACGCAGCAGAACGCGGCGCTCGTCGAGCAGGCCGCGGCGGCGGCGGCTTCGCTGCATCAGCAAACCGAGCAGTTGAAACAGGCCGTTTCGGTATTCGAAATTTCTGAAAGTGTGTTGCGCACGCAACAGCGCGGAGCAATCTCCGCCGCCAATGCTGAATACGCATTAACCGCGACGCATGCCCTTTAAAGCGGCGACGCTTGAAAACGACGCAGAAATAGAAAATGGCTCGCATATTGCGAGCCATTTGCATTAGACGCAAGGGCCTATGGAGGCGCCTATCGTGACGTCCAAGTCTGCCTCAAAGTACCTGAAGGTACTTAGATCGACTGGATGTTTGCAGCCTGCTTGCCCTTCGGGCCTTGCTTGACTTCGAACGACACCTTCTGGTTTTCCTGCAGGGACTTGAAGCCCGATGCCTGGATTTCCGAGAAGTGTGCAAACAGGTCTTCGCCGCCGTCGTCCGGGGTGATGAAGCCAAAGCCCTTTGCATCGTTAAACCACTTAACAGTACCTGTTGCCATTTTTAATCCAAATAAATGTTGTGTATTGCATCGCGACCGCATTGCTCGAATGCAAAGCGAGCGCGAGGGGAGAGTTGTATCACGTCTTTATGACAGACGCCAATCAACATGCATCCGGGTATTCCCGGTTTTGATGTTTTTTCGCGCCTTGAGAACGTCTGGCGAGAACTTTTTTGCGCCAGGGTTTACCAGCGGCATCAAATTTTCCTTGCGAAGCGGCGGCGCATCTCCGACCGGGCATGCGCTCCTTATTGAGACGATCAAGCGTCCAATTTCATTTATCGATGCCCAAATTCGCCTAAGTTCCCGCTCCCGATTCGTCACCCGCGGGCAGTGCTGCATAGGCGGTGGCCAGGTGATAGGGCGTGGTTGACGGCATGTCGTCGCGCGCAACTTCCCCGCTCGACGTCTTGCATTCGAACCAGCCATGGTCATGCAAAAAGCATCGCTGAAAACGTGCGATCTGTTGCGGCAGCGCCGCACGCACGGCCGGATCGTCGTGACAGGCGAGCGCGCGCAGGTATTCAGTCTGCGCCCAGATCCGCTGCGTCGCGTCGTTGACGTTGCCAGCCTCGTCGAGCGATGCGCACACCCCGCCGTTGTTCGCGTCCACGCCATGCTGCTGCGCGAAAGCGAAGGCGCGCGCCAGCGCTTCGATTAGCCCGGTACCGTCGAACAGCGCGCCCCCCTGCCTGACCAGCCAATACCACTCGAACTGATGTCCCGGCTCAAGACGGTTGTCGCTCGCACCGATCGGCAATTCCGCGATGCAGCCGCTCGGCGCATGCACGAAGTGTCGCGCGACCGCGCCGGCGAGCCGGCGCACCGCGGCGCCGAAGACGTTGTCGCGCGTCGCCTGGCAGGCGGCGAGCCACGCTTCGGTCAGGTGCATCAGCGGATTCTGCAGCGGCGTGGCGGTGACCTTCGAAAAGTCGGCGTTCAGCGCGGCGTTGAATAGATCGCCGTCGGCCGCGAAGTTCGACTGGATCAGCGCGGTCGTGCTGTGCACGAGCTTCAGCGCGTCGAGGTTAGCGGAGCGCCGCGCGTATTCCGCGCAAGCGAACACGACGAACGCGTGCGTGTAGAGGTCCTTGGTCGTGTCGAGCGGTACGCCGAGCGCGTCGACGCTGTAAAACCATCCGCCGTGGTCGGCGTCCCGAAAGGTGCGCGTCAGCGAATCGAACAGCACGCGCGCGTGATCCATATCGCCCGCCTGCGCAAACGTGAACAACTGCCGCGCGCACGCCATCGCCCGATAGCGTTGCGCGGGCAGCGGCTCGCCTCCGGTGGCGTCGAGCGCTTCGTAGGGCAGCTGCAGCGCGTGGTTGAAGCCGGGCCCGCGCCACATCGGCAGCACCACGTTCGCGAAGTGCTCGCGCAGCGCATTCGCGGTGGTGGTCGTCGAAGCAGGGGGAGGGGTCGTGCTTGGCATGGTCGGTTGGTTCGGGCGCGTAACGTGCGCAGTGTATCGAGGCGGCGCTCAGGGTGGCGGCTCAGGGTTCCGCTCGGCCAGGTCGCTGTGGTCTGCGGCCTAGCATAAAGCAAACGCCTCGCGCTGACACCTCGAGTCAAACATCCGGAATGCTCGACGCCTACGAGGCGTGACGTGCGCTGTGCCCTCGCTGCAGCTCATTTCACATAAGGAGGAACAACGATGCTCAGTGATCTCGAACTGATCTCCCGTCTGGTGCTGGCCGCGGTGCTCGGCAGCGTGATCGGCTACGAGCGGGAGCGGCTGTCGTGGGCGGCGGGCTTGCGCACGCGCATGCTGGTCTGCGTGGGCTCGGCGCTCGTCATGATCGTGTCCGCGTATGGCTTCGCCGCGGTGCTTGGCGAGCACGTGATCCTCGATCCGTCGCGGATGGCCGCCCTGGTCGTGTCGGGCATCGGCTTTCTTGGGGGCGGGCTCGATCCTGCTGCGCGGCGAAATCGTGCGCGGGCTCACGACCGCCGCGAGCGGGTGGTCGAGCGCGGCGCGCTGACGTTCCATTCGCTGCACGACGAACTCGGCGCCGCGAGTCCCCGCGTCAAGCAATTCGTGATGCAGCAAAGTGACGAGGCGAACGAGTGCGACGAAGTGATCATCACGCTGCACCGTGTGTCGAACGCGGAATACGAGTCGATCTGCGCGCGCCTTCGGCAATTGCCTGGCGTGCGGGAATTCCGCGGCGACGACGCGAGGTCGTGACACGCGCGAGGGGCTCGAAAGCGCGCAAATCGTCGGGGAATGGCTTCGGCGCGGGCGGAGCGCCATGCGACAATGCTGGCTCTAAATATTCCAACGGCAATGACGAGCGGCATCCGGCGCCCGTTCCTGGCGACGACCGCTTTTTCCTCTATGGCAGATTCCGCAGCATCCCCGCAGTCCAGGCCCCGGCGCGTCGCTTCGAAGAAGCAGCGGCAGGGCGCCGTCTCCACTGAAACCGAAAACAAACTGGCGCGCGCGGCGCGCTCGGCGCAACGCCTCGCGCAACTGAGCGGCGTCGCCCGCGACGACAGCACGCTCGACCTGTTCCCTGACGATCCAACCCGCGCGACGCTCGAGGCGATGAACATCGACGTCCGTCAGGGCACGCTGCACGGCTTCGAGTTGCCGGACGTGGTGCTGCAGGCGGTCGGCGCATTCGATGAACACATTGCGCTCGACAAGACAACGCGCCGCGCACCGCGTGCGGCGAAGCCGGATGTACCGATGCCGGTGAACGAGCAGTTGAGCGGGTTTGACGTCGAACCGTCGATGGCGGCTGCGGATGCGCCCGCCAGCAAGCTCGCGAACGGCGCCCCGGTTGTAGCAACGCCGAACGCCGAAGCAAACACCGACGACAAACCCACCCCGCTTTCGCGTGAGTCATCCGCGCCGCTGAGTTCGGCGATGGCCGCCGCGACCGTCGCGCGCAGCGTGACCGCATTGCGTCAAGCGGCTGAAGCGGAGTCGGCAGCGACGGCGGGCGCGGGCAGGCCGCAGCAGCGTTTCGCCGCGACCTTTGCGAGAGCCGCGACGGCATCGCGCGATGCGACTGCGGCTGCGATTCCAGCGTCGTCCGCAACGTCCGCCACGACCGACGACAGTAGCGCGAGCCAGTTCACCATCGAGTCCGCGACGCGCACGCAGTCCGCCTCGCCAGAGGCTGTAACGGCGAAGCCGGACTACAAGCCCTCGACCACCGCGCCGTTGACGACACCGCGGCCCGCGTCCGCAGATAACCACACCGGATTCGCCACGTCATGGCGTGACGCGCGCCGCACCGACGCGGCCGCCGCCGCGCTACGCTCGGAACCGGAACTCGACCACGCGCGCGCCACCGCATTCGCCGATACGGTCGATGCGCTCTATGGCGTAATCGCTGATCAGCGCCGCGCCGCGACCGATCATTCGCGGCGCGTGAAATGGATGCTGTCGATCGTGGTCGGTGCGCTGCTGGTGACGGTGGCGATCGGCATCGCGCAGACGCTGCTGCTGATGCGCCTCACGCACGAAACGACTGCCCAGCAACAGCGCATCGAACAGATGATGCAGAACCAGCAAGCGGCGATGGTGAGCCTGCTCGACGCGCATACGGCGATGGCCGCGACGGCGAACGCGGCGTCCGCGCCCGCCGCCGTCACGACGCCCACCGCGGCGCCCCCCAACGCGCCCCTACAGTCCAGCGCTACGCCGACGCACGCGAGACGCACTCGTGCTCAGCACGGCCACCCGCCCGGGCGATGAATCGGGGATGTTGTCGCGATGCAACACCTCCCGGCCCAATGGCATCGCGACAACCCACCCCATCGAAATTTTGCTGCATTGCACTAGCTTTTTCCTAGGGGAAACCCCTATAATCATGACTAAGGGAAAACCCTAGCAATGCAGTCACTAACCGGGAGTCGCCATGAGCTTCATCTTTGCACTGTTCCAAAAGATCAGCGACCTCTTTGCGTCGCCTCATCTGCCGCTGGATTCGGACTATTCGTATGCGGCGCGTGCCCGCGAAGCGGAGCGTCTGCGCCGCGCGCAGTCCACGCTGTTCGGCATCAAGCTGACGGACTAGGTCCAGCCGTAACCGTCCTGAGCGCGACACGACGCGCTGGGGCGCGCACTTCGGGTGCATTATTCATCGAGCCACTATTCGCGAAATGCGGATCGTGGCTCTTTGTCTTTGGGGATTCTGTTACCGCGATGCACCATTGCGCGACGAGGCTGGCCTTGCCCGCACCAGGCCTGCTGCACTCGTCCGATTCCTTGCGAAATATTTCGGGGCCGAAATGAATGTAACCGGCTTTCATGCCGGTTCAGCGGGTCGAACGACGGTGCCGCCGCGTAAGCCTTGTTCAATGCAGTGAGAAGGCGAAATCGAGCTTCGATCATCCGCCGCCAACTATGAAATGCACGCTTACAAGTGCTAACGTCTCTACGCGATCCTGGCCGCTAAAGTGGGTCTCAAGCGTACGGCGTCTGGTTCGGAAGCGAATCGAACGATCCGGACAAACACGGACGCTGGCCTGGAATAAAACTTTGACGGGAGGTCATTATGAAAACCTTTGGCAAGGCATCGCGCTCACTGATCGCAACGCTGCTCGCGGGCGGCGCACTCGTCGCGGCTGGTAGCGCATTCGCGCAAGACCGCGTGATCGTCGAGCACGGCCCGGCGCCGGTCGTGTACGGTCAACCGCACACGATGCCGGTGGGCTTGTCGATCAACATCGGCTGGCACGGCGATCGTTACTGGGACGGCCACCGCTACTGGGCGCACGACGACTGGATGCGCCGTCATCCGCACGACTACGATCCGCACCATCGCGGCGGCTATCACGACGATCACCGCCCGCCGCCCCCGCGCTACTAATGCGGACCTGACCGCGCCGCAACAGGCGGCGCGCGTCCACGAAGCCGGCCTTCTCTCCGCGGGAAGGCCGGCTTCGTCGCATTTGGGCTTGCAGGTCCGACCGGGGTATTGCTGCGTGCTGCGCTATGCTTCGGGACTTTGATCGACGGTGGTGGGAGTGCGGGTGGACAAGACGACGCAGGATGTAGCGATAGGGGTGGTGGGCACGGGACTGATGGGTGTCGGCATTGCGACGCAGGCCGCGCTGCATGGATACCGGACGATCGTTCACGACGTCGATCCGGCCAGGCTCGCGAGCGTCGCGCCGAAAGCGCAAGCGGTGCTCGACGAGCTGATCGACGCGGGCCGGATCGATGATGCCGCCAAACAGGCAGCGCTCGCGCGCATCGAAACGCATGCGCAGCTCGATGCGGTCGCGCAAGCGCGCTTCGTGATCGAGGCGATTCCCGAGGTGCTCGAACTCAAGCATCGCCTTTACACGACACTGACCGGCCTGCTCGCCGACGATGCGATCCTCGCGAGCAACACCAGCGGCTTCCCGCGCGACCAGCTCGCCACCCCGCTGCGCGCGAAAGAACGTTTCGTGATCGCGCATTTCTGGAACCCGCCGCACATGATCCCGCTCATCGAGGTCGTGCCGGGCACCGAGACCGCCCCCGAAGTCGTGCAACAAACCGCTGCGCTGATGAGCGCGATCGGCATGGAACCGGTCGTGCTCGCGAAGGCGATTCCTGGTTTCGTCGGCAATCGGCTGCAGTTCGCGGTGCTGCGCGAGGCCTTGCATATCGTGCGTTCGGGGGCAGCAACGCCCGAAGTTGTCGATCGCGTGATGAAGGCTTCACTCGGACGCCGCTGGGGCATCGTCGGACCGTTCGAAAGCGCGGATATGGGCGGGCTCGACACCTTCGTCGACATCGCGTCGCATCTGATGCCGCAACTCGCAAAGGATGAGGACGTGATCGATCTGCTGCGCGCGCAGGTCGACGCCGGGCGGCTCGGCGTGCGCAGCGGCGCGGGTTTTCATGATTGGGACGAGGAGCGCATCGCGCGGGTCAAGGAGGGGCGCAAGCGCGTGATCGGGCGCGGCTAGTGCTGTTATAAATAGCCGTTCCGGACCTGCTTCTGCTCCCCTTTTTTGCGCTGACTATCACTCGAGTCTCAATTCATGCCTCACTACTTTTACGACCCCGCCGCCGGTCACGGCCTGCCGCACGATCCTTTCAAGGCGATCGTCGCGCCACGGCTGATCGGCTGGATTTCGTCACGCGATGCCGAAGGCTCGCTCAACCTCGCGCCGTACAGCTTTTTCGGCGCGTTCGCGACCTTTCCGCCGATCATCGGTTTTAGCAGCGAGGGCCGCAAGGACAGTCTCGCCAACATCGAGGCGACCGGCGAATTCGTGTGGAATCTCGCCACCCGGCCGCTCGCCGAGCAGATGAACCGCTCGTCGGCGCCGGTCGCGCCCCACGTCGACGAGTTCGCACTGGCCGGGCTCACGCCGGCGCCGGGCCGCAACGTGGCGGTGCCGCACGTGGCCGAATCGCCCGCTGCGCTCGAATGCAAACTGCTGCAGATCGTGCGTCTGCATGATGTCGACGGCAAGCCGATGGACAACTATCTGTCGCTCGGCCAGGTGGTCGGCGTGCACATCGACGAGGCGTATCTGAAGGACGGCCTGTTCGACACGCATGCCGCACAGCCGATCATGCGCGCGGGTTATCGCGCCGACTATGCGCAGATCGGCGAGATGTTCCAGATGATCCGGCCAACGGCCTGAACGCTCAGGACGTCGCGGACGGCGGTTTGCGCGACGACTGCCCGGACGGTTGGGCCGACGAATCGCAGTTGCCGCTCCCGCTTCCGCCTACGGGCGCATCCACCTCCACCCCGACAACGGAGGCCGCGACCGGCGCGGCCGCCGCGACTTCCGCCGCGGTCGCCGCGGGCACCGGCTGGATCGGACGCGCGCGCGAACTGACGAGCACCGCGCGCGGTTCGTTGTCGTAAATCACGGCCCGCACGCGCGGATAAATGTGCCGCTCCCAGCGACGTCCGCTGAACACACCGTAGTGGCCGACGCCCGTTTGCACGTAATGCGTCTTCAGATACGGCCGCAGACGATCGCACATGTCCTGCGCGGCGAGCGTCTGACCGACTGCGCAGATATCGTCCTTTTCCCCTTCCACGGTCAGCAATGCGGTGCGGCGAATCTTTGACGGCTCGACCAGACGCCCCTCGACTTCGAGCGCGCGCAACGGCAGCGCATGCTGCTGAAAAACCGTGTCGACGGTTTCCAGATAGAAGTCGGCGGTCAGATCCATCGTCGCGAAGTACTCTTCGTAGAACGTGCGAATCGTGTCGGCCTTTTGTGGATCGCCCTTGCCGCGCTCGTAGTACATCGTTTCGAACGACTCGGCGTGGCGGCCCGGATTCATCGCCATGAACGCGGCCAATTGCACGAAACCCGGATACACGCGACGCTGCGCGCCGGCAAAACCGAACGGCACCGCGCTGATCAGGTTGCGCTCGAACCACTCGATCGGCCGGCTCCTCGCCAGTTCGTTGACGCGCGTCGGGTTGATGCGCGTGTCGATCGGGCCGGCCATCAGCGTCATGCTGGCCGGCTGCGCGGGATGGTCGTCGGCGGCCATCAGCGCGACGGCGGCTAGCGCCGCGACGGTCGGCTGGCAGACAGCGAGCAGATGCGTGCCGGACCCGATCGTCGCGGTGAAGTCGATCACGTGGCGCACGAATTCGTCGAAGCCGAAGCGGCCCTCGCCGAGCGGCACGTCGCGCGGATTGTGCCAGTCGGTGATATAGACGTCGTGCTCGGGCAGCATCGTGCGCACGGTTGCGCGCAGCAGCGTCGCGAAGTGTCCCGACATCGGCGCAATCATCAGCACGCGCGGCTGCGGCGTTGAAAGCACGGCGTCCTTGCGAAAGTGCAGCAGCGAGCAGAACGGCGTGCGCGCGACGACTTCCTCGATCACCGCGACCGGCTCGCCTTCGGTGACGACGCTGTCGATGCCGAACGGCGGCCGCGTCGGCGTGAGTCCGCCGAGTATCAGCAGTTCGCAGGTCGCGCGCAGCGAGCGTCCGTGGGGCGTAGCCGCGAATGCGGGCCACGCACCGAGCGAGTGGTTCGCCAGCGCCGCGCCGTGTCGCAGCGGCAGCAGCATGTCGGCGCAGGCCTGATAGGCGGGATAGGCGAACAGATTCATACTTTCACTCGAATGCGCCAGAAAAACAGGAACCCGAATAAAAGCAAGCGGTGCGCCAGGCGCTGGCGCGCGTCGCCCGGTGTGCCGAGCTATGTCGCGGCATGTCTGCGTGCGTCGGCATATCACTTGCATGCGTAGGCGAAACGGGCCGGCCTTGCCGCGCTTTGGTGCGCGCGCGCACCGTGGCGTGCATGAGTGCAGGCACGCGCGGCGCGATACCGGATCTGGAGGACACACGCATGGGAAATACTACGCTCACGATTAGCAGCAGGAACTATTCGTCCTGGTCGCTGCGCGGCTGGCTGCTGACGAAGTTCAGCGGCTTGCCGTTCGAAGAGCTCGTCGTGCCGATCGACGACCCCGCGACGCGCGCCGAACTACTGCTGCTATCGCCGTCGATTCTGGTGCCATGCCTCGTGCACGACGGCGTCAAGGTCTGGGACACGCTGGCGATCGCCGAATATCTGAACGAGCTGAAGCCGCAAGCCGCGCTGTTGCCGCACGAGGTCCGCGCCCGCGCGCATTGCCGCTCGATCTGCGGCGAGATGCATTCCGGGTTTGCGTCGTTGCGCTCGGCGCTGCCGATGAACCTGAAGGCGCATTTCCCGGGCTTCAAGGTCTGGGCGCGCGCGCAGTCGGATATCGAGCGGATCGTGACGATCTGGCGTGAATGCCTGAAGGAGTACGGCGGCCCGTTCCTGTTCGGCGAGCGGACCGCGGCGGACGCGATGTACGCGCCGGTGGTCACACGTTTCGTGACCTATGACGTGCAACTCGATCCGGATATCGTCGAATACGGGCAGCACATTATGGCGCTGCCCGAAATGCGCGAGTGGATCGCGCTCGCGCGGCAGGAGGTCGAGGAGATCGACGAACTGGACGTGGAGTTCTGAGCGCTGCGGGCGTCGTGCGCCGGCGCCCGCAGCAAGCAGATCCGTTAGCCGCGCTCGCCTTCTAGCTTGAACACGCTGACCAGTTGGGCGAGCCGCGCAGCCTGCTCGCGCAACTCGGCCGCCGCCGTTTCCGCATCGACGACGATCGTCGCATTCTGCTGCGTCGCCTCGCCGATCTGCGTGACCGCCCGGTTGACCTGCTCGATGCCGCCCGACTGCTCGCGCGACGCGACGTTGATCTCGCTCATGATCGCGCGGACCTGACCGACCTGAGTGACGATTCCCTGCATCGTCGCGCTCGCTTCTTCGGCGATGCGAAAACCGCTGTCGACGTTCGCGCCCGACGCCGCGATCACCCCCTCGATCTCCTTCACCGCGGCCGCGCTGCGCTGCGCGAGCGCGCGCACTTCCGACGCCACGACCGCGAAACCCTTGCCGTGCTCGCCCGCGCGCGCCGCCTCGACGGCCGCGTTCAGCGCGAGGATGTTGGTCTGGAAGGCGATGCCCTCGATCACCGTCGTGATCTCGGCGATTTTCTGCGACGAGCGGCCGATCTCGCCCATCGTCGACACCACGCGTTCGACCGCGCGGCCGCCTTCGAGCGCGGCGTCGGCGGCTTGCGTGACGAGCGTGTTCGCTTCGGTCGCGTTATCAGCGTTCTGCTGCACGGTCGATGTGATCTGCTCCATGCTCGCGGCAGTTTCCTCGAGGCTGCTTGCCTGGGTCGCGATGCGCCTCGCGATGTTGCCGCTGCCGGCGGCGATTTTCTCGGTGCCCGCCGACATCTC